>JANWKR010000045.1 GCA_025451275.1 Steroidobacteraceae bacterium
AACGTCGCGAAGGTCGAGCTGTCCGGCGGCGACATCAGGGCGTGGCTGGAGCAGGGCAAGCTGAACCTGATGCAGCTGGTGCCGGGCGCCGGCGCGGCGGCGGCACCGGGCGCAGCGGCCGGCGCGGACCCGCCGCCGCCGGCAGCCGCGTCGCCGCGTGCCTGGAGCGTGCAGGTGCCGGATATCTCGGTGACGGGCTTCAAGGTGTCGGCCGAGGATCGCCAGGTCAACCCGGCGGCGGCCGTGGTGCTGCAGCCGCTCAACCTCCACGTCGCCGGTTTCAATCTGTCGCCCGAGGATACGCTCGACGTCGCGCTCGACGCGGGCGTCAACGGCTCCGGCAAGCTCCGCGCCACGGCGAAAGTGACGCCGACGTCCGGTGCGCTGAGCGCGCACGTGGAGAGTTCCGACCTGGGGCTGGCGATGCTGCAGCCGTACATCGGGCAGTACACGTCCATGACGCTGCTCAAGGGCGCCCTCGGGGTGAAGCTCGATGTCGAGCGGCTCGCGGACGGGGCGCTGACGGTCCGGGGCGACACGCGCGTCGTCGACCTGCGCACGGTGGACAACGCGCTGCACCAGGACTTCATCAAGTGGAAGGACCTGCACGTCGCCGGGATCCGCTATGCGTCGGCTCCCGCGAGCCTGAAGATTGGCACCGTCACCGCGGTGGAGCCGTACGTGCGCATGATCATCGCGCCGGACCGCTCCGTGAACATCACGCGGGTGCTGACTCCCCCCGGGGCGGCGCCCAAGCCGGCCGTCGATGCGCCGGAGACGAGCGCGCCGCCCGCAGCCGCAGCACCCAGGCAGCGAGATGCCGGGAAGGCGCCGCCGCCTGCGCCACCGTCCAAGCCGCTCACGCCATTCCCGATGACCATCGGCACGGTGCGGCTCGTCAACGGCGCGGCGAACTACACGGATTTGTGGATCAAGCCGAGCTTTGCCATCGGCATCCAGGCGCTCGGCGGCACGGTAACCGGCCTGTCCTCCGATCCGCGCTCGCGCGCCAAGGTGCAGCTCGACGGCAAGATCGACCGTTACTCGCCCTGGCACCTGGGAGGCGAGGTGAACGTGCTGTCGGCGGCGCTGTTCACCGACCTGACCATGAGCTTCAAGGACGTCGACCTGACCGTGGTCAATCCGTACTCCGGGCGCTTCGCCGGCTACAAGATCGACAAGGGCAAGCTCTCGGTGGACGTCACCTACAAGATCGACCAGCGCAAGCTCGACGCCAAGCAGCACTTCGTGGTCGACCAGCTCGAGCTGGGCGAGCGTGTCGAGAGCCCGGACGCGGTGCACCTGCCCCTGAAGATCGCGGTGGCGCTGCTCAAGGACCGCCACGGCGTGATCGATCTCGACCTGCCGATGAACGGCTCGCTCGACGATCCCAAGTTCCGCATCGGGCCGATCATCTGGAAGGTGTTCGTCAACCTCATCACCAAGGCTGCGACCGCGCCGTTTGCGCTGCTCGGACACCTGTTCGGCGGGAGCGAGCACATGAACGTCGTCGAGTTCGCCCCCGGCAGCGCGGAGCTCGACAAGCCGGCGCAGGATCAGCTGACTGCGCTGGTGAAGGCCCTGAACGAGCGTCCGCAGCTCAAGCTCGACGTGCCGATCGTATATTCCAAGACTGTCGACCGGCCGCAGCTGGCAGCCGCACGGCTGCAGCAGGAGCTGCTGACGCGGGTGGCGAGCAGCCACGCCGGCCGCAAGCATCCCGATACCGCCGGCGAGACCGCGCTCGCCGACCCGGCGCGCCACTACAAGCTGCTGTACGAGCAGTTCCAGGCGGATCTCGGCAAGGACGCGCAGCTGCCGCCGAGCGTGGTGGCGGTGGAGCAGGCGAAGCGCAAGGACGCCCCCTATGAGGCGGCGATCAATGACCTCGACGCCGCGCTCATCAACCACGTCGACGTGCCCGACGCGGATCTGGAGGCGCTCGGCAAGCAGCGTGCGCAGGCGATCCAGGATGCACTGCTCGCCGGCGGGCAGGTCGAGGCCTCGCGCATCTTCATCGTCAATGCCGCACCCAAGGCCGACGGCGGCGACAAGGTCAAGGTGGAACTGGCGGTGAAGTGAGCCTCAGCCGCCCGGCAGCGGCGGCAGCTCGCGCGCCGCCGCCTTCGGGTGCCGCGCCTCATCGTACAGTCCCCAGTGCGCCTCCTCCTCGTGCACGCCGGGCGCGGCTCCGGGCACGCCGGTGGCATCGTAGGCGCGCCACGGGGCATCGAAGGCGGAGAAGTAGGCAAAGGCGCGCTCGGCGCCGGGCGGCAGCAGCTGGCGCAGCTCGCGGTAGAACGCCGCCTGACGCGCGGGGGTGAAGCCCGCGGTCGCCGGCGCCGATGGCTCGCCGGTCTCCTTCACCAGCACCGGACCACAGGCCTGCGGGGCGAGCTGCGCGAGCACGTTGACGACGAACTGCGCGGCGGCCTGATCGGGGGCATCCTTGAACCACGGCTGGAACACCGGGTGGACGTTGGCGAGCACGAAATCGAGCTCGCGCAGCAGCGGGGCGACCGCAGGCTGCAGGAAGATATGGAACGGCTCGGTGGTCGACAGCGGCACCTGCGGGGCCCGCGCGCGCACGCGCGCCAGCTGGGCGGCGAGGGCAGCGGGCTCGGCGCGGTGGCTGAAGAGCACCTCGTTGCCGAGCGAGATGCCCACCACCAGCTGCGGAAACTCGCGTGCCGCCCGCACCGCCGCTGCCAGCTGCGCTTCATCGAAGGGATCCCAGATGCCGATGATGAGTGCGCGGTAGTGGAGCGCCGCGGCCAGTGCCGGGATCTGCTCGGCGCCGTGCATCGCGTCATAGGTGATGAGCGCATCGAAGCGCGGCCGCAGCGCTGCGAGGTCGGCGCGGATGCTGGCGGTGTCCGCGGACGTCACCTGGCCATTGACGACCCGCAGCGCCGTGGGCTCGTAGGCGACGATGCGTCCGTGCGCGAGCGCCGCCCGCAGCCGCACCAGTCCCGGCGCCACCGCGGCGCGCTGCGGGCACCCGCCCGGAGCTGCGCTCGCGCCCGAGCCTGCCGTCAGCACGGCCACGGCCGCAAATGCGCTCAGCGCCAGCCTGCCGCGCGGAATGGAATGTGCCACACTGATTCCCTGGCTGCTGCGATGGCGGCAGTGTGGCGGAGATCGGCAATGATGCAAGAGCAGAAGGAGAGGGTGCAGCGGTTCCGGGCGCTGCACCAGGCCGCCGGTGCGTTCGTGATTCCGAACGTCTGGGACGGCGGGTCCGCCTGCGTCATGGCGGGCATGGGCTTCAAGGCGCTCGCGACCTCGAGCTCGGCGTGCGCGGCCACGCTCGGCAAGCTCGATGGCCAGATCACCCGCGAGGAGGCTCTGGTGCACTCGCGCCTGATCGTTTCGATGACGTCGCTGCCGGTGGCGGCCGACCTCGAGAACGGCTTCGGGCACGCACCCGAGACGGTGGCCGAGACCATCCGCCTCGCCGCCGACACCGGCCTCGCGGGCGGCTCCATCGAGGATGCCACCGGCGAGGACGACGCACCCATCTACGATTTTGCTCACGCCGTCGAGCGCGTGACCGCGGCGGCCGAGGCCGCGCGCCGCCTGCACTTCGTGCTGACCGCGCGCGCCGAGAACTTCCTCAATGGCAAGCCGGACCTGGACGACACCGTGCGCCGGCTGCAGGCCTACGAGCAGGCCGGCGCCGACGTGCTGTTCGCTCCGGGTCTGCCCGACCTGGCGGCGGTGCGCACCGTATGCAGCGCGCTCAAGAAGCCCGTGAACTACATGATCGGCATGCCCGGCAAGTCGTTCGCGCTGGCGGACCTGGCGGCCGCCGGGGTGAAGCGCGTCAGCCTGTCGACCACGCTGTACCGCGCGGCCATGAGCGGGCTGGCGGGCGCGGCGCGCGAGGTGCTCACGGCCGGGACCTTCACCTACGTCGAGAAGCTGATGCCGGGCGGCGAGCTCGCCAAATACCTGAAGGAGCGACCTCAGGCCGAGGGCGCATCACCCGGCTGAGCGCGGCGCAGCCACGCCAGGAACTGCGGCACCGTCGCGCTGCCTTCGGCGGGCGCCCAGGCGGCGAACTCGGCGGCGGTGGCCGGATCGTACGGGCCCTGCTTGACCTCGAGAAACGCGCAGCCGGCGGGCCCGGGCAGCACCGTGTGCCAGACGTTCTGCGGGGTCTCGTACGCCATGCCGTCGGTGCCCTCGCCGACTCCATAGCGCGCCGTCACCTGCCCGTGGTCGTCGAAGGTCAGCACCTCGGCCCGCCCGCGCAGCAGCAGCGCCAGCTCCGAGCGGCTGGCGTGCCGGTGGGGACGGAAGTACGACTCGGCGCGCGCCACGACCACGAAACGCTGCACGAGATCCGCAGGCCCTGCGTGGATGTTGTAGTGGGCGCGGGCGCGCGGGTTGGCCGCCGCCTGCGCGGCCAGCTCATCGAGCAGGGCGCGCGGCAGCAGCTTCACGCGGCCGCACGCCGCGAACGGTGCTGCACGTCCGGCAGCAGGGCGGTCAGCAGGCCGATGAGCGGCAGGAAGGCGCACAGCTGGTAGACAGTGCCGATGCCGACGTGATCGGCGACGTGGCCAAGCACCGCGGCGCCGACGCTGCCCATGCCGAACGCCAGCCCGAAGAACAGCCCGGCGACCGTGCCGGTGCGTCCGGGCAGCAGATCCTGCGCATAGACCACGATGGCCGGAAATGCCGACGACAGGATCAGGCCGATGGGCACCGTGAGCAGCACGGTCCAGAGCAGGTTGGCGTGCGGCAGCAGCAGCGTGAACGGCACCACGCCGAGGATCGAGATCCAGATGATGGTCTTGCTGCCCAGCCGGTCGCCGAGCGGCCCGCCGATCATGCCGCCGGCCGCGGCCGAGGCCAGGAACACGAACAGCAGCAGCTGTGAATTGCGTACCGACACGCCGAAGTGCTCGATCAGATAGAAGGTGTAGTAGCTGGTGATGCTCGCCAGGTAGAAATACTTGGAGAAGATGAGCGCCAGCAGCACGGTGATGGCCAGCGCCACGTGACCGCGCGGCGCATCGGCGGCGCGCGGCGCGCGCGCCAGCCGCGTGAGGCCGTGCGTCTTGTACCAGTGACCGACGTTGACGAGCACGAACATGCCCAGCAGCGCCACCGCCGAGAACCACGCCACGCTCGACTGGCCGTGCGGCAGCACGATGAACGCCGCGAGCAACGGGCCGGCCGCGGAGCCGAAGTTGCCGCCTACCTGGAACATCGACTGCGCCAGTCCATGGCGGCCGCCGGAAGCCATGCGTGCCACGCGCGAGGACTCGGGGTGGAACACCGAGGAGCCGGTGCCGATGAGTGCCGCCGCCACCAGCAGCAGCGGGTAGCTGCCGGCGAAGGCGAGCAGCACCAGGCCGACCAGGGTGAAGGTCATGCCGGCGGCGAGCGAGTAGGGGCGCGGGCTCTTGTCGGCGAGCGCCCCGATGACCGGCTGCAGGAGGGACGCGGTGAACTGGAAGGTGAAGGTGAGCAGGCCGATCTGGCCGAAAGTGAGCGCGTAGGAGCTCTTCAGCATCGGATACAGCGCCGGCAGCAGCGACTGCATCATGTCGTTCAGCATGTGGCAGAAGCTGATGGCCACCAGGATGCCGAACGCGGTGGCACCGGCGCCGGTGGCGCGGGGCAGGGTGGTGGCCGAGTCGTTCAGGCGAGCTGATCCTGCGCAGCAGCGGATAGACAATTGAAGCGGATCGGCGGGCGGCTGACTATCCCCCTAAATAGGGTGCGCAGAAAAACGGCGGTGCACCTTCCGGTGCACCGCCGTCGGAGAGCTCCGCGGGGGCCCTAGAAGCGCTGCCCGAAGCGGATGCCGATGGTACGCGGCGTATTAATGGCCGCCATCGGCTTGGCACCGCAGATCGTCGTGCCCGGGAACAGACTGGTCAGCGTGCCGACGATCGTGCACTCGTTGAAGCGATACACGTCGGCGCGCTTGTCGAGCGCATTGTCGGCAAACAGCTCCACAGAGAAATTGCCTTTGTTCAACCCGGCCAGGACGTCCAGCACCCCGTAGGCGGACTGCTCGCCGATCAGCGCGTTCTGGTACGGGGCCAGCTGCGAGTTGGTCGCGGTCTGGTAGGCGAACGACCCCTGCACGTGTCCTTCCATGTCGCCCCCCAACGGGAAGCTGTAGCGCACCGTCGCATCGGTCTTGAACTTTGGCACGATCGGCAGCTGCGTACCGGAGGGTACGGCATCCCAGAAGGGGCATCCGGCCGGCGGCGCCGGCCCGATGGGCAGCGGGCCACCGGTATTGGGATCGACGTCGATGCAGAAGTCCTTGCTCAACTTGGCGTCCAGTTCCGTGGCACCGAGGCTGAGGTTGAGGCCCCGCATGGGCGTCCACTCAAGTTGCTGTTCGGCTCCCTTGATGCGCGCCGATCCCGCGTTGCGGATGATCGTGAAGGAGTTCTGGCCGAGGAACCCGAACTGGAAATTCTTCCAGTCTTCCAGGAAGAACGCACCGTTGAAGCGCAGGTGATTGTCGAGCCAGCTGGTCTTGTAGCCAACCTCGTAGTTGGTCAGGAAATCCGGGTCGTAGGTCGCCAGTGGCGGGTTGGGCGGCGCCTGCGTGCGGCGGTTGATGCCGCCGGGCCGGAAGCCCTTCGAGAACGTCGCATAGACCATGCGTTGATCATCGAACTTGTAGGTCAGGTTGAACTTCGGTGTCGAGCCGTCGCGCTTGACCTCGTTGGCGAGGTCGACGCACGGGCCGCCGAGAATGCCAGGCTTGAGGCAACCCGTGCCATCCGCGTTGCGCGTGCCGTCCGGCTGGAAGGTCGTGGCCCGCTCGCCGGTGTGCGACCCGAGGGGGTTGTCAGCGCCGAAGCCGAAGAACCCGTCCAGCGAGTTGTCGTAGCGGAAGAAGCGGTAGCCGACCGTGCCGGTGAGTTTGGGCGTGAAGTCGAAGCTCAGCTCGCCGAACACCGCGTAGTCGCGGTCGACGCGGATCTGGTCCGTCAGCCACAGGGTCTGCGGCCAGCCGGTGACTGAGTTGATGGTGGGCAGTTCGCTGACCACGTAGTCCTGCATGATGTAATGCTGCTGCCGCTCGTAGAAGAGTCCACCGATGAAGCGCAGGCGCTGGTCCTTGGGCGTGGCGACGCGCAGCTCGTGGCTCATCTTGCGGTACCGGTCGGTGCCGATGATCCACTGCGACGGGTTGATCGGTCGGTTGCCAGGGGTATTCGGTTCAACGTTGGACTCGAAATAAGCGACGTAGGTGGTGCTCTTGTCGTAGAGCAGCGAGTAGTCGCTGTAGTCGGTCTGGGTGTGATCGTGGCGATTCATGTAACCGCCGGCATAGGTGATGTCGAAGTTGCTGACATGGCCTTCCACGGTCAGCGCCGCCTGCCACCACTGGTCGGAGATGGAGTCCGGATAGAAGCGCTGCACCGACAGGTCGCCCGGGATGCTCGGGTCGACGAAAGAGGTGCCGTCCTGTCGGGTGCTCTGCCCCATGAACGTCGGCGTGATCGTCCAGTTGTCACCAAGGTTGACCTTCAGCGCGCCACGCCCGCCGTAGGTCTCGGTCGGGTTGAACCGCCTCTTGGCCTGCGCCGGCGACTGCTCGCAGCCCGTCGCCGGTGGGCTGAAGTTCGACAGGCAACCATCGCTCGGGAAGGTGATCGTGCCCGGGATGTTGTCGATGTAACCTCCGGCGCGCTCCGCCCAACCGACCAGGCGCACCGCGGCGTTCGCACCGACCGGGATATTCACAAAGCCTTCAGCGGTGTAGCCGCCCTGGCCACGCACCGTGTTGCCTTGCAGGTCATAGCCGGCCTTGAAGCCGGTGAGGTCGGGCTTATTGGTGATGATGCGCACCGTGCCCGCTTCCGAGCTGGCACCGTACAGCGTGCCCTGCGGGCCGGCCAGCGCCTCGACGCGCTCGATGTCATAAATGTGGATGTCCAGCGGACCCTGAATTGTGGTCACTGGCTGTTCGTCGAGGTACACGCCGACGCTCGGCAGCGGACCGGAATGGTTGGCGTTGTCGCCGCTTGCCACACCGCGCATGTAGATCTTGGCGAAACCCGGGCCGTTGGTCTGGTAGGCGACGCTCGGCAGGAATTTCACGTAGTCGTCGAAGTTCTGCACCCCGAGCTGCTCGAGCTTCTCGGTGGACAGTGCGGTGATGCTCACCGGCACGTCCTGCAGGTTCTCGGTGCGCTTCTCGGCCGTGACCACCACTTCCTGCAGGCCACCGTTGTCGGCCGGCGCGGCAGTGGCCGGCGCATCCGCGGCATACAGGCGCGGCATCGGCATCGCGGCCATGATGGCGGCCGCGATCGGCGCGCGCCGCAGTAATACGCTCCTTGGTAACGCGCGGGTCGTCCCGGCCTGTCGGGCCGCCCTCTCCAGCTTGCGTGATCGGCTGCGCTGCATTTTATCTCCCCTTGAATCTGCGTTAGCGGTCAGCTGTCGGTCGGTTCGTTGTCAAAAGCGGGTACGTCGGGGTAGTGCTCGAGCACGGACCCCAGCGCGGTCTTCAGAGGTGCGAGCCACGGCTCGAAGTGGCGCCACTGCTCCACGCCGTCGCGGTAGATGGGCACCCGCACCTGCTCGGAACTGGCGGTGCGCACGGCGCGCTCGTTCTCGTAGAAGCGCAGACATGCCGCTTCGAACGGCAGACCACAGTACTCGAGCAGGCGGCGTACCTCGCGCTCGGTATCCTGCACCATGTCCTCGTAGAACACGCGGTGCACGCGGCCCGGCAGCACCTGATCGAAGTGCGCCATCAGCTGCACATAGCAGCGGTAGTAGTTACCCAGCTCCGCCAGGTCGTAGGTGAAGTTCTGTCCACGGGCGAAGTGCTGCTTGAACGCCGAAAAACAGCAGCCGAGGGGGTGCCGCCGCGCGTCGATGATGCGCGCGTTGGGCAGCATCAGATGGATGAAGCCGACGTGCAGGAAGTTGTTGGGCAGCTTGTCGATGAACAGCGCCCGGCCGCTCTTGCGCTGGATGCGTGTGCGGGCCAGGTACTCCTCGCCCAGCTCGCGCAGCCGTGCGGGCGGCAGCTCCTGCAGCACGTTGGGGTAACGGGGATTGTCCTCGCCCGCCGGCTGCGTACCGATCGCGTGCGCCAGCGCGGGTACGTCCGGGAGCTCCATCGTGCCCTCGACCTGCGAGTGGCTCGACAGGATCTGCTCGATAAGCGTCGAGCCGGCGCGCGGCAGGCCGACGATAAAGATCGGATCGGCGGCCGGGGCGCCCTGGCCGGCGGTGCGCGCGAGGAACTCGGGCGTGAATACGGCGCGGCTGCGCGCGAGGTGGCCGCGGATACGCTCCGGGTCGTAGATCACACGCGTTCGCCGCAGGGAGTCGCCGTCACGGTAGTGGCCGACCGCCGGTACGTCCTCGCCGCCGTCCTCGAGCGCCTTGCCTAGGGCGAAGTGAAAGTGAAAGCGGTCCTCGGGGCTCAGATCGCTGCGCGCCAGTTGCGCGCGCATCGCGCCGATGTCGGCCGCCGCGAAGCGAAAGGTCTTGAGGTTGGCGAGACTCCACCACACCTCTCCGAGGGATGGCTCGAGCTCGCGCGCGCGGCGGTAGGCGTCGATGCCCTCGGCCGTGCGGCCGGCGGTCTTGAGCACATGGCCGTAGCTCAGCCACACCTTGCCGTGACTGGGATATTCGCGCAGCACCTGCTCATAGACGCCGGTGGCGCGCGCGTACTCACCGATGCCCGCCAGCACCGCGGCGTGCAGGCTGCGGTAGTTGGGATTTCGCGGCTCGCTCTCCAGCAGGCGCTCCACCTGCGGCAGCGCCGCGGCGTGCTTGCCCTGGCGGAACAGCGCCACCGCGTAGTTGTGGCGCGCGCCGTGGAATGCGGGCGCGAGCTCCAGACAGCTCTCCAGGACGTTCTCCGCGTCCTGGTAACGCCCGAGCCGCGCCGCGACCTCGGCGAGCATGCGCAGGGCTGCGATATCGGTCGGATGCTCGAGCAGGTGGCGGCGCAGTAGCGCCTCGGCTTCCGGAATGCGGTTGTCACACAGCGCCGCGCCGGCGGCGAGCAGGCGCGGGTCGCGAGTCGAAGCCCTGAGAAAGCGCGCGCGCGCCTGCTCGGCACTGACCGCATCACCGCTCGCGTCCAGATGATCGGCCAGCGCGCGCCACGCGTCAGGAAGGTCCGGATTGAGCTGCACGCAGCGGCGCAGCGCCGCGACGGCCTCGTCACCGTGACCGAGGCTGCCGAGCGTGAGTCCGAGTTCGTAATGCGCCGCCGCCCAGCGCGGCTGGGCTTGCGCTAGCGGGCGTAGCAGACCGAGCGCGGTGGCCGCGTCGCCGCCCGCGCGACGCGCGATGCCGAGAATCAGCACGGCGCCCGGGTGGCCGGGGACAACTTTCAGGATCTCGGTCGCCTGCTCCGCGGCGAGCGCGGGGTCGCGATCGAGCAGCCTGCCCGCGTGGCCCAGCGCGACATCAACTGATCCGACCGGCTCGGCTGCGGCGCTCCCCCCACTCATGTAACAAATCTACCACGATAGTTTAAAGAGGGGCCATGTACCGGCCCGACATGGGGCTCGCACCACCGCACTCGCGAGAGTTCTGCGAGCAACCCGCTCGGCCGATTCCGGGCTGTCGGCGGGGCGCAACATCGGCTCGGCCCGAGGTGCGCGCGGCCCCGGCCCCAGCCCGATCGGGACCTGCCATGGCACGGCCCTCTTGGCTCATCTAATGTGGCGCACCGTGGACATCACCGAGGCAACCCGCAGCTACGAGCGCTGGCTCGGCGCACGGGTGCCGCTGCTGCGCGGCGACCTCGACCTCAAGCACCGCTTGATGAGCACGGACGCGTTCTCGTTTCTGCGCGCCACGTTCTACCGCTGGGCGCAGCAGTGGCCGGAGATCTGCGAGGACTGCGCGGGTGCCCCGGCCGTGCTCGCCGTCGGCGACCTGCACGTGGAGAACTTCGGCACCTGGCGCGACGCCGAGGGCCGCCTCATCTGGGGCATCAACGACTTCGACGAGGTGGTGGCGCTGCCCTATACGCAGGACCTGGTGCGCCTGGCGACCAGCGCGCTGATCGCCGTCGACGAATCGCGCCTGACGCTCTCCGGGGGGCGTGCCTGCGAGGCACTGCTCGAGGGCTATACGCAGTCGCTGCGCGAGGGCGGGGGCGCGGCGGTGCTCGCCGAGCGCTACCGCTGGCTGCGCGACCTGGCGGTGGCCCGCCTCAAGGACCAGCGCCCCTACTGGGAGCACATGCGTGCGCTGCGCAGCGCTGGCGCCCGCGGCGACCACCAGGTGCGGCGGCTGCTCGAGGCGGCGCTGCCGGCGCACGGCCTTGACCTGCGCCTCGTGCATCGCCAGGCCGGCTTCGGCAGCCTGGGCCGCCTGCGCCTGGTGGCACTCGCCAACTGGCACGGTGGCATGGTGGCGCGCGAGGCCAAGCCGCTGACCACCTCGGCGTGGCTGTGGGCGCGCGGCGCGCGTCTGCTGGCGCCGCGCTACGCCGAGCTGCTGCGCCGCGCGGTACGCGTCCCCGACCCGTGTCTCGCCGTGCACGGGCAGTGGCTGATCCGCCGCCTGGCCCCGGACTGCAGCCGCATCGAGCTGGCGAGCCTGCCGCGCGGCCACGACGAGAGCCGCCTCTTGTGGATGATGGGGTGGGAAACTGCCAACATGCACCTGGGGAGCCCCGCGCAGCGCCGTCGCATCCTCGCCGACCTCGGCCGCAAGAAGCCGAGCTGGCTGGCGAAGGCCTCCGGCCGCATGGTGGAAGTCGTCACGCGCGACTGGCGCAAATGGGGCAAGGCGGTCCGCGAGGACTGAGGGGCGCATGAAAGACCTGACGCAGGGGCCGATCAGCAAGCAGCTCATCGCCATGGCCGTGCCGATCGCCGTCGGCATGCTGTTCCAGACCCTGTATCTGCTGGTGGACCTTTACTTCGTGTCCGGCCTGGGCGATGCCGCGATCGCCGGCGTCAGCAGCGCCGCCACGGCCACCATGCTGATCATGGCGCTCACGCAGATGCTCGGCGTCGGTACCGTGACGCTGATCTCGCATGCCGTCGGCCGCAAAGACCAGCCGGAGGCCAATCTGGTGTTCAACCAGTCGGTGCTGCTGTCGGCGATCTGCGGCGCCGTGACCCTGGCGGCCGGCTACCTGCTGAGCGCCCCGTACATGCGCGCGATCGCCGCCGATCCGGCGGTGGTAGAGGCGGGCACCACCTACCTCTACTGGTACGCGCCCGGGCTGGCGCTGCAGTTCGCGCTGGTGGCACTCGGCTCGGCGCTGCGCGGCACCGGCATCGCCAATCCCAGCATGGTCGTGCAGATGCTGACGGTGATCCTGAACACCATCCTGGCCCCGATCCTGATCAGCGGCTGGGGGACGCACCACCCCATGGGCGTGGCGGGGGCGGGGCTGGCGAGCAGCCTGGCGATCGCCTTCGGCGTGCTATGCCTGTGGATCTACTTCGCACGCCTCGAGCACTACGTGGCCGTGCATGCCGCGCAGTGGGCGCCGCGCGGGGAGCTCATCCGCCGCCTCCTGAATGTCGGCCTGCCGGCGGGGGGCGAATTTTTCATGATGTTCCTGATCCTGGGCATGATCTACTGGCTCATCCGCGGCTTCGGGCCGGCGGCGCAGGCCGGCTTCGGTGTCGGCATGCGCGTGATGCAGGCGCTGTTCCTGCCAGTCATGGCGGTGGCGTTCGCCGTGGCGCCGGTCGCCGGGCAGAACTTCGGTGCGCGCCAGTTCGGCCGCGTGCGCGAGACCTTCCGCGCCGCGGCGCTGATGAGTTCGGTACTGATGCTGGTGCTCACCCTGGTGTGCCAGTGGCGCCCGGAGTGGTTCATCGAGCGCTTCACCACCGACTCGGCCGTGGTGGCGGTCGGCGCGCCTTACCTGCGCATCATCTCGTGGAATTTCGTGGCCAACGGGCTGATTTTTACCTGCTCGGGCATGTTCCAGGCGGTCGGCAACACCTGGCCGTCGCTGGCGAGCTCCGCCTCGCGGCTCATCACCTTCCTGGTGCCGGCGGTCGTCATGTCGGGGCTGCCGCACTTCACCCTGTCGCAGGTGTGGTACCTGTCGGTGGCCACCGTGACGCTGCAGGCGGTCACGAGCTACACGCTGCTGCAGCGCGAGTTGCGGCGCAAGCTCGGAGCCGTGCCCGCCGCCGCACCCGCTGTGGCACTGCCCGCCTCGGGGGCGGGCCCCGACGCCGCGGGCTGAGGGCTGCCGTCCCGGGCGGCCCGGGTCTTACTTCGGTTCCTGACCGGGCTGCGGGTCGGACAGCGGGAAGGACTGCGCACCCTTCGGGGCGGCCGGCGCCGGTGCCGGGTTCGGGGCGCTCTCCGGAGCTGCCCCGGCTGCGGATGCCGAACGCTGCTGCAGGCCGGTGCTGGTCGCCACCGCGGCCATGAAGCGCCGCGAGGACTCGTCGTTGCTCGTGACGGCGCCACTCATGATGTCGCTGGCGGCCACCTCGTGCTTGTCGTAGAAGGCGGCGTCCGCATCGTCGTCGATGGTGATCGCCGTGCCATCGAGCGCAATGCCGGCGAACACCCCGCGGCTGCGCGAGTACGAGTACACCTCGGCCTTGAAACTCGTATCCGTGGCGGCCGAGGCCTGCCGTCCGACCGGGCCGGCGGCGACCGACGCATCCGCCCCGAGCGTCACCTTGCCGCCGTTGATGCCCTCGATGCCCTTCGGCGAGGTGAACACCAGCACCAGGTCGGCGGACTGTACGCCCCACTGCCAGCCGAAGCTGCCGCCGGTCATGGTGACGAACACCGGGCTGCTGAAGCGCCCCTGCTTGTCGCGCACCACGAGCACCCCATGCCCGCGGCGGCCGCCGGCGAAGAACGCCACCTTGGTCAGGTCCGGGATGACCGCGATGCCGTAGGCGCGCTCCAGCAGGCGGTCGGGGATGGCCCCGTCGCGCTGATTGCGCAGGTCCTCGAGCACCTGGCTGGCGGTGAGCAGCCGGCCCTGCTCGCGCGCCTGCGCGTGGGCGGCGGTTGCGGTGCCGGCCAGCGCCAGCGCCGCCAGCACGGTGAAGACCGAGGAGCGGATTCGCATCATGGAGAGATCCCCTTCATTCGTGGACTGTCGCAGCTTGACGACAGCCGCCGAATGGCAGTGACGATTGACGGCGAAGCTTAACTTACTCGGACCGTCGCGGGCAGCGAACGTTCGCGCCGGGCTGCGGCGCGCCGCTTCAGCGCTCGTTCAGCCCGGCGGGGGTGTCAGAACCAGATCGAGACGAACAGCTGGAAGATGTTCGCGTTGAGCTTGTAGAGCGGCTCGTCGCCGGCGCCGAACTCGCCGGCGAGCAGCGCGTTGCGGAAATCACTGTAGTTCACCATCAGGTGGTCGGCGCGTACGTTGACGGTGTTCTTCTGCAGCCAGCCGATGTTGCCGATGCCGAACTCCCAGGAGGCGCCCAGGCCGATGGTGTAGCTGCGGAAGGCGGCGAGCTCCCGGTCGCGGGCCTCGAAGTTCTGGAAATCAGCGCGCGGGAACAGGTCGCTGTAAAAGTCGGCGTGCCCCTGCTTGTAGTAGCGCAGCGAGGCATCGAACACCCACTTGTGCCCCGCGAGCTGCTTCGGGTGCGTGTAGTCGAGCTCGAAGTTGTTCGCGACGATGCCCCAGGTGTCGCGGAAGAAGCGGTAGTTACCGGTCACCGCGGCGTGCCACGGCAGGTAGTACTTCAGTTGCGCCGAGAAGGCATTGCTCGTGCGGGTGTTCGGGTACACCTGATCGGCGAGCGTGAACCCTTCCCCCTGGCCCGGGGACAGGTAGCGGACCTTGCGGTAGGGATTGGCGAGGTAGCCCTGGTCGGTGAGCAGCTCGTAGTTGAA
>JANWKR010000046.1 GCA_025451275.1 Steroidobacteraceae bacterium
AGCTTGACCAGCGGCTCAACAGCCCCGGGCTGCGCGACCTGCGCCGCACCATCCGCACCGGCGCTCGCCCCGAGTGCGCGCGCTGCGTGTGCTCTATGTGGCGCGAGCCTGAGGCCCGTTCGCGGGCGCAGCTGCTGGCGCTCGGCGCAGACATTGCGAGCGCGCATCGCCCATGAGCGCGCGCCGCCACATTCTGCTGGTGAATCCCACCATCACCGCACGGCGCAACGCGCGCTTTCCACTCGCCGTACTGAGCCTGGCCGCGGCGCTCGAGGAGCGGTACACGGTGACGGTGCTCGACGGCAACGTCGACCGCGAGTACGTCGCGACCGCACTGCGGTTGCTCGCATCGAACCCGGTTGACGCGCTCGGAGTCACGGTCATGGGTGGCCCGCAGCTGCGCAGCGCGATCGCACTGTGCCAGGCGGTGCGCGCGCACTGGCCGGCGCTGCCCGTCGTCTGGGGCGGTGCCTTCCCGCCCAACTGCCCGGATGCGGCGCGGCGGGCACCGTACGTGGACTTTGCGGTTCGTGGCCAGGGCGAGGCGACCTTCGCGGAGCTGCTCGAGACGCTGTTCGGCGAGCGCAATGCGGGACTGGCAAGCATCGCAGGGCTCAGTTGGCGCGAAGGCACTCAGATCGTGCACAACCCCCTGCGGCCGTTCACGGCTGCCAGCTTGGCGCGGCGCCTGCCCTACGAGCGCCTGCCCGAGCCGCGGCAGTATCTCACTCGCAGCTACCTTGGCTGGCGCACCGCGGGCTACCAGGCGGCACTCGGCTGCCGCTTCCGGTGCACCTTCTGCGGGGTGGCGACCATGTTCCATGGCAAGACCGCGCTGCCGACCGCCTCGCGCCTCGAAGAGGACCTGCGGTTCCTGACCGGGCTCGGCACCGACGCCATCAATTTCTACGACCACAACTTCTTCGACCGCGAGGTCGACATGGTGCCGCTGCTGGAGATCCTGGCGCGGTTCGCGCTGCCGTGGTGGGCCTTTGCTCGCTCCGACGCCCTCGCCAACCTGTCCGAGCGGTCCTGGCAGCTGGTACGCAGGAGTCGCCTGAGCATGGCCTACATCGGCGCCGAGTCGCCGAGCGACTGGCTGCTGCACGATGTGCGCAAGGGCACGAGCTGCGATCAGACTCTGGCTGCCATCGAGGCGTGCCGCGGGCACGGCGTGACTCCCGAGCTGTCCTTCATGCTGGCACCGCCCGAGGACCCGGAGGGTGAGACCGAGAAGACCTTCGAGTTCATTCGCATGATCAAGCGTCGCTTCCCGGAGACCGAGATCATGCTGTACGTCTATTCGCCCCTGCCACCGGCGCCGGGTGCGGGCGCGCACCCGCTGAAGGTGCGCGCCACGAGCGGCCTGATCGACGCAGCGGGCAGGCCGGTGACCTTTCCCGCCACGGCCGACCAGTGGGCGCAGCCCGAGTGGGTCAACTATTGGTGCCACAAGTCTGCGCCCTGGCTTTCGCCGCGGCTGCGCCAGCGCATCAGTGACTTCGAAACAGTGCTGGGCTGCCGCTTTCCGACTGTCATCGATGTGCGTTCGCCGGCATGGGGCAAGACGGCGCTGCGCGCACTGTCCTCGTGGCGCTATCGTTTCCGCCGCTACGATCGCCCGTGGGAGCTCGACCTGTCGAAGAAAATAGTGCGGCTCCACGACCCGCGCGCTCTGAGCCTGTAGGTCCCTCGAGGTGCCCCGCGCTGTCGTCTCCGAACCCGCGGCCGATCCGTTCGGGGAGCGGCGGCGGCCGGCCTTCACCGCGCACGCGCAGCTGCTCGGCGGCCGGTTCCGCTTCGAATGCGAGACGCCGGCCCTGCTGCGCATCGTGCAGGCGGCGTACGCGCATCTGCCGGCGCAGCGACTCGCTCGCCGAGCGCCGCGCTTCGTGGTGCGGCTGGTGCAGGTGCGCGCGCCGCGCGGCCCGGCGAAACGATACGAGCCTGCGCCGGTGACCGCGCTGGCCGGCGCGGGGTTCCTCAGCGGCGTGGTCGGCGCGGGCAGTTACGTCGCGATCTGCCCGAGGCGCCGGGCGGCGCTGATCGCGGTCAGCGCCGCGATGCTGCGCTTCCCTTATCACGTGCGCTACGAGTTGCTCGAATTTGCCGTCTACACCCTCGCCGCGCGCGCCCAACATCTCGTGCCCCTGCATGCCGCCTGTCTCGGGCAGGGTGGGACGGGGGCGCTGATCATGGGGCCGAGTGGCTCGGGCAAGTCGACGCTGAGCCTGCACGCGTTGCTGTCGGGGCTGGAGTTCCTGGCCGAGGACAGCGTCATGGTGCGGCCGCGTGGTCTACGGGCGACCGGCGTCGCGAACTTTCTGCACGTACGGCCCGACTCGCTGTACCTCCTCGACTCAACCGAGCGCGCGGCCGTGGTTGCGGGCGCCGCCACCATCCGTCGTCGCAGCGGTGTGCGCAAGCTGGAAGTCGACCTGCGGCGGTCGCGTTACCGTCTGGCGACCGCGCCGTTGCGTCTCCGCGCGGTAGTATTCCTCGCGGCCACCCCGGCCGGAGCGCGGCCGCTGTTACTGCCGCTGCGCAAATCGCAGCTGCGCCGCCGGCTCGCGGCCGGACAGCGCTACGCGGTGCATCAGCCCGGCTGGCGCGACTTCGTCGAGCGGCTAGCGGCTCTGCCGGCGTTCGAGCTGCGCCGCGGCACCGATCCGCACGCCGGGGTCGAGGCGCTGGGCGCACTGCTCCGGGCCGCCCGCCAGCGACGCAGGCAAAGCGGGCGTGGCGGGCGCTGAGGCCGCCTGGCACGGAGCGTCCGCGCGGGGTACTGCCATACCCGCCGGACAGCGATAGCCTGCGCGGCGTGGCGGTTACACTGGAGGTGCTCTGCCACGCCCTGCCGCGCGGCCCGTCGCGATGATCAGCGCCGCCGCATCACCATCAGGAAATGGTCTCCCAGTCCGCGCAGCAGCGGCCAGCCGCCGGCGCGCCGGTCGAGTCGCGCCAGCCGCTCGTACAGTCGCGCGTGCCGTTCGCGCACCCAGGTCAGGTACGGCGGCGGTGCGAACACGCACAGGCCGCGGAAATGCGTCAGCGCGAAATGCTCTCTGAAGGGACGATAGAATTCGCGCGGCGTGTAATAGCGCGTCCAGATCGTATGGCCATTCATCGCCACCGGCACGAACCCGCGCGCGTAGCGCACCGCGAGGCGCCCCCAGCGGCGCCGCAGGGCGTAGTGTGCGACCTCCCAGGGGCAGATGCGTCCAATGACGGTGCACACCAGTGCGCCGTCGGCCTTCAGCAGCCGGGCGCAGTGCGCCGCCACCGCCGCCGGATCCGGCACGCAATTCAGCGGCCCGAGGTTGGAGTAGGCGCCGTCGTAGACCCCGCTGCCCGCCAGCTGCTCGAGCTCGTGCGCTCCCAGGCCGAGTGCCTGCACCCTGCCGCTCAGCTGCTCGTGCGCGGCGCGCGCCTGGGTGCGGCGCGCCATCTCCCCCGACCAGTCGATGGCCGTAACCTGGTGACCGAGTCGCGCCATGCGCACCGCGTCGAGGCCGGTGCCGCAACCGAGGTCGATCAGGCGGCTGCCCGGGGCGAACGTCCGATCCAGCCAGCGCCACATTTCGTGGCGCATGTCCTGAATCAGGGCGTTGTTGCCGCGCTCGCCATCATAGTCCGCAGCGACACTGTCAAATGCGCCCTGCGTGTCGCGCAGCTGCGGCGCGGCCAGGGCGTGGTTGGAAGAGTGCCGGGTCGTCATGGCCGTGCGGAGCGCATCCCGTGAGGATAGCGCTGGTGGTTCCAGGGGGCGTCGATCCGTCGGCGGAATACCGCGTGATCCCGGTGCTCCTCGCCCTCATCCGTCGCCTCGCCAGCCGGCACGACGTGCAGGTGTTCGCCCTCGCGCAGCAGCCCCAGCCCGCACGCTGGGAGCTGCTCGGGGCACAGGTGCACAACATCGGCGCGCGCGCCACGCGGCTCGGCGCGGTGCGGGCGATCCGGGCCGCGCACCGCGGCCGCGCCTTCGACATCATCCATGCCATCTGGTCGGGCTCGCCCGGGCTCGTGGCGGTCGCCGCGGCGCGGCTGCTCGGCCTGCCGAGCCTGGTGCACGTGGCCGGGGGCGAACTCGTGGCGCTTCCGGCTATCGCCTACGGCGGGCGGCTGACCTGGAGGGGGCGGCTGCGCGAGGCCGCGGTACTGCGAGCCGCGTCGGGAGTGAGTGCCGCGAGTGGCCCCATGCTCGCGGCGCTCGCCGCGCTGGGGCTCGAGGCCCGACTCGTGCCACTCGGCGTGGATCTGCAGTGCTGGCCGTCGCGTAGGCCGCTGCCGCGCGCTCCGGGGGCCCGCGCCCGTCTCATCCACGTGGCGAGCCTCAATCGCGTCAAGGATCAGCCGACGCTGCTGCGCGCCCTCGTGGCGCTGCGGGAGGCGGGTGCGGACTTCGAGTTGCACGTCGTGGGCGCGGATACCCTCGGGGGCGAGATCCAGGCTCTGGCGCGACGTCTCGGACTTGCCGGCGCGATCACCTTTCATGGCTTCGTGCCGCAGCGCCAGCTGCGCCCGCTCATGGCCGCCTCCGATCTGCTGCTGATGTCTTCACTCCACGAAGCCGGACCGGTCGTGTTGCAGGAGGCGGGCGCCGTCGGCGTGCCGGCGGTGGGCACGGCGGTCGGGCGCTTCGCCGACTGGGCGCCGCAGGCTGCACGGGTGGTGCCGCCCGGCGATGCCGCAGCGCTCGCGGCTGAAGCCGCGGCGCTGCTGCGCGACGAGCCGCTGCGCCTGCGTTTGGCGGAGGCGGCCTACGCGCGCGCGCTGGACGAGAACGCCGACCGGACTGCGCACGACTTCGAGGCCCTCTACGCGCGCCTCGCGGCGCGCCCCTGAGGCGACGTGCCGGCGCGGCGAAACAGCAGGAACATGTAGCGGCAGCGCGCCAGGTGTAGCCAAGATGCGCGACCAGGGACCCCAGTGCGGTTGCCGGCCCACGCCTGCGCGAGGTGAAAGTGCGGCTTGCAGGCGCTCGCGAAGTCCGCCGGCGTCCGACGCCAGATGTTCGAGGACGCGCCGGGCACGGCATAGCGCCCGTGTACGCACAGTCGCGCGGCGTTGCGCCACCACCAGGCATAGCGTGCATCACCGGCGTAGTACGGGCTCAGCACGCTTGCCAAGACCAGGCCGTCGGGGGCGGCCAGCGTGGCAAACCTGCGGAACAGGCCCGTTACATCGTCAATGAGGTTGAGCGGGGCAAAGTTGGCGGTGATCAGCGCGAAGCGGCCGCCCGGCACTTCATCCGCTTCGAGGAACTGGCGATATGCGGCGTGCCAGGGAGTCACTGAACCCGCCGCGATGAATTCGCGGCAGTAGGTCTCCAGGTAGCGGCTCATGTCCACATCGACGTCGTAGGTGACCACGCGGCGGCCGTGCTCGGCATAGCAGTGCGCGTCCAGCCCCGGGCCGGCCCCGAAATCGAGCAGTGCATCGCCGGGACGACTGAACTCGAGCACGAGCTGCTGAAATGTGGCGCGACAGCGGCGGTCAGACTCTTCGGCGCAGATGGCGACGGCGTACTCGGCACCGGTCGTGGGCCGGGTGACGGCGTTCATCGACCACCCACAACGAGCGTGAGAGTTTGCAGGAAGTGGAAGTCGGCACGCCGCGGCGCGAAGTCCGGGTGCTGCGGATCGCAGAGGTGCGTGAGTTCGGCGTAGTCCGCCGGCTCCAGGTACGGCCGTAGCCTCTCGCCGAAGGTGCCGCGGAAGATGGCCTCGAGCAACCACGCATGTGCAGGCGCGTCCAGTGGCGCGATCCGTTCGATGGTGAAGGTGCGCGCCTGCACAGCCGCGAATCCCGCGGCGCGCAGCAGCCCGACCAGGCTCCGCACCGCGGTCAGGTCACGCTCGCTGAGCCCGTAGCGGTCGCGGTAGTAAGCACGCACTGCCTCGTTTACGAGACGCTCGAGGCGGGCGTCCCAGGCGAAGTACATATCGGGCAGGAACGAGCTCTGCCCGAGCGCGAGCCGGCCGCCCGGCCGCAGCAGCGCCGCGAGCGCGGCGATGCCGGCCGCGGGGTCCGCGAGGTGGTGCACGGTGTTGACCGACCAGATCAGGTCGAAGCTCGCGGCGGCGAGCGGCGGCCGGCGCAGGTCTGCCTGCAGCAGCAGCGCGCCCGGCTGCAGGGCGGCGCGCGCGGCGTCCAGGTGCGGCGCCGCCAGGTCTACACCCAGCGCCAGCCCGCCGGGCGCGACCGCCGCGCCCAGCCATACGAGCATCTCGCCCGTGCCGCATCCGGCATCCAATACCCGCATGCCCGGCTGCAGATCGAGGCTAGCGAGTGCCGCCCGCAGCTCGGGGGCGGCGAGTGCGTTGAACAAACGCAGCTTCCGCGCA
>JANWKR010000047.1 GCA_025451275.1 Steroidobacteraceae bacterium
CCAGGCCACGGGAATACCCTTGAGGTCGAGGGGGCGCGGCGCAATCATGCGGATGTGCGCCGCCTCGATCCACCAGCCGCGGCCGAAGTCGAAGCCTTCGGTATGGACGTTCCGCAGTCCCCAGGCGTGCAAGCGATCCGCGGTCCAGTGCTCGGCGCGACGCATGGCGGGCGAGTTGGTCATGCGTCCGCCGATCTGATCGTCGAGGTACTCGGCGGTCTCCGCGATTTCGCTGTGGTTGAAGCCCGCGTCCGCAATCTCGTTCATCACGGCGCGCGCGGCGCCGGGGTGAGCGTCGGCGCCTGCCGGGGCGGCCGCGGAAGCGCCCGCGCCCGCGGCGCCCAGCAGCAGCAGGACCAGGCAGATGCTCTTGCGCATGGGGAATCCCTTCGACGGTTTTGTAACTATCGTAGCATCCGCATGCCCATGAATTCGCCGTCAGGAGCCGGCTACCCAGATGCCCGAGCTGCCTGACCTGACCGTCTACCTCGAGGCGCTGCAGGCGCGGATCGTCGGAGCGCGGCTCGAGCAGGTGCAGCTCGCCTCGCCGTTCCTGCTGCGTACCGTCACGCCGCCGCTGGATGCCGCGCGCGGCCGGACGGTGCGCGAGCTGCGCCGTGTCGGCAAGCGCCTCGCCATCGGGCTCGACGGCGGCCTGTGGCTGGTGCTGCACCTCATGATCGCCGGTCGCCTGCACTGGTTCGCAGCCGGCACGCCGCGCAGCCGGCGTGCCGCACTGGCGCGCTTCGAGTTCAGCAGCGGCACGCTGACCCTGACTGAAGCCGGCAGCAAGCGCCGCGCCGCGCTGCACCTGGTCGAGGGGGAGGCCGGCCTGCAGGCGCAGGATCCCGGCGGCCTGGAACTCCAGGGCGCGACGCTCGCGCAGTTCGCCGCACGGCTGCGCAGCGCCAACCACACCCTGAAGCGCGCGCTGACGGACCCGCGGCTCTTCAGCGGCGTCGGCAACGCCTACGGCGACGAGATCCTGCACGCCGCGCGGCTCTCGCCGGTAACGCTCACCCGCCGCATCGACGACGCGGCGGTCGCGCGGCTGTACGCCGCCTGCCGCGAGCAGCTGCAGCTGTGGACCGGGCGGCTGCGGGACCTGGCCGCGGGCGAATTCCCGGAGAAAGTCACGGCGTTCCGCACCGACATGGCGGTGCACGGTCGCTTCGGGCAGCCGTGCCCGGTATGCGCAGCGCCGGTGCAGCGCATCCGCTACGCCGACAACGAGACCAACTACTGCGCGCGCTGCCAGACCGGCGGCCGGCTGCTGGCCGATCGCGCGCTGTCGCGCCTGCTGAAGCAGGACTGGCCGCGCAGCATCGACGAGCTCGAGCGCGGCGCCTGACAGCTGCGGCGGCAAGCCGTTAGGATAGCGGTCCCGAGACGAACCCGCGCAAGTCCGCCGTGCAACAACTGGCTGCCGATTCCACCCGTCCGCCCGCCGCGATCGTGGCAGTGCGCGCCGTGCGCAAGACCTACGCCAGCGGCTTCGTCGCGCTCAAGGGCATCGACCTGAGCATCAACCGCGGCGAGATCTTCGCGTTGCTCGGCCCCAACGGTGCCGGCAAGACGACACTCATCAACATCGTGTGCGGCATCGTCAGGGCAAGTGCCGGCAGTGTCGAGGCGGACGGCCACGACATCGTGCGCGACTACCGTGCGGCCCGCAGCAAGATCGGTCTGGTGCCACAGGAGCTGCACACCGATGCCTTCGAGAGCGTCTGGGCGACGGTGAGCTTCAGCCGCGGACTGTTCGGACGCGCGCCGGACCCGGCGCACTGCGAGCGCGTGCTGCGCGAGCTGACGCTGTGGGACCGCAAGGACGCCAAGATCATGACGCTGTCGGGCGGCATGAAGCGCCGCGTGATGATCGCCAAGGCGCTGGCGCACGAGCCTACCATCCTGTTTCTGGACGAGCCGACCGCCGGCGTCGACGTCGAGCTGCGCCGCGAGATGTGGCAGCTGGTACGCCGGCTGCGCGACAACGGCGTCACCATCATCCTCACCACCCACTACATCGAGGAAGCCGAGGAGATGGCCGACCGCATCGGCGTCATCAACAAGGGCGAGCTGATCGTGGTGGAGGACAAGGCGCTGCTGATGCGCAAGCTCGGCAAGAAGCAGCTGACGCTGCAGCTGCAGCAGCCGCTCGGCGCGGTACCGCCCGAACTCGCCGGCCATCCGCTCGAGCTCACCGACAACGGCCACGCGCTGCTCTTCACCTTCGACGCGCACAGCCGCGAGACCGGCATCCCGACGCTGCTGAAGCGCCTGAGCGAGCTGCGGATCGACGTCAAGGACCTGCACTCGAGCGAGAGCTCGCTGGAGGACATCTTCGTGAGCCTGGTGAGCGGGCGGCAATGAACCTGCACGCGATACATGCCATCTACCGCTTCGAGATGGCGCGCACCTTCCGCACCCTGATGCAGAGCATTGCCTCGCCGGTGCTGTCGACTTCGCTGTACTTCGTGGTGTTCGGTTCCGCGATCGGCGGGCGCATGGGCGCGATCGACGGCGTGAGCTACGGGGCTTACATCGTCCCCGGGCTCATCATGCTGTCGATCCTGAACGAGAGCGTCTCCAATGCCTCGTTCGGCATCTACCTGCCGAAGTGGTCCGGCACCATCTTCGAGCTGCTGTCGGCGCCGGTGTCGTACATCGAGGTGCTGATCGGCTACGTCGGTGCGGCGGCCACCAAGTCGGTGATGCTCGGGCTGCTCATCCTGGCCACGGCGCGCCTGTTCGTGCCCTACGGGATCGCGCACCCGCTGTGGATGGTGGCGTTCCTGCTGCTCACCGCGGTGACCTTCAGCCTGTTCGGCTTCATCATCGGCGTGTGGGCCGAGAGCTTCGAGCAGCTGCAGGTCGTGCCGCTCATGGTGCTCACGCCGCTGACGTTCCTCGGCGGCGCGTTCTACTCGATCACCATGCTGCCGCCGCTGTGGCAGAAGATCACGCTCTTCAACCCGGTGGTGTACCTGATCAGCGGCTTCCGCTGGAGCTTCTTCGGCGCTGCGGACGTCGATGTCGTCACGAGCACCGCCGCCACGCTCGGCTTCCTGGCGCTGTGCGTCATCGCCGTGAGCTGGATCTTCCGCACCGGCTACAAGCTCAAGCAGTAGCGCGCGGGCGCGGGGGCGGCGGCACGCCGCCCCCGCGCGCCGCGAACTAGGTGCAGTCGTTGTGCAGCAGCCCGGTGGGCGGTCCGGTGATGCACGGAACGGCGCTCAGATACTCGGACACGGCCCGCAGGTCGCGCCCGGTCATGCCCTGCAGTTCCGGCCAGGGCATTACCTGCAGCAGGTCACCGTCGTAGGGCTGCGTGGCCGGGTAGCAGTTGGTGGTGACGGTGGCCGAGCAGTTGGGGTGCGCGTGGTCGAAGTCCACGCCGGTGCGCATGATCTCGCGGAAGGTCGCGAACGACATGCCGCCGGCCGGCCGGCCGGTTTTGTCGGGTGTCAGGTTTCTCGACAGGATGCTCGGGTTGCCGGCGCCGGGGGGCGTAAAGGCGCGGCCGCCACCCAGGTAGGTTGCCTGATTCACGGTCTTGGGCAGGTTGCCCCGGAAGTACGGGTTGCCGGTAGCGGTGAACTCGGTCGCCGGACCTGCCGAGTGGCACATGTTGCAGCTGCCCACGGCGTTGACCAGGTAGCTGCCGAGCCCGACGAGGTGGCGGTCCTTGCCCCTGAGGTTGAGGGGCACGGGGGCGATCTCGAGGCCGCGCGCGGCGCGCGACTCCTCGCCGTCGTCGCCATCGTGGGCGTAGGCGTACGGCAGGCCGCCGCTGCCGCCGAGCAGGGCGCAGCCGGCGAGCAAGGCCGCGGTCCGGAGGTATCCCTGGAACGGTGCTGTCTTCATTTTTTCATCTCCGACTTCGGGGTTGCATCAGCGCCGGTGGTCCCGGCGTGGTGACACTCAGGCCTCGGTGAACCCCCGGCAAGCTGCAAAGCACGGCAACCGGGGGTGGCAGGCCCGCTGCCGTGCAATACCGTTGATTGCCGCTCGTTTGTTGGAGTGCAACAATCGCCCGGCTATGGGGCGTCGGTGCTGGATCGGCCATGGACGATCATCAGGGGAGCGCGGAGAGTGCATCGGTGCGGGGCCGCGCCGACGACCGCCTCGATTCGTGGAAGAAGATCGCCTCCTACCTGAAGCGCGACGTCAGCACGGTGCAGCGCTGGGAACGGCGCGAGGGCATGCCCGTGCACCGGCACCTGCACGACCGCCTGGGATCGGTGTTCGCCTTCCGCTCCGAACTCGATGCCTGGTGGGAGGGCCGCCGCAAGCTCCTGGCGGCCGAGGAGGGGGAGGAGCGGCCCCGGGCTGAGCCGCCGGGCGCTGCGGTGCCTGCCGCACGGGGCCCGGGGATACGTTTCCGGCCCCGAGTTGCGCTCGCGGCGCTGGCCGCGGTGCTGGCCCTCGGCGCCGTCGCCTGGTTCGCAGCGCCCGCGGGGCTCTTCTGGCGCAACCCGCTCGCCGATGCCCGGTTCATCCGCCTCGGAGACTTCGCCGGTACGCAGCAGGCGGCGGCGATCTCGCGCGACGGGCGCTTCGTGGCGTTTCTTGCGGCCACGGACGGGCAGACGGACGCCTGGCTGAGCCCGGTCGGCAGCGGCACCTACCGCAACCTCACGCATGGCACGGTGCCCGAGCTCGTCAATCCCTCGATCCGTACGCTGGGCTTCTCGGCCGACTCCTCCCTGGTGTCGGTCTGGACCCGCCACGCGGACGGCTCGCAGCCCGGCGACGTCAATATCCTCGCCATGCCGACGGCCGGCGGCCCGCTGCAGCCGTACCTGCGCGATGCCGCCGAGTTCGACTGGTCACACGACGGCGCGCGCATGGTGTACCACACCACCGCTCCCGGCGACCCGCTGTTCGTGCGGCCGCGCGCGGCGGGCGCCGAAGCGGACCGCAGGGTGTACGTGGCGCCGGCCGGCGTGCACTGCCACTTTCCGATCTGGTCGCCGGACGATGCCTTCATCTACTTCGTCCGCGGCGTGCCGCCCGATGACTGGGACGTCTGGCGCATCCGCCCCTCGGGCGCAGGGCTCGAGCGCATCACCGCGCACAACTCACGCGTGGCCTATCCGGCGATGCTCGATGCGCACACGCTGCTGTACCTGGCGACCGATGCCGACGGCTCGGGGCCGTGGCTGTACGCCCTCGACGTCGAGCGCCGCGTTCCACACCGCATCAGCGCCGGACTGGAGAGCTACACCTCGCTCGGCGCCAGCGGCGACGGCGCGCGTCTGGTCGCCACCATGGCCCGCCCGCGCACCAGCCTGTGGCGTATCGTGATGCCGGCCGACGGCGCTGCAGCGCCCGTCGCCGCACCGACGGCGGTCCTCGCCAGCGGCAGCCGGCCGCGGCTCGGCCCGGACTTCCTGGTGTTCGTCGCCGCCGCCGGCGACCGGCAGGGGATCTGGACGCTCAGGCACGACGTGCGGCGCGAGATCTGGGGCAGTGCGCGCGCGCGCATCGTCGGCGCGCCGGCGATCGCCCCGGACGGGCGTCGCATCGCCTTCGGCGCCGAGGACGAGGGCCGGACGCGACTGTACGTGGTCGACAGCGACGGGGCACATGCGCGGGTGCTGAGCGACGCGCTGCTGCTGCGCGGCAGCCCGGCCTGGGCACCCGACGGGCAGTCGGTGGTCGCAGCCGCGGTTCGCGACGGCGAGCCGCGCCTGACGCGCGTGTTCCTCAACGGCGATCCGCCGGCACAGCTGGTGGGTGAATATTCACTCGATCCGACCTGGTCGCCGCAGGGTGAGTTCGTGGTCTACTCCGGCGCCGATGTCGGCACGACTTTCCCGCTGCGGGCGGCCGCGTCCGACGGTCGTCCCTACCCGGTGCCCGGTGTGATGCTGACGCGCGGCGCGCGGCGCGTCGCCTTCCTGAAGAACCGCCAGGCGCTCGTGCTGCTGCGCGGTGACATCGGCCACAAGAACCTGTGGCTGGTCGACCTGCATAGCGGCGCCGAGCGCGTGCTCAGCGAGCTGCCGCGCGACTTCGTCATCCAGGACTTCGACGTCGCGGCCGATGGCTCGGAGGTCGTGTTCGACCGCGTCCAGGAGAACTCCGAGCTCGCGCTCATCGAGCGCCGCCCGTAGCGCACCGCCACCGCGCAGCCGGCTACCGCGGCTGCCGGTTCTCAGCCGCCGTCAACGTTTGTCCGGCGGTACCGGCGCGTGCAGCTGCTGCACGATGGCGCGCTGCAGGTCATCGAGCGGCACGCCGTCCATGTTGGCGAGGATGGCGAGCGAGAGGTGCGCCTCGGGAACGATCAGCAGGCGCGTGGTGGTGCCGGCCTGGCCGCCGCTGTGCATGACGAAGCGTCCGCCATCACGCACCTCGAAGCCGAGGCCGTAGCTGTCCTTGCCGCTCATCTTGGTCGGCACCCACATCTGCGCCACGGCGGATGCCGGCAGCAGCCGGCCGTCGAGCAGCGCCTGGCCGAAGGCCGCGAGGTCCTCGGCGGTGGTGACGTAGCCGCCGCCGGGAATCTTGTAGCTGCTGTCCATGAGGACGGCGTTGCGCACCTCGCCGTGGATCTTCTGGTAACCGCGCGCGCGGTGCGGCACCACCGCGAACACGTCGTCGACGACCGTATGACTCATGCCGGCCGGCCCCAGCACGTGCGCGGCGACGTACTCCGCGAAGGGGGTACCGGCGGCACCCTCGATGGCGCAGCCGGCCACGGTGTAGCCGTAGGTGCTGTACTGGAAGCCGCTGCCCGGCTCGAACAGCAGCGGCTCGGCGGCGAACAGCGCGAAGCCGTCCGCCATCCAGCGATAGTGCTGGGTGTGCTCGGGTTCGCCCTCGGCGTAGTGACGGATGCCCGAGGTGTGGCTGAGCAGCTCGCGCGTGGTAATGGGCCACTGCTTGAGCGGAAACGGCGGGCAGTACTTCTGCACCGGCGCATCGAGGTCGAGCTTGCCGGCCTCGACCAGCGTCATCGCGGCCACCGCCGTGATGGACTTGGCGATGGAGGCGGTACGGATCCGGGTCTCCGGGGTCGCGGGGACGGTGTTCTCGAGATCGGCGTAGCCGAAGGCCTTCGAGTAAACGAGCCGGCCGGACACCGCCGCGGCCACCGTCATGGCCGGCACCTGCTGAGCGCTCAGGGTGTCGGTGACGAGGCGATCGATCGCCGCCGGCGCTGCGACCTGCGCAGCAGCCGCATGCACCATCGCCAGGAGCGCGACACCTGCCAGCACGGTTCCGGCCGGCCGCGGCCAGCTCATTGGCAACCCATG
Source organism: Steroidobacteraceae bacterium (assembly GCA_025451275.1). Classification (GTDB taxonomy): domain Bacteria; phylum Pseudomonadota; class Gammaproteobacteria; order Steroidobacterales; family Steroidobacteraceae; genus 13-2-20CM-66-19. The sequence continues at coordinate 7,266 of JANWKR010000047.1, forward strand.
GCGCATACCACTCCCCCGGCCCCGCGCGGGCCGCCCACCTGAGGTCAACTCCGTGGCGCGTATGGTAGCAGCCCGCCCGGACTTGCCCGGACGTGGTGCCGCCGCCACGAAAAGTGTGCAAGTCCTGCAACCTGCAGGCGCCGCGGGGCCGCTAGCGTGTGCCCATGCGAAAGACCTGCTCACCGGGGCCGGCGGCAGCATGGTGCGCCGTGCTCCTGGCGACCCTCGCGGCACCGGCTCGCCCGGTCGTACCGTCCGCAGCGCAGTCGGCCGCGACGCTGGAGGACGCCCAGGAGAAACTGCAGGATGGCGAGGCGCGCACGGCGCTGACGCTGCTCGAGCAGCTGACCGCACGCGAGCCCGGCAACGCGCGCGCCTGGCGCGCACTCGGCAGCGCGGCAGGACAGAGCGGGGATTACCGGCGGGCTATCGATGCGTGGCAGCGCGCGCTGGCCATCGAGCCCGACTCGCCTCAGATCTTCTACAGTCTCGGCAGCGCCTATGCGGCCGTCCACGATGCCGCGAGCGCCTGGCAGTGGCTGGCGCGTGCCCGGGCCTCACACCGCTACGACATGACTCAGGCCACGGTCGACGAGCACCTCGCGGCGCTGCGCACGGACCCGCGCTTTGCGGCCCTGCTGCCGCAAGCCTCGGAGTTCGACGCGCCGTTCGTGGAGCGTGTGCGCGTCATCCGCGAATGGCGCGGGGAGAGCGCCAACGACCAGTTCGGCTGGATCGCACGCAACATCGGGGACGTCGATGGCGACGGCGTCAACGATGTGGTGACCTCGGCGCCCACCCACGGCGCACAGGGCGCCGGCCGGATCTATGTCTACTCGACCGGCCGCGACCGGCTGCTGTGGAGCGCCGACGGTGCCCCGGGCGATCAGCTCGGCACCGGCGTCGAGGCCGCCGGCGACACCGATCACGACGGTATCCCCGACGTCATCGCCAGCGGCCCTGCCGGCCGCGGCGTCGCGCGCATCTACTCGGGCCGTGACGGGCGGGTGCTGCACGAGTTCCACGCCCCGCGCGGCGATGAGAGCTTCGGCAGCCACGCGACCGGGGTCGGCGACCAGGACGGTGACGGCTGCGCGGACGTCATGGTCGGCAGCCCCGGCAAGGATGCGCGCAGTCCCACGCCCGGACATGCCTACGTGTACTCCGGGCGCAGCGGGGCGCTGCTCCTCACCCTCAGCGGCGAGCGTGACGGCGACCAGTTCACCAGCACCGTGGCGGGGTATGCCGGTGCGCACCAGCGGTACCTGGTGGTGGGCGCGCCGCGCGCCGGGCCGGAGCATCACGGCCGCGTGTACGTGTACGCCGGCTCGCATCACAAACTGCGCTTCACCATCGACGCCGATGCCACCGGCAGGGCGCTCGGGGCCATGTTCGTCGCGGTGCCCGGGGACCTCGACGGCGACGGCGTACCCGACGTCTACGCCTCGGACTGGGCCAATGCCGCCCTCGGCCCGTCCACCGGACGCATCTACGTCCACTCGGGACGCAGCGGGAAGAGGCTGCTCACGCTCACCGGCGAGCATCCAGGCGACGGGTTCGGCACCAGCCCGGCGGGTGCGGGCGATGTCGACGGCGACGGCCACGCCGACCTCATCGTGGGGGCGTGGCAGTACGGTCAGGTCGCGCTCTCGGCCGGGCGCGTCTACCTCTACTCCGGCCGCGACGGCCGGTTGCTGCGCACCTATACGGACCGGGTGCCCGGCGACACGCTCGGCTTTGACGCGGTCGGGCTCGGCGACGTGGACGGCGATGGCACGAGGGACCTGCTGCTTACCGCCGCCTGGAGCGGTGCGAACGGTTACCACTCGGGACGCGTGTTCGTGGTCTCGAGCGGCATTGCGCTTCCCGCGTCACGCGGCGCGCCGCGCGCGTCACCGCGACACGGCCTGTTGCCTTACTGAGCGGGGTGAACGGCCGCGCAGTCGCTTGAGGTGCCGGTAGAGCGTGGCGCGGCCGTCGAAGCCGACGCGGGCCGCGATCGCCTCGACGGGCAGGGTGCTCTCGGCCAGCAGCCGCACGGCAGTGCGCGCTCTGATCCCCGCGAGGTACCTCGTCGGAGTCGTCCGGTGCAGCGCCTGGAACAGGCGCAGGCAGTAGTAGGGAGAGAGGTGTCCGGCCGCGGCGATGTCCGCCAGCCGCACCGGGCGTGCGTAGTGCGCGTGCATGAAATCGATGCACAGCCCGAGGCGCCGAGACAGCTCGCGACGCGTCGCCGCGCGGCGCACCGGCAGCAGCGCCGCGGCGGCGAGGTCCCGGCGGTGCAGTGCCTGCATGCGCTGCAGCAGGAAATACAGTTGCTCCTCGTACCAGCTCTCGTCGGTGAGGCCGGCTTCGGCGTGGTGCCGGATGAAGCGCAGCACCGGGGTGATCAGGCGATCGTGGCGGCGTGAGTGCTCGGCGAACTCGACGCCCGGGCCCGGCTCATGCCAGTGCTCGAGCAGCACTTCCGGGGCGAGGGCGTGGCAACGCTCGACCTCGGCGGCCATGCCCGGCCGGAAGAACACCGCGAACGACGTCACCGGCGTCACGCTGCGAAGGCAGCTGGCATAGGTGCGCTGCTCATTGAGGATGAGGAAGGTATCGTCATGGACGGACACACGCCGCCCGTCGACGAAGTAGTCCTCATGGCCGCCCCAGGCAGCCTTGACCGACAGGGTCTGCCGGAACGGCGGGTATTCAGCGTGGCGCGTGCGCGCCGCGATGACGCAGTTTTCCCGGCCCCAGCGCTGGTAGAACCAGCGCCGGAAGCCCGGGTGGTGGATGGCGGGCATCTGCCGCAGGATCACGGGTCTCTCCAGCTACGGTCCCCGCATGCTAGGCCACAAGGCAGGCCTGCGCCCTGCCACGCGGACAGTCCGTGCGGTGCCTGCGACGAAATGCTCCGCTTCGCCCGCGCCTTGCGCGTCTTTCGATAAGACCCGATGCGCCCCAGGACCGCCCAGATCCCGGGCCGGAGGCACGAGGCTGCCCATGACTACCCGATGCACCCATACCCGAAGCGTCGCCGCCACCGCCGTCGCGGTGCTGGGCCTTGCCGGCGAGGCGCGCGCCGCCGGGTACATTGCGGCGCCACCCCCGCAGGCCGTGCGCCTGAATGGCGTCGGTCGCGGCGAGCATTACGACGTGTTCCTGTCCAAGAGACCGGTGGCAGAGATCCGCGCACTGTACGCGGCGCGGGACAAGCCCGGCTTCAGCAATCAGGCCGACGGCCCGGTCATCCTGAGCTACCAGCAGGTGGTCGACATCCTGCTGGCCCGGCACGGCGACGTGACGCTCGCCGATGATCTGCGGGTGAGCATCAAATGGCAGACGGCCGCAGCGGGCGAGGTGCACTGCGCGGGCGAGTTCTTCCAGCAGCTCCTGGTGATCGCCCAGATGCAGAAGCGCCAGGCGGAGTTCGACGCGCTGTGCCGCCAGTATGGCTACCTGCAGCACGCATTCTTCCAGCGCCTGCCGGACCCGGCCCATCCCGGGCACTGGGTCGCCGCGGACAAGGAGATCCTGGCGCACGCCCACCGGGCCAACGGCGGCCAGCAGACCCAGGGTCTGGCGGCAGGCTCGGCGCAGACTGCGCAGCGCATCG
>JANWKR010000048.1 GCA_025451275.1 Steroidobacteraceae bacterium
ATGCCGACTGGGCGCAGGCCCTCGCCGGCTGGGCCGAGCGCCACGTGCAGGCCGGCGCTCCGCCGCTGCTCGATGCCGCGCAGCCGCAGTTCGAGCGCGTGCTGATCCGCACCGCGCTCAAGCGCACGCAGGGGCACCGCCAGGAGGCGGCCAAGCTCCTCGGCTGGGGCCGCAACACACTCACCCGCAAGCTGCGCGAGCTCGGCATGAGCGGCGCCGCCGACTCCGACGCGTAGCGGCCGCGCGTAGCCGCTGCGCGTAGCCGCTGCGCGCGGAAACGCGGTAAGGTGCGCGCGCCAGGGGTGGGGAGCGGACGCGATGCCGGGGTGGGGCGGGTTGTGGCACGGGGAGTTTCTGGGTAACGAGCTCGGCGCCTGGGCGCTGGCGCTCGGCGTCTTCCTCGTCACCTTCACGCTGCTGCCGCTCGCCAAGGGCTTCATCGCCGCGCGCCGCCGGCGACTGTCGGCCCTGCGGCCGCACCGCCAGGCCTACTTCGCGATCGAGCTGGCGGCGCTGCTGGCGGCGCGCACCAACCGCCTGTTCCTGTTCGGGGTGGCGGTGTGGCTGGCCTCGCGCGACCTCACTCTCGCGCCGCGCCTCGAGCACTGGCTGACCGTGGCGCTGGTGTGGCTGTTCTGGATGCAGGTGGCGCTGTGGGCCCTGACCGCGGTGCGCTTCGCCATCGACTTGCGCCGCATGCGCTCCACCGGCCCCGACACGCTGCTGCAGAGCTCGATGGAAGTGATCGTGTTCGGCGCCGGTATCCTCATCTGGGGCGTCGCGGTGCTGCTGGCGCTCGATAACCTCGGCGTGGAGATCAAGCCGCTGCTCGCGGGCCTGGGGATCGGCGGCATCGCGCTGGCGCTCGCGGTGCAGACGGTGCTGGCGGACCTGCTGGCATCGCTGTCGATCGCGCTGGACAAGCCGTTCGGCATCGGCGATGCGCTGCAGGTGGACGACTGCCAGGGCACGGTCGAGCACATCGGCGTCAAGAGCACGCGCCTGCGCAGCGTCAACGGCGAGCAGATCATCATCTCCAACGGCGACATACTGAAGGCGCGGGTGCGCAACTTCGGGCGGCTGCGCGAGCGGCGCGCGCTGTTCGTGCTGGACGTGCACTACGAGACGCCGGTGGCGGCGCTCGCCGCCGTGCCGCGCGTGATCCGCGAGATCATCGAGGCCACCCCCGACACGCGCTTCGAGCGCAGCCACCTGCTGCGCTGCACGGACAGGGCGCTGCAGTTCGAGACCGTCTACTTCGTGACGCGCCCCGATTACAAGGTGTACGCGGATGCGCAGCAGTCGATCAACCTGCGCCTGCTCGAGCGGCTGCGGGTGCTGGAGGTGGCGTTCGTCGCCACCGCGCCCACGCCGCTGCAGCTGCAGGTCCCGGCCGCGGTGCTGCCGGGCGAGGGCGGCGGCCAGCAGCGCCTGCTCTAGAGGACGGCGCCGATCCGCATCAGCAGCGCGTTGAAGTCCTGGTACGGCAGCGCGCCGGAGAGGCGCACGCCGTGCAGCTCGCGCGGCGTGGTGCGGCCGACGATGAAGCTCGGCGTGCCGTTGATGCCGAGCCGTGCGGCTTCGGCGGCGTTGCGCGCGATCGCCGGCTCGTAGCGCGCGCTGGTGACGCACTCGCGCAGCCGCGCGGCGTCCAGGCCCTGCGCGGTGGCGAGCGCCTCGACCTGCTGCTCGCTCAGCTGGGCGTCCTTCTTCAGCAGCGCGTCGTGCATCGGCCAGAACCCGCCCTGGGCGCCGGCGCAGTGCGCGGCTTCCGCCGCGAAGCGCGCCTGCGAATGGATCTCGAGCGGCAGGTCGCGCACGATGAAGCGCAGCCTGCCGGTGTCGATCCAGTCGTGCTTGAGGCGCGGGAAGGTCTCGGCCTCGAAGCGCCGGCAGTACGGGCACTGGTAGTCGGTGTACTCGACCACCGTCAGCGGCGCGTCCGGGCGGCCGAGCGAGTACTCGAGCTGCTGCAGCTCGAGCTGCACCATGCCGGGCTCGTCCGCGGCGCTGGAGCGCTGCGCCGCGTAGGCGAGCAGCAGGGCGAGGCCGAGCGCGAGCAGCGCCAGGCGGCGCATGCCGGAGGGCTCCTCACGCACGCGCGCACTCCCTCATCAGTTCGGGCGCTGGTTCGGGTTCGGGCGGTCGGGACGGTCCGGCCGTCCCTCCTGCCGCGCCGGCGGCCCGTGCTGCTGCGCCGGATGGTAGACCGGCCCCACGGGCTTCGCGGCGGTCACGCCGCCGCCGCTGAACGCCGCGGGGCGCGGGGTGGCGGCCACCGGCGGCCGGCCCTCGTTGCGCGCCGCGTTCTGCAGCGGGGTGCTCTGGGCCATGTCGCGGTGCTGCATCTGTGGCGGTGTCGGCATCACGCGCGGCTCGCGTGCGTACGCGGTCTCGCTGCGGCTCGGCATCACGGGGCGGGCGCCGGGGGCGACCGGGGCGCCGGCGAAGCTCGGCCGCGTGATGCGCGGGTTGCGCACGATGTCGTTGTTGATCACCGTCTGGTTGTAGGTGTTGTGGACGTTGACGATGTTCACGTTGGTGACGGCGGTGTTGTACTGGTAGCGGTCGCCGTTCCAGCGTCCGCCGACGAAGCCGCTGCCGGTGTAGCCGCCGCCGTAGTTGATGCCGCCGTAGTAGCCGACGTGCCGTCCCCAGTAGCCCGGGTGGAACAGGTACACCGTGCCGCTGACCGCCCAGTAGCCGGGCGTCCAGTAGACCCCGGGCGAGGGCGGCGCCACCCAGGTGCCGGGCACCCAGAAGTAGCCTTCAGGTCCCCAGCGCCACACTCCGGGCGTCCACACCCAGCCTTCTTCCGGGCACGGCGGCTGCTCGTATACCGGCAAGGGCGGGGGCGGCTCGGAGGCCTGTTCGGTCGGTTCGTAGGTCTGGGGCGGAGAGTCCGCCGGCTGCGGCGTGTCGTAGCTGACCGGGGCCGGGGTCACGATGCAGCCGCCCAAGGCGACGGCGAGCACGGCGGCAAGGCCCGCCGCGAGCGGGGTCTTATTCATCAGATCTCCTCCTCCAGGCAGGGCGGCCGGCCTAGCCGGAGACCGCACAATCCTGAGTCTCGTTGGTTGTTCGCAGCGTGCCGATGAGCTGAGTCACGTTTTCGAGACCCTGGGCACGCAAATAGTCGGCGACCCCCTCGTTGATGCGCTTGCACACCATGGGGTCGTAGAACAGCGCCGTGCCCACCCCCACTGCGGTGGCGCCGGCGATGATGAACTCGAGCGCGTCGTGGGCGCTGGCGATGCCGCCCTGGCCGATGATCGGGACGCCGTGCGGGCGGGCGACCTCGTACACCTGGTGCACCTTGAGGAGCGCGATCGGCTTGATGGCCGGGCCGGACAGGCCCCCCTGCACGTTGCCGATCACCGGGCGGCGCGTCACCACGTCGATCGCCATGCCCATGATAGTGTTGATGACCGCCAGCGCATCGGATCCTGCCTCGATGCAGCGGCGCGCGTTGTCGCGGATGTCGGTCTGGTTGGGCGACAGCTTGGTGATGAGGGGCTTGGTGGTCACGCGGCGGCAGGCGGCCACCACCTGCGCCGACATCTGCGGGTAGTTGCCGAAGGCGACGCCGCCTTCCTTGATGTTGGGACAGGAGATGTTGATCTCGATGGCGTCGATCGGCGACTGGTCGAAGCGCCGCGTCACCTCGACGTACTCCTCGAGGGTCGAGCCGCACACGTTGGCGATGAAGCGCGTCTCGGAAAAGTCGAGCTGCGGCAGGATGTGCTCGACGACCTGCTCGACGCCCGGGTTCTGCAGACCGATGGCGTTGAGCATGCCGGCCGGGGTCTCGAACACGCGGTGCGGCGGGTTGCCGAGGCGCGCCTTGCCGGTGGTGCCCTTGAGCACGATCGCGCCGGCGTCGCTGTTGGCGAAGCCCTCGATGCGCGTGTACTCCTCGCCGAAGCCGACGCAGCCGGACAGGAGCACGATGGGCGAGGCGAACGGCAGTCCGCAGAAGCTCAGCCCGAGCGGGCCGCTGCCCGCCGCGGTGCGGGCCGCCGGCGCATCCTGGTTCGCCATCGCCATGCCGGGCATTATCGCACACGCGTCAACGGAGACCGCGCCTGCCGTGTTCCACGTGGTGCTGCATCAGCCCGAGATCCCGCCCAACACCGGCAATCTCATCCGCCTGTGCGCGAATTGCGGCAGCGCGCTGCACCTGGTGAAGCCTCTCGGTTTCGATCTCGACGGCCGCGCGGTGCGCCGCGCCGGGCTCGACTACGCAGAACTCGCGCAGGTGGCGGTGCACCCGAGCCTCGCGGCCTGCCTCGCGGCACTGCCCGGCGCGCGCGTGTTCGCGATCGAGACCGGGCCGCACCGCCCCTACAGCGCGGCGGCGTTCACGCCCGGCGATGCGCTGGTGTTCGGCGCCGAGACGCGCGGCCTGCCGCCGGAGTTCCTCGCCGCGCTGCCGCCCGAGCGCCGGCTCGCGATCCCGATGCGCCCCGGTAACCGCAGCCTCAACCTCGCCAACGCCGTGGCGCTGGTGGTGTACGAGGCATGGCGTCAGAATGGCTTCGCCGGCAGTGAAAGGACCCCATGAACGAGAACGTGCTGCTCGTCGACTACGAGAACATCGGCAAGATCGATCTGGCCGCGATCCCGGAAGGGGTGCGCGTGCCGTTCTTCTTCGGTGCCTCGCAGCGCACCGTGCCGACCGACTTCCTCAAGGCCGCCCTGCGGCTCGGCGAGCGCTTCGTGCCCATCGACATCGAGGGCCAGGGCAAGAACGCCCTCGACTTCCACCTCGCGTTCTACCTGGGCGAGTACCTGGCGCGCGACCCGCACACCGCGTGCGTCATCCTGTCGAAGGACAAGGGCTTCGACCCGCTGGTGCGCCACCTGGTGCGGCGCGGGTTCCGGGTGCGGCGCGCCAACACCATGACCGAGGCGCAATTGGGCACGGCGCCGGCGGCGCCGGCGGCGCCGCGCGGCGCACGAGCGGCCGCTGCGGCGCGCCGCGACACCCCGCTCGCCGAGGGCGCCCTGGGCCTGCTGGAGGGCACCCAGAAGCTGCGCCGCCCGCGCAAACGCAAGGGGCTGGTGGCCGTGTTGCACTCGCACTTCGCCAAGAAGGTGCCCGAGGCCGAGCTGCAGCGCCTGATCGATCAGCTGATCGATGCCGGCAAGCTGAGCGACAACGGCGGCGCGATCACCTATCACTTCTGAGTGGCAGCCGCGCTCGCCTCAGCCGGGGCTGCGCCGCCGGTACGGTCGAGCGGGCTGCGCACCCCGCCCGCCCCGTTCGACAGCACGTGCGTATAGATCATGGTGGTCTTGAGGTCCGAGTGCCCGAGCAGCTGCTGCAGGGTGCGGACGTCGTAGCCGTCCTCGAGCAGGTGCGTGGCGAAGGAATGCCGCAGGGTGTGGCAGCTGGCCGGCCGTGACAGCCCAGACCGCCGCACCGCCGCCTGCACCGCACGCTGCACGCCCTTCTCGTGCAGGTGATGCCGCAGCGGCTTCCCCGAGTACGGATCGCGGCACAGACCCGCAGCGGGGAACAGGTACTGCCAGCCCCACTGCACGCCGGCCTGCGGGTACTTGCGCGCCAGCGCGTGCGGCAGCGTGACGCCGGGCGCACGGCGGCGCCGCTCCTCCTCGAACCACTCGCGCAGGCGCGCGAGGTGCGCGCGCAGCGGCAGATGCAGGGTCTGCGGCAGCATGGTGAGGCGGTCCCGGCCGCCCTTGCCGTCGCGCACGATGAGTTCGCCGCGCTCGAGCGCCAGGTCCTTCACCCGCAGGCGCAGCCCCTCCGTGAGCCGCAGGCCGCTGCCGTAGAGGAGGTTTGCCACCAGCCATGGAGCGCCCTGCAGCTGCGCGAGGAGCGAACGCACCTCGGTGCGGTCGAGCACCACGGGCAGCCGCTTTGGCTGCGTTGCGCGCGTCACGTTGTCGAGCCACGGCAGCCTGATCTCCAGCACCTGCCGGTACAGAAACAGGAGCGCCTGCAGCGCCTGGCTCTGCGTGGCCGCGCTTACCCTGCGCTTCACGGCGAGGTGCGTGAGGAAGGCCTCGACCCCCGCCGCACCGAGCTCGCGCGGGTGGCGCGGCGCATGAAACGCGACATAACGCCGCTGCCACTGCAGATAGGCATGCTCGGTCCGGAGCGACAGGTGGCGCGTGCGCATTTTCTCGCGCGCCACCTCGAACAGGCGCGGCGGTCGTGACAGGAGGACGCCCGGTTGGTTCGGCATACGCGACCCGTGCGCCATTGAAACAGACGGCGGTGACCGGCGCGATGTGCAAAAGGCGCGCGATCGCCGCATTTCGCCGCTCCGGCGCGTG
>JANWKR010000049.1 GCA_025451275.1 Steroidobacteraceae bacterium
CGAGGCGGCAGCCAGCGCCGCGGCGCACACCCCGTGGTTCATGGCCTGTCCCGGGCAGGCGGCGCGGAACTGTGCGGTGCCCGCCGGGCTCGCCGCCATCAAGTCATTGAGCAGGCTGCCGGCGGGCTGCGCCAGGTGGGCGCCGGCGAGGGTATCGATCAGCCAGCCGATGAAGGGTGGGCCGGCGGCGAGCGCGAGCAGCGTCAGGCACAGATACAGGAGCGCGGTGGCGGTCGCGCGCTGCCGCACGCCGACCACGTTCTGTACCACGCCGAAGCTGGGTCCGAGGGAGATGTACTGGAAGAAGCCACCGGCCGCCAGCAGCAGCATCGCGGCCGCCCAGTCGTGCTGCAGGAAGGCGAGCACATAGAGCGGCGCGGCGAGTGCGAGACCCGCGGCCGGCACCAGCGCGTACCAGCGCGGGCTGCGCGCACCGGCGAAATCCGCCACGAAGCCACCGCCGAGCGTGCCGAGCGCGACCGGCACGCTGCCGGCGAGACCCAGGAACACGCCGATCGTGGCGAGGTGCAGGCCGAAGGCGCGGTTGAAGTACGCGGGGATGAACGCCCAGGTGCCGTAGGAGGCGAACGACGACAGCGTCAGGGCGAAGATGATCTGGGCCGACGGCCAGGACAGGAACAGGCCGCGGGCCACCGCGCCGAGTTCGGCCAGCTCGCCGCGCAGCGAGGGCGGCGCGGGCGCTGCTGCTGCGGCGGCACCGTCGGCCGTCCCGCGCCGCGGCTCGCGCACCACGTGGCGGATGAGCGCTGCGACCGCCACGCCCGGCAGCCCGATTACGACGCAGGCGGCGCGCCAGCCGTGGTGCTGCGCCACGTAGCTGCCGACGGCGGACACGAACAGGTAGCCGAGCGACAGGCCGCAGGAGTACACCGACAGCGCGCTGGTGCGGCGCGTGCGGTCGTAGTAGTCGGACAACAGAGACTGCGCCGGCGCGGCGCAGCCGGCCTCGCCGATGCCGATGCCGACGCGCAGCAGGGCCAGCTGCAGGAACGAGCCCGCGGTGGCGCACAGTGCGGTGAGCGCCGACCAGCCCCCCAGCGCCACGCTGATGATGGTCACGCGGTTGGCGCGCTCGGCGAGGCGCGCGATCGGGATGCCGCACAGCGCGTACAGCACCGCGAACGCGGTGCCGGCGAGCAGACCGAGCTCGGTGTCGCTGAGCCGCAGGTCGGCCTTCAGCGGCTGCGCAATCACGGGAATCAGGCTGCGATCGGCCGCGTTGAAGGCGTATGCGAGCATCAGCAGCAGCGTCACGGCGGCGCGGTAGCCGCCGCGCTGCGCCGCGTGCCCCGGGGCCTGCGCCGCCACTAGCGCTGGCGCATCGCCTGCGCTTCCTCGGTCCAGTCGGGCTCGATGTAGAACGGACCGGGACGCTCGCGCAGCTGCTCGTACTTGCAGATCTCGGGCTCGGGGCCGAGCGGCGTCGACACCCCGTCGCGGAAGGTCCACTCGCCGCGGTCGCTGTCGGCGGCACGCACGTAGCTGTTGATCATGAAGCGGCGGTCGTGGCCGCTCAGGTTCGGCGCCGAGCCGTGCACCGTGTACAGCGTCCACAGCAGCAGGTCGCCGGGCTCCATCCGGCAGGTGACCGCGCTGTCGGGGTCGAGCCCCACGCGGCGCAGGTCATCGTCCGCGGTCTGGCCGGTCATGATGGTGCCGTCCTCCGACAGCCCCAGGTAGCCGCGGAGGTGGCTGCGCGGGATGATGCGCAGTGCGCCGTTGGCCTCGGTCTGCGCGTCGATCGCGAGCCCGGTGTTGACCGTGCCGTACAGCAGGTTGCGTGTCGCTGCCGCATTGCGGAAGCGCGCATCCTGGTGGTAGCGGTAGAAGGTGTACTTGGCGCCGGGCGGCTTCCAGTGCATCTGGTGCGTGATCTGCTTGATGTCGCGCCCGATGAGCGGCTCGAGCACGGCCAGGTAGCGCGGATCGCGGCGCATGCGTTCCAGGTACGGGCTGATCCGGGGGGTCCAGTGCGCCTGCAGCACCACGCGCCGCCCGGCGCGCGGGTCATCCAGCACCTCGAACAGCAGGTTCTTGTCGCGGTAGGTGGCGTGGTGGGCGAGGCCCTGCTGGTAGATGCGCGCGGCCTCGGCGGCGATGCGCTGCATGTCGTCGGCGGCGAAGAAGCCGCGAACGATGGCGTAGCCTTCGGCGTGCAGCTGCTCGTTGACCTCCTGCATGAAGCCGGCTCCTCACCTCGTGACGCATCCAAACTAGCATGCGGCATCTGCCGCGAGCGACAATTGACGCTAAGATCCGCGCACAAACACCTGCCGGGCGCTGCCATAGACCGCACCCATGGCCGCGATCCGGACTAGCGATTGGCCGGGCGCCGCGGCCGGGTGCTTAAATGCCGCCATGCACAAAGGAGGCCCCATGTTCGACACCCGGAATGACCTGTCGGCCGGCACCCGCACCAAGATCATCGAGCTGCTGAACGCGCGGCTCGCCGACGCCATCGATCTCGGCGCGCAGACCAAACACGCGCACTGGAACGTCAAGGGCCCGAACTTCATCGCCCTGCACGAGCTGTTCGACAAGGTGGCCGAAGTGGTCGAGGACCAGGTCGACACCATCGCCGAGCGCGTCACCGCTCTCGGCGGCACGGCGCGCGGCACGCTCGCCTCGGTGGTGCGCAGCACCACCCTGAAGCCCTACCCGGAAGACATAGCGGAGGGCCTGCAGCACGTCGATGCGCTGTCGGCGGCCGTGGCCGCCTTCGGCGCCAAGGTGCGCGCGGCCATCAACGGCGCGGCCGAGCTCGGCGATGCCGATACCTCGGACCTGTTCACCGGCGTCTCGCGCGACATCGACAAGTACCTCTGGTTCCTCGAGGCGCACCTGCACGCCAAGCGCTGAAGCCCGCACTGCCGCCAGCATGGGAGTCGAGGTCCGGCGTAGCGCGCAGGGGGTGACCCTGGAGCTGAGCGGCGAGTGGGGCGCGCGCGAGCTGACGGACCTCGAGGCCCAGCTGGCCGCCGTGGACGTGCACGCGGCACGCGAGCTGCGCATCGCCACCGCCGGAGTCACGCGGCTCGACCTGTCGGGCGCCTGGGTGCTGCGCGAGTTCGTGCGGCGCGCCCGGGCAGCCGGCGCCGCGGTGTCGTTCCAGGGCGAACTCCCCGACCAGCTGCGCCTCATCGACGAGACGCTCAAGGACGCCCCGGCCACGCCGGCCCCGGATGCGGCGGCGGAGGCGAGCGGGGCCCTGAGTGCCATCGGGCGCTACGCGGTCGCCTTCGGCCGCGACCTGGTGCTGGGGCTCGCCTTTCTCGGGCGCGCCACCTCGGTCGCGCTCGCCAGCGCCGGCGGCCGCGCGCGGCTGCGCCCGATCTCGATCGCGCGTCACGTCTACGACACCGGCATCACCGCCATGCCGATCGTGGCGCTCATCGCCTTTCTCATCAGCGTCATCATCGCCTACATGAGTGCGCAGCAGCTGCGCGGCCTGGGCGCCGACATCTACGTGGTGGACCTGGTCGCCATCGGCGTGCTGCGCGAGCTCGGCGTGCTGCTCACCTCCATCATCGTCGCCGGCCGCTCCGGCAGCTCCTTCGCCGCCGAACTAGGCTCGATGGAGCTCAACGAGGAGGTCGACGCCCTGACGGCCACCGCCGTGAATCCCTACGAGGTGCTGGTGCTGCCGCGGCTGCTGGGGCTGGCCGTCGCGCTGCCTTTGCTCACCATCATCGCCGACCTGGTGGGACTGACCGGCGGGGCGCTGCTGTGCCGCTATCTGCTCGACATGCCGCTCACCCAGTACGTCAGCCGCGTCAACTACGCCATCTCCCCCAGCACCTTCTGGGTCGGACTGCTGAAGGCGCCGGTGTTCGCGGTGCTGATCGGCATGGCCGGCTGCTTCCACGGCATGCGGGTGCGCGGCTCGGCGCGCGAGCTCGGCCGCCAGGTGACGCAGGCGGTGGTGCAGGCGATCTTCCTGGTGATCCTCGCGGACGCCCTGTTCGCGGTGCTGTTCATGAAAATGGACCTGTAGATGTACCCGGCCCTGGAAGTGCGCGGACTCGTCAACCGCTTCGGCGAGCAGGTGGTGCACGACGGCCTGGACATGGAGGTGCAGCCGGACGAGGTGTTCGGCATCGTCGGCGGCTCGGGCTCGGGCAAGTCGGTGCTGCTGCGGACCATCCTCGGCCTGCAGCGGCCGCAGGCCGGCACGGTGCGCATCGACGGCAGCGACATCACGCGCCTGTCGGAGGCGCAGCTGCGGCCCATCAAGGCGCGCTACGGGGTGGCCTTCCAGCAGGGGGCGCTGTACTCCGCGCTCACCCTTCTGCAGAACGTGCAGCTGCCCATGATCGAGCATCTCGACCTGCCGGCCGCGGCGCTCGACGAGCTGGCGCTGCTCAAGATCCGCCTGGTCGGCCTGCCGGCCGAGGCGGCGCGCAAGTACCCGGCCGAGCTGTCCGGTGGCATGGTGAAGCGCGCCGCCATCGCCCGGGCCCTGGCCCTCGACCCGACGCTGCTGTTCCTGGACGAGCCGACCTCGGGCCTGGACCCGGTGAGCGCCGCCGCCTTCGACGACCTGGTGTTGTACCTGCAGCAACACCTCAAGCTGACCATCGTCATGATCACTCATGATCTGGACAGCATCTTCCGTACCTGCAATCGTGTCGGGGTGATCGTGGACAAGCGCATGGAATCCGACACGCTGGAGCGCATCGTCGACCACCCCAACCCGTGGATCCAGGCGTACTTCCACGGCGAACGGGCGCGCGCCCGCACCGGAGCGGCGCGTGGAACGTGACGCCAACTACGCCGCCGTCGGCGCGTTCGTACTGATCGTGGCGTTGCTCGGGGCGCTGTTCGTCTACTGGTACTCCGACACGCGCGAGCACCGCGACTACAATCGCTACGAGATCTACTTCGACGGCAGTGTCAGCGGCCTCGACAAGGGCGCGGCGGTGCGCTACCTCGGCGTGGGCGTCGGGCGCGTCTCCGACATGCGCATCGATCCGCGCGACTCGAGCCGGGTCGAGGTGGTCGTCGATATCGACTCGAGCACGCCGATCTCGGCCAGCACGGTGGCGGAGCTGCAGCTGCAGGGGGTGACGGGTCTGCTGTACATCGACCTGAGCGAGGACCGCACCAACAAGCGCGTGGCGCCGGCGGTCAGCGGGCTCAAGTACCCGGTGATCCGCTCGGCGCCCTCGCGCTTCGACGTATTCCTGTCCAGTCTGCCGGAGCTCGTCGGCACTGCGGCCGAGGTGGTGAAGCGCGCCGAGCGGCTGGTGAGCGACGACAACCTCAAGGCGGTGGCGAACGCCCTCAATCACATCGACGCGGCCAGCAGTCACCTGCCGCAGACGGTGCACGACCTGAATGCGCTGGTGGCGGAGCTGCGCAGCGCGACCGCCGAGCTCGGCGCCTCGGCCAAGAGCGCGCACGGCGTGATCGACAGCGTCAGCCCGGATGTCGAGTCGGCCTCGCACCGCCTGCGCGGCGTGGCCGACAACCTGGCGCACGCCACCGAGCAGCTCAACCAGGTGGTCGCCGAGAACCGCCAGGACCTGCGCTCGTTCACGCGCGACGGGCTGCCGGAGATCGAGCGCTTCGTGCGCGAGGGGCGCGCCGCGGCCGAGGACATCCGCGCCCTGTCCAACAGCCTGCGGGAGAATCCCGCGCAGCTTCTGTACCAGCCGCCGCAGCGCGGCGTGGAGATCCCACGGTGAGAACTGCCGCCTTGCGCACCGGCGCGCTGGCACTGCTCGCGGCGCAGCTCGGCGGCTGCGGCGGGCTGCTGCACAGCAACGCCCAGCCGGAGCAGACCTACTACCTGCGCGCCCCCGCCGCGGACACGGCGCCGGCGGCGCCGGTCGCCAATCCGGATGCGCTCGCGGTGTCGCTGCGCGTCGGCCACCCCTCCGCCGACCCGGGCCTCGACTCACCGCACATCATGCTGGTGCGTGCCGATCACCGCATGGACTTCTACGTCGGCAGCCGCTGGGCGGCGCCGGTGCCGGACCTGGTCGAGGCGCTGACGGTGCGGACGCTGCGCGGCTCGCAGCAGTGGGCCTCGGTGGAGGACTCGCGCAGCCCGTTCCCCTCCGGCTACCTGCTGCAGATCGCGATACGCCGCTTCGACGCCGACTACACCGCCGGCGGCGCGGCGCCCACCGTGCACGTGGTGCTCGACTGCATCATGGGGCGGCGCGAGGGGCGCGAGGTGGTGGCGACCTTCGTCGCCAGCGGCAGCGCCGCCGCCACCGCCAACCGCCTGTCCGAGGTCGTGGATGCGTTCGAGCAGGCCGCCGGGGCTGCGCTCACGGCGCTGGGGCAGCAGGCCGCGGCGGCGGCGCGCAGCGACCACGCTCAGAACGGCGCGGCGCCCAGCCCCTCGAGCACGCGGCAGAGCCAGTAGTCCGCCTGCGAGGGATCGGCGAAGGCGGCGTAGTCGGCGGTGTACTCGATGCCGAGCGCCGCCTTGTTGCTCCACAGCGTCTCGAAGTAGTCCCCGCTCTGCTGGGCGAGCGGCGCGGTGCGCAGCAGCTCCACGGCGAGGTTCGCCTCCAGGTTGTAGTCATTCAGCGAGCGGCGCGTGAAGTTGGCGGAGCCGACGCTCAGCCAGGCGCGCTGGCGGTCGTACACCAGCGCCAAGGCGCTGTGGAAGCGTTCGCCATGGGTGCGGTACCAGCGCACGTGGATCGCGCCGTTGCTGCGTGACACCAGCTCCGCGGCGAGCGGCTGGTTGGGCAGGCCCGCGCCCGCGCCGTGCGCGCCGCTCGCGTCCTCGCCCGGGTCGAGGATCAGCCGCACGCTGACGCCGCGCCGCGCCGCCGCCAGCAGCGACTCCACCACGCCGCGCTCGGCGAAACGAAAGGCGGCGATGTCGATGGTATCGCCGGCGACCGCGGCGTCGGTATGCGCGAGCAGCGCCTCGCGGATCTCGCCCTCGGTGAGCAGCTGCGCGTGCACGGCGGCGCCGGCGGCAAAGTCGCCGTCCGCGGGCGCGGGCCCGCTGCAGGCCGCGGCGCCGGGCGCGGCGGCGAAGGCCGCGTCCGCACCGCGCCAACCCGAGAAGCGCGCCACCGCGAGCTCGCTCGCCACCAGCGCCGGCAGCGCCGCGCCACTGATGCGCACCGCGGCGTTCGACCAGCCGCTCTCGCGGTCGAGCGGGCTGGCCGAGCCCAGCACGGCGGTGAGGCCGCCCTGACCGTCGTCGGCGACCACCAGCTTGCGGTGGTCGGCCTTGAAGTTCAGGCGCCGGCTCTCGACGCCGGCCGGACCGCCCGGCCCGTCCCACCAGGACAGCGCCAGGCGCCACAGCCCGGAATACACGAGGTTGGAATCGCGCAGCGCATCGAGGTCGACCGGCACCACCTCCACGCCCGCGGCGCGCAGCAGCTGCAGCTCGGGTGCCGGGCTCGCGCCGTAGTCCTCGCTGGCCGGATCCACCACGAACAGCACCGCGAGCTGCGGCAAGGCGCGACGCTGCTCCAGCAGGGCGTCCGTCAGCTGCGCCGCCAGGCGCCGCGGCGGGGCGGCGCCGGCGCCGCGCGCGCCGAAGTCCGCGTAGTCGAGCACGATGAAGCGGCGTGCGCCGCGCACCACGCGCAGCACCTCGTCGAAGATGGCCTGGCTCGCGACCGCGCGCCCGTACGCATCTGCGGCGCTGATATCGGCGATGAAGGCGGTGTCGGCGGCGCGCACCGGGCACACCGCCGAGGCGAGGCGCGTGCCGCCCGGCAGCGGCTTGGTCGCCTGCCACCAGCCGGTGCCGATCCAGGCGGCGGCCAGCGTGGCCACGACCAGCCGCTTGAGCCTCATGAGGCCTGTTCCAGCGCCGTCATGACCTCGAGCCAGCGCTCCTCGACGCGCGCGGTCTCGGCGGCCAGCTCGGTGTGCCGGCGCGCCAGGCGCTCCTGCTCGGCGCGCGGCGCGCCGCTGTAGGTGGCCGGGTCGGCGAGCCGCGCTTCCAGCGCCACGCGCTCGCCGGCCCGTTGCGCCAGCTGCGTCTCGAGGCGCTGCTGCTCGCCGCGCAGCGGACTGAGGCGATTGCGCGCCTCGGCCTCCAGCCGGCGCTGCTCGCGCCGTGAGGTCGGCTCCTCGCCCGGCACCGGCCGCGCGGCGCTGCCGTGCTCCAGCCAGGCGGCGTACTCCTCGAGGTCGCCTTCGAAGTCCGTGAGCTGTCCGCCGGCGACCAGCACGAAGCGGTCGCACACCCCGCGCAGCAGTGCCCGATCGTGCGACACCACCACCACGGCGCCCGCGAACTCCTGCAGCGCCATGAGCAGCGTGTGGCGCATCGACAGATCGAGGTGGTTGGTGGGCTCGTCGAGCAGCAGCAGGTTGGGGCGGCGCGCCACCAGGATGGCGAGCGCCAGGCGTGAGCGCTCGCCCCCCGAGAAGTTCGCGGTCGGCTCGAACACGCGCTCGCCGCGGAAGCCAAAGCGCCCGAGGTGGTCGCGCTGCTGCTGCGGCGTCCAGGCGCTGACCGCCGTGCCGCCGCGGCGGCCGAGCTCGGCGAGCGCTCTGGCTGCGCCGTCGAGCTGCTCGAGCTCGAGTTGCGCGAAGAAGCCGGTGGCCAGCTCGGGCGCCGGCGTGCGCTCACCCGCCTGCGGCGCCAGCTCGCCCGCGATCAGGCGCATGAGCGTCGACTTGCCGGCGCCGTTGCGGCCGAGGACGCCGAGGCGCTCGCCGGGGCCGAGGCTCAGCGACACCCCGCCGAGCACGCGCCGCGCCCCGTAGCCGGCGGCGGCGCGCTCGAGCGTCACCAGCGGCTGCGGCAGTCTGGCGGGGGCGGCGAACTGCCAGCCAAACTCGGCTTCGTCGTGCACCGCGGCGATCCCCGGCAGCCGCGCCAGCCACTTGAGCCGGCTCTGCACCTGGCGCGCCTTGCTGGCCTTGGCGCGGAAGCGCGCCACGAAGCTCTCGATGTGCTCGACCTCGCGGCGCTGGCGCGCGGCGAGCGCCGCGCTGCGCTCGCGCTGCGCGGCGTGCTGCACCTCGAAGGCGCTGTAGTTGCCGGCGTAGGCGCGCAGCGTGCCGCCCTCGATGTGCAGGATGCGCGATACCACGCCGTCGAGGAACTCGCGGTCGTGCGATACCAGCAGCAGCGTGCCCTGGTAGGCGCGCAGCCAGCCCTCGAGCCACAGCAGCGCATCGAGGTCCAGGTGGTTGGTGGGCTCATCGAGCAGCAGCAGGTCGGAGGCGCGCATCAGCGCGCGCGCCAGGTTGGCGCGCATCTTCAGTCCGCCGGAGAACTCGCGCAGCGCGCGCGTCAGGTCGGCGTTGTCGAAACCGAGCCCGGCGGCCAGCTGCGCCGCGCGGCTCGGCGCGCTGTAGCCGCCCAGCGCCTCGTAGCGGGAGTGCCAGTGCGCCGCGCGCGTGCCGTCGCCGTGCGCCTGCGCCCGTGCCAGCTCGGCCTGGGCGGCGCGCAGCTCCAGGTCGCCGTCCTGGATGTACTCGCCGAGCGGGGTGTCGGTGTCGGGCAGGTCCTGCGCCACCGAGGCGATGGCGAGGTTGGCGGGGGCGCTGTAGTCGCCGGCGTCGACGCTGAGCTCGCCGCGGATCAGCGCCAGCAGCGTCGACTTGCCGCAGCCGTTGCGACCGACGATGCCGACCTTCTCGCCGCGAAAGACGCTGACCGTGGCTTCATCGAGCAGAATCTGCGGGCCGCGGCGGACGCGGGCATGGGACAGGGTGAGCAACGCTTCGTCTTTTAAGCCGAGCGCGGGGCCGCCTCGTCGGCGCGTCGCATGAAGTGCGCGAACGGCGCGGTGCCGGCGGCCTGCCGGGCCAGCAGCGCGAGCAGGTCGGCCGCGGTGCACGGCTCGCCGAACAGGCGCCCCTGGCCGAAGTGGCAGCCGCTGCTGCGCAGGAATTCCAGCTGGCGCTGCGACTCGACCCCTTCGGCGATCACTTCCATGCCGAGGCTGCGGCCCATCTCGATGATGGTGCGCACGATGGTGGCATCACCGGCGTCGTCGGTAGCGTCGCGCACGAACGACTGGTCGATCTTGAGGGTGCCGATCGGGAACTGCTGCAGGGCCGACAGCGAGGAGTAGCCGGTGCCGAAGTCGTCGATCGACAGGTGCAGGCCCATGGCATAGAGCTCGTCCAGCAGCCGCACCGTGCGCTGCGGGTCGGCCATCAGCGTGGTCTCGGTGATTTCCAGCTCGAAGGCGGTCGGCGAGACGTGGTGGCGGCGGAACACCGAGCGGCAGCGCAGGATGAAGCTCGCCTGGCGCAGCTGCTTCAGCGACAGGTTGAGCGAGATGCGGCCCGGGTCGCTGCCCTGCTGCTGCATCTGGCGGTAGTCGAGGCAGACCCGGTTCAGCACCCACTCGCCGATGTCGAGGATGAGGTTGGTCTCCTCGGCCAGCGGGATGAACAGCGAGGGCGGGATGTCGCCGTGCCCCGGCAGGCGCCAGCGCAGCAGCGCCTCCGCGCCGATGATCCTGCCGGTGCGCAGGTCGACCTTGGGCTGGTACTTGATCTCCAGCTCGTCGCGCTCGAGCGCGCGGCGCAGCTTGCTCTTGAGCATCAGCCGCTCGACCGCGGCGGCGTTCATCTCCGGGGAGTAGAAGGCGAAGGTGTTGCCGCCGTTCTGCTTGGAGTAGTACATGGCCGCATCGGCGTTGCGGATCAGGTCGATGACGTTCTCGGCGTCGCGCGGGCAGAAGGCGATGCCGATGCTCGCGGTCAGGAACACCTCGTGCTGGTTGAGCTGGAACGGCCGGCAGACCTCGGTGAGCAGCGCGCGCGCCAGCTGCGCAATCGGCCCGCGGTTGTCGGAATCGGCCGGCAGCCCGTCGACGAACAGCGCAAACTCGTCGCCCGCCAGGCGTCCGACCACGGTCTCCTTCGGCAGCGAGCGCGTCAGGCGCTCGGCCAGCACCTCGAGCACGCGGTCACCGGCACCGTGGCCGAAGGTGTCGTTGACCTCCTTGAAGCGGTCCATGTCCAGGTACAGCGCCGCCACCACCTGCCCGGAGCGCAGCGCGCGCGCGATGGTCTGCTGCAGCACGTGGTGGAACTGCATGCGGTTCGGGATCTTGGTGAGCGCGTCGTAGCGCGCCAGGTAGCGGATGCGGCGCTCGGCGCGCTTACGGTCGGTGATGTTGCGCGCGACGAAGATGTTGCCCTGGAACTGCGGGTCGTCGCTGTCGATGCGCGAGCCGGCGAACGATACCGGGATGGTCTGCCCGGAGCGGGTGCGCACCACGGTCTCGCGTGTCTCCTGCGCCGCCTGCAGCAGGTCGAAGTCGGCGCGCTCGCGCTCCTCGAGCACCGCGAGGATGCTCTTGCCGAGCAGCTCCTCCTCGGCGTAGGCGAGCATCTTGCAGGCGGCGGAGTTGGCCATCTTGATGACGCCGTCCGGCGAGGTGACGAACACCGCGTCCGTCATGCTGTTGAGCACGCTGTGCAGGTAGCTCTTGTTGACGGTCGAGACGCGCAGGCGGCCGCGCATGCGCTCGAGCGCCTGCTGCAGGTCGCCGAGCGCGTCGCGCTTGCGCGGCACCTCGAACGGGCGCGTGTAGTCGCCCTGGCCGATGCGCTCGGCGCTCTTGATGAACGAGTCGACCGGGCGCTGCAGCTGGCTCACCGTGCGCCACGCCAGCGCCGCGCCGAGCAGCGCGCCGGCGGCGGCGAGGGCGAGCGCCAGCCACAGCGTCAGGCGGGTGCGCGCGGCGGTGGCGGCGTGCAGCCGCCCGGTGAGGCTCGCCTGCGGCACCGGCGCTGCCTGCACCAGCGCCACGGTGAGGGTGGCGAGCGTCTCCGGCGTGACGGCGCCGGGGATGTTCTC
>JANWKR010000050.1 GCA_025451275.1 Steroidobacteraceae bacterium
ACTCGTTCCTGCCGCTGCTCGGCAGCACGCTCGCCCACGAGCACGCGCGCAGCACCGGGCTCACCGGTCCCGCGGTCCAGGCGCTCGCCGCCGCCTGGCAGGCACGCGCCTCGAACGCGTTCAACCTCGGCGGACTCGTGGGAGCGCTCGCGGCGGTGCCACTGGCGCGCCTACTCGGGCGGCGCCGCATGTTCATGGTGTACTTCCTGTTCTCGGCCGGCGCAATCCTCGCCACCTTCGGCCTGCCGCTGGCGCCGCCCGCGCGTCTGGCGCTGCTGGTGGCGGTCGGTGCCGGCGTGTTCGGCATCTTCGGTGCCTTCACTTTCTATCTGCCGGAGCTGTTCCCGGCGCGGCTGCGCGCCACCGGCGCCGGCTTCTGCTACAACATCGGCCGCGTGCTCGCGGCCGCAGGTCCGGTGGTCATCGGCGCCTTGTCGGCCACGGCCGGCGGCTCGAGCGCGGCCATCATGCACATCCTGCTGTGGTTCGCGCTGGTGCCGCTGGCGGCCGGGCTGGTCACGCCGTTGCTGGTGGTCGAGACGCGCGGACGGACCCTGCCCGCCTAGCGCCGAGCTCAGGCGCCGAGCGCCGCGGCGAGCTGGTACAGGTCCGCGACATCGAGATCGGCGGGCGCGAGCGCCGCCGGCCACGGCTGCGCGCCGCGGTTCATCCACGCACTGGCGCAGCCGGCGCTGCGCGCCGCCAGCACGTCGAGCAGCGCGTCGTCGCCCACGTACAGGATCGCCCCGGGCGCGAGCGCCAGCTCCGCGGCCAGCCGCTCGAAGCAGCGCCGGTGCGGCTTGGCCACGCCGATCTGCCGGGCGTTCAGCGACACCTCGAACAGGTGGTCGAGCCCGATGCGGGCGAGATCCGCGTTGCCGTTGCTGAGCGAGGCCAGCGGAAAGCGCCGCGCCAGGCGCGTCAGCCCCGGCAGCACGTCGGCGTAAGGCTCGACCTGGTTGCGTGCCGCCAGGAACACCGCGAACGCCTGCTGCGCCACCTCCGCGTCGTAGCCGTGCGCGCGCGCGTGCGCGCCGAGTGCCGTGAGACGCAGGTAGGTGACGTCGTGGGCGTTGTGCGGCTCGCGCTGTGCGAGCTCGAAGCGCGCGCGTCGCATGTCCTCGGGCGACAGGCCGGCGGCGATGCGCGGACAATGCTCGCGCAGCCACGCGCCCAGCTGCACTTCCGCCCGTGCCAGCACCGGCTCCACATCCCAGAGTGTATTATCGAGGTCGAAGGCGATGGCGCGCACGTCGCTGAGCACCCGGCAAGGTTACCATCTGCATGGCGCCGCTTACTCTCGTCATCGGCAACAAGAACTACTCCTCCTGGTCACTGCGCGCGTGGCTGCTGCTGAAGCACGTCGGCCTGCAGTTCGAAGAGGTGCTGGTGCCGCTCGACACCGACGACACTCACGATGAGCTGCTCGCCTTCGGACCGAGCGGGCGCGTGCCGGTGCTGCGCGACGGCAGCCTCGTCGTCTGGGACTCGCTCGCCATCTGCGAGTACGCGGCCGAGCTCAGCGGCCGCGGCTGGCCGCAGGCGCCGCAGGCGCGCGCCGTGGCGCGCGCCGTGTGCGCCGAGATGCACTCCGGCTTCACGACGCTGCGCTCGCTGTGGCCGATGAACGCGCGCGCCCGCAACCGCCACGCCGCCGTCACCGCGGCGCTGGAGGCGGACGTCGACCGCATCGATGAGATCTGGAACGACTGCCGCAGCCGCTTCGGCGGCGGCGGCCCGTGGCTGTTCGGCGAGTACTCGGTCGCCGACGCCATGTACGCTCCCGTGGTGCTGCGCTTCAACACCTACGGCGCGCGCATCTCCCAGGCCGCGCGCTGGTACATGGCGAGCGTACTGGAGGACGCGGCACTGCAGGAGTGGATCCACGCCGCCAAGCACGAGCCCTGGACCATCGCCGCCGACGAAGTCGGCTGAAAGAACGACGCATGCCGCTCACCCGTCCGGTCGCGTGGCCGCTCCTGTGCACGCTCGCCGTCGTGCCCGTCCTCGCCCTGCTCGCGCCCGTCGCCTGCGCCGATGCGGGCGGCGGCCCGCTGACGCCCGAGGACCTGGTGATGCTCCGGCGCATCAGCGACCCGCAGGTCGCGCCCGACGGCCGCACCCTCGCCTTCGTCGAGCGCGAGACCGACATGGCGGCCAACCGCGGCCGCAACGCGGTGTGGCTGCTCGATCTGGGCCGCGCCGAGGCCGCGCCGCAGCGCCTGACCGAGCTCAAGGACAACGCCTCGAGCCCGCGCTGGGCGCCGGACGGCCGCACGCTCTACTTCCTGTCCTCGCAATCCGGCAGCGCGCAGATATGGCGCGTGACGCCGGGCACCGCCGCCGCGCAGCGCGTCACGGACTACCCGCTCGACGTCGGCTCCTTCAGGGTCTCACCGCGCGGGGATGCTCTGGCGCTGTCCATGGAGGTGTTCGTCGACTGCGCGACGCTCGGCTGCACCAAGGAGCGCCTGACGGCGCGCAGCAAGGAGCCGGCGCGCGCGCGCATCTACGACCGGGTGTTCATCCGCCACTGGGACACCTGGAGCGAGGGCACGCGCTCGCACCTGTTCGCAGCGCGCCTCGGCGCCGACGGCGCGGCCGGCGAGCCGGTGGACGTGTCCAAGGGCTTCGATGCCGACATCCCCGGCAAGCCGTTCGGCGGCGATGAGGACTTCGCCTTCAGCCCCGACGGCCGCACGCTGGTGTTCTCGGCGCGCATCGCCGGGCGCACCGAGCCCTGGTCGACCAACTTCGACCTGTTCCAGGTGCCCGCCGACGGCAGCGCCGCGCCGGTCAATCTCACCGCCGACAACCCGGCCTGGGACGCGCAGCCGGTGTTCCTCGCCAACGGCGACCTGGCGTGGCTGGCGCAGGAGCGCCCCGGGTTCGAGTCCGACCGCTTCCACGTCGTGCTGAAGAGCGCGCGCGACGGGGCGGTGCGCGCACTCACCGCTGCCTGGGACCGCTCGGTGGCACGCCTCGGTGCCACTGCCGACGGCAAGTGGCTGCTGGCGAGCGTCGACGATCTCGGGCAGCGCAAGCTGTACCGGATTGATCCCAAGAGCGGCCTGCGCTTCGAGCTGGTCAACTCCGGCGAGGTGGATGACTACACGGCCACCGCCAAGCACGTCTTCTTCGCGCGCGCCGACCTCGGCGGACCGAACGACCTCTACCAGGTGGACGTGAAGGGCGGCGCGCTCAGGCGTCTGACCGAGGCCAACCGCGACCTGCTCGACGCACGTCACCTCAGTGCCTTCGAGCAGTTCAGCTTCAAGGGCTGGAACGACGAGACCGTGCACGGCTATGTCATGCAGCCGCACGGTTTCGAGCCGGGCAAGCGCTTCCCGGTCGCGTTCCTGGTGCACGGCGGACCGCAGTCGAGCTTCCAGAACATGTGGACCTACCGCTGGAACGCGCAGGCGTTCGCCGCCGCCGGCTACGGCGTGGTGATGATCGACTTCCACGGCTCGCCCGGCTACGGCCAGGCGTTCACCGACTCGATCAGCCGCGACTGGGGCGGCAAGCCGCTCGTCGACCTGCAGAAGGGGCTGGATGCCGCGCTCGCCAGGTATCCGTGGCTCGACGGCGAGCGCGCCTGCGCGCTCGGCGCCTCCTACGGCGGCTTCATGATGAACTGGATCGAGGGCAACTGGCCGGAGCGCTTCCGCTGCATCGTCAACCACGACGGGGTATTCGACCAGCGCATGATGTACTACTCGACCGAGGAGATCTGGTTCCCGGAGTGGGAGTTCGGCGGCCCGTACTACCAGAACCCGGAAGGCTACGAGCGCTGGAACCCGGTGGATTTCGTCGCCAAGTGGCGCACGCCCATGCTGGTGATCCACGGCGAGCAGGACTTCCGCATCCCCTACTCGCAGGGCATCGGCGCCTTCACCGCGCTGCAGCGGCGCGGCATCGAGGGCAAACTGGTGGTGTTCCCGGACGAGAACCACTGGGTGCTGAAGCCGGCCAACAGCGTGCTCTGGTACCACACCGTCATCGGCTGGCTTGACGCCCACCTCAAGAACTGAGGGCGGCCCCCCTGGCGTCGGGCGTCAGCGGCTCCTGCGGAACTTGTAGTCGCCGACGGTGAGCACCCCCGGGGCGAGAGTGGCCTGCGGCGGCGCCGCGGCGCCGCCCGGGTCCGGGCAGGCCTTCGGGTCGTGGCGGGCGACGAAGGTCGCGTCGAGCTTCTTCCACAGCAGCTGACAGCCCTCGGCGTGCACGTCCTCGAGCACGACGCTGGTGAACAGCTCCGGGTGCAGCTGCCCGTCGCGCCAGCGCACCGGCTCGGCGAACTCGAACACGGTCTCCACGATGCCGCGCTTCTCATCGAGCTCGAAGCCGTACATCTTCTGGCTGAGCACGCGCAGCGGGTTGTCGGCCGCCATTTCCTGCGCGTAGTAGAGGTGGTGACCGAGGCGCGGGGTGTAGACGTGGGCGATGACCAGCGCGACCTGCTCGTGGGCCGGTGCGCCGGCGCGCGCATCCGCCTCGACCTGGGCGCCGTTGTCGTAGCGCCCCGGCAGCAGCGTCAGCAGCTGCGTGAGCTCTGCCTCGTGCACCTTGCCCTGGTCGGAGCAGCCGCCGGCGGCCAGCGCGGCGACGGCGAGCACGGTGGCGAGCACCCGGTGCGTGCGCTCAGCCATAGTCGGCGCGCCACTGGGCGCGGTACTTGAGGCCCAGATCCATGAGGCGCTCGAGCAGCCGGTCGTAGGTGGTGCCGGCGGCGCGCGCCGACTCGGCGAAGTCCTCGGCTGCCTCGAGATTGGGATTGGCGTTGGCTTCCAGCACGTAGACCTGCCCCTGCGCGGTGACCCGGAAATCCATGCGAGCATACCCGGACAGGCCGAGCGCCCGGTAGATGCGGCGCGACAGGCGGTCGAGCGCCGCCAGCACCGGCGGCGGCAGGTCGACGGCGGCGTGCGTGGTGATGCCGTACTTGGCCTGGTAGCGCTTGTCCCACTTCACCTTGCGGGTGGCGATGCCGGCCAGCGAGTCGGGCATCGAGCCGAACACCATCTCCCATACCGGCAGCCGCGTCAGGCGCTCGTTGCCCATGACGCCGACGTACAGCTCGCGCCCCTCGATGTATTCCTCGACCAGCGCATCCGACTTCACCTGCTCGTGCACGAACTCGATGCGCTCCCGGAGTTTGGCGCTGTCCTCGACCACCGAGGCCTGGGCGATGCCGAGGGAGGCGTCCTCGACGGTCGACTTCACGAACAGCGGGAAGCGCAGCTTGCGCGGCACGTGCAGGCGCACGCCGCGGCGGAACACGGCGAACTGCGGCGTGGCGATGCGGTGGAAGCTGAGCAGCTGCTTGCTGAGCGACTTGTCGCGCGACAGCAGCAGGCCGCGCGGGTTGCAGCCGGTGTAGGGCTGGCGCATGAGCTCGAGGAACGCCACCACGTGCTGGTCGTAGGTGACGATGCCGTCGAACTCCTCGAGCAGGTTGAAGACGATGTCGGGCTTCCAGTCGGCGATCGCGCTGCGCAGCTCGGTGAGGCTGTCGAGTACGCCGATGCAGCGCACGTCGTGGCCGAGCCGGCGCAGCGTCGCGGTGACGTCATACTCAGTGCGCCACTCTTCGATTTCCTTATCGCTGTGTCCCTCCAGGCTCTCCGGCGGCACCAGGCTCGCGTGCACCACGATGAGCGTGCGCAGTCGTTTCATAAGGGCAGGTGCGGAGTCTCACCCTGGGAGTACAGCCCCGTGAGTCGCTCGAGCATCCAGCGCGAGTAGCGGCGCGCGTCGCGGCGGTTGCCGCGCACGTACAGCCGCATGTGCTCGCAGCGCTCGATGAGTATCTGCAGGATCTGCGCCACGCTGTAGCGCTCGACGCCGAGCGTGCGCGCCACCGTGGCCGTCAGGCCGCGGCCTTCCGCGCGCAGCAGGGTGGCGGCCCGCCGCGCCGCGCGGCGCGGCCGTCCCGGCGCGAAGGCGCGCTGCAGCAGCTCGTCGGCGAGGCCGCGGCGGATCATGCGGTTGCGCGCCAGCTTGCTGCGGTAGTGCTGCGCCAGCGTGCGGGTGTTGGCATGCAGCGGCTCGATCAGCGTGCGGTTGCGCACCGGCGCGCGCCGGCCGCGCACGCTCGCCATGAGCTCGTCCACCGCCTGCAGCTTGTGCAGCGCCGGCCAGCCGGCGTAGCTCTTGCGCCAGCCCGACCGCGGCGTCAGCCATACCGC
The DNA here is from genome assembly GCA_025451275.1 of Steroidobacteraceae bacterium. Classification (GTDB taxonomy): domain Bacteria; phylum Pseudomonadota; class Gammaproteobacteria; order Steroidobacterales; family Steroidobacteraceae; genus 13-2-20CM-66-19. The sequence goes on from JANWKR010000050.1 coordinate 6,192, forward strand.
GAAGGTCTCGGCGAAATCCTCGGTGGGGTGCGCCTGCGCGTACCACTCGCCGAGGTGGTGCACGTAGCGGCGGCTGCCGGCGCGCGCGCGGTAGCGCGCCGGATACGGGAGCGAGGCCGGGCCGAACACCTCGCGCCAGCGGCGGCGGCGGCGCAGGCGGTAGGCGTTGTCGAGCGCGTGCCCGGCCTCGTGGCGCAGGATGCGCCGCAGCAGGCGCGTGTTGCCGCCCTCGGCCTCGTGCATGATGCGCCGCTCGAGCTGCTCGAGGCGCGGGTGCGCCAGGTAGAACGGCACGGCGATGCCCGGCACGCCGTCCGGAGAAAACCATTCCTCCGACAGCCACACGTGCGGCCGCACCGGCAGGCCGCGCCGCTCCAGGTCCTGGTACAGCCGGCGCACGTGGCGCGCCAGCGGCGAGCGCTCGATGGAGAGCTTCAGGTCGCAGAAGCGCACCTTGAGCAGCTCCTCGTCGGAGAGGCGCACCCATGGCCGCGGTGCGCGTCGCACGGCACGACGCGCGGCGGCGACGGATGGACGGCGGGCGCGCAGGCGGGGCATAACGGGCGAGAACTACACGGAAGTTGAGACGCGAGCTTACCCAAGCGCCCCGCGAGTGTCTCCAGCGCGCGGCGGATTTTTGCGCGCCGGGGCGCGCGGCCGCGCTAGCCGCCGAACTCGAGCATGACGTGGGCCAGCAGCCGGTCGGCGCAGCCCTCCAGCATTTGCAGTTTCATCAGGCTGTTGCGCCACAAAGTGGGGATTCCGCTTGCAGAGTAGTGCGCACCCGCGAGCGCCCCGCACACCGCCGCCACGATGTCCGAGTTGCCCCCGAGGTTGGCGGCCGCCAGCACCGCGTCGCGGAAGTTGCCGGTGCCGGCGAAGATGTCGAGCGCGACGTTCAGTGCCTCGCTGGCCGTCTGGCCGGGGACCGGCGGCACCGCCGGGGCCGGGACCGGCTGGGGCAGCGTCTCGGGGACCGCGCGGGTCTGCTCCAGGATCGCCGCCTTCGGACGTCCCGCGAGCGCGGCGTGCAGCGCCTGGGCCAGCGAGCGGCACGCCGCCAGCACCGCCGGCGCCTGGATGGTGGTGCGGGCGGCCTCGGCCGCGTACTCCATGGCCTGGGCGGGCTGCGCGAAGTAGTACAGCGCCACGGCCGCGACGCGCGACAGCGCCTCCGGGTCCTGGGCCTCGGGGTCGTGGGTGCCGAAGTAGGTGTGGCGCCGCCACTGCGACAGCGCCAGGGCGCGCGCGGTGCCGGCGGTGATGCCGACGCACTGCCCGGTCGCCGACAGGTAGCCCTCGCGCTGCCAGCGCCGGTAGCGGGCCAGCTGGTCGTGCGCGTCGAAGCCACACTCGAGCAGGCTCTCGGCCAGGCACAGGGTCATCGCCGTGTCGTCACTCCAGGCCCCGCGCGGCAGGTCGAACGGGCCGCCGCCGAGCAGGTCCCCGACCGGTGCGAAGCGGCCCGGGCGGCCGAACTGCGTGGCCGCCGCCACCGCATCGCCGGCGGCCAGGCCGATGAGCGCGCCCACGAAGCGGCCGCGCAGGCCGCGGGCGGCGGCGAGGGTCTCCCGGTCGAGCAGCGGGTCGCGCTCGGTGTGCAGCGTCCAGCGCCGGACGAACTCGCTCTGCGCGCCGGTCTCCGGGACCTGCGGCCAGTCGCGGGCGCGGCCGCTGGCGCGCCAGCGCCGGTTGAGCTCCGCCAGTGCCTCCTCGGCCGAGAACCCCTGCTCGGCCAGCAGGCACCCGGCGACCATGCCGGTACGTCCGATGCCGGCGCGGCAGTGCAGGTAGACCACGCGCCGCGAGCGCAACGCGTGGCGCAGGCAGTCGAGGACCTCGGCCATGTGCGCCGGGCTTTCCGGCAGGCCGTGGTCGGCGATCGGGCGGCGGAAGTAGTCGGTGTCGAGAGGCAGCAGCGACTCGTAGGGCGCGAGCTCCCCCGGCTCGGTCAGATCGACGAAGCAGCGCACCCCGGCCGCGCGCAGCCGCGCCAGGCGCGCGCGCGTCCCCTCGGGCGTGCCGCCGGCCGGGTATTCGCCGGCCAGGAGCGTCCCGGGCAGCACCCAGTAGCAGTTGGGCAGCGGCAGCGGGCCGTCGGCGGCGGCTGGGGGCGGCATGCCGGTGCCTCTAGGCCGGAAGCGCTGCGGCGGCGGCGAAGGCCAGCGCCTCCTCGTCCTGCTCGCTCATCGGCGCGACCCGCTGCGCCTCGAGACCGGCGAAGTCGAAGTGGCGCGGGTCAGCCAGGTGGGCCGGCTCGACGTGGCGCAGCGCCGAGAAGATCGACTCGGTGCGGCCCGGGAAGTCGCGCTCCCAGGCCTGCAGCATGTTCTTGACCACCACGCGCTGCATGTTGTCCTGCGAGCCGCACAGCCGGCACGGGATGAGCGGAAAGCCGCGCCCGCGTGCGTAGCGGGCGATGTCACGCTCGGCCACGTAGGCGAGCGGCCGGATGATGACGTGGCGGCCATCGTCGGAGCGCAGCTTCGGCGCCATGGCCTTCAGGCGCCCGGCGAAGAACAGATTGAGAAACAGGGTCTCGACGATGTCGTCGCGGTGGTGTCCGAGCGCGATCTTGGTGACGCCGCGCTCGAGCGCGAAGCGGTACAGGGCGCCGCGGCGCAGCCGCGAGCACAGCCCGCACATGGTGCGGCCTTCCGGCACCACGCGCTTCACCACGCTGTAGGTGTCCTGCTCGATGATGTGGAACGGCACGCCGAGGGCCGCGAGGTACTCGGGCAGGACGTGGGCCGGGAACTCCGGCTGTTTCTGGTCGAGGTTGACGGCGAGCAGCTCGAAGCGCACCGGGGCGCTGCGCTGAAGCGACAGCAGCAGGTCGAGCAGCGTGTAGGAGTCCTTGCCTCCCGACAGACACACCATCACCCGGTCGCCGGCGCTGATCATGCGGTAGTCGGCGATGCACTTACCGACCGAGCCGCGCAGCTGCGCGGCGAGGCGGTTCAGGGTGCGGGAAGGCTTCGCTGCGGCGGACGTCACGGCGGCAGAAGGACCTCGAAAGCTGTCAGGCCTCAGGCAGCGGCGCTGCTGGCGGTGCTCTCGAGATACTTTGCCTCGACGTAGCGGATGAAGGAAGTGGCCGACAGCGGCTTGCCGGTGGCGCCCTTGAGCAGCTCCTGCACCGGCACCTTGGCGCCGAGGCCGTGGACGTGGGTGCGCAGCCAGCCGAACAGGCCCGCGAACTCCCCGTGCGCGAGCTGCTCATCGAGCGCCGGGAGCTCGGCGCGCAGGCTCTCGTTCAGCTGCGCCGCGATCACCGCGCCGAGCGCGTAGGAGGGGAAGTAGCCGAACGAGCCGACCGCCCAGTGGATGTCCTGCAGGCAGCCGTCGGCGTCGTTGCTGGGACGGATGCCGAGGCGCTGCTCCATGCCGGCGTTCCAGGCCTCGGCCAGGTCGCGCACCGCCAGCTCCCCCGACAGCAGCTGCTTCTCGAGCTCGTAGCGCAGCATGATGTGCAGCGGGTAGGTGAGCTCGTCGGCGTCGACGCGGATCAGGCCGCGCTGCACGCGCGTCAGGTGCCCGTAGACGTTCTCGACGTCCCATTCCGGGCCGCCGGTGCCGAAGTGCTTGGCGATGAGCGGCTGCACGTAGCGCACGAACGGGCGGCTGCGGCATACGATCATCTCGAGGAGCAGCGACTGGCTTTCCTCGAGCGCCATGCCCCGGTCATGGCCGACCGGCTGGTCGCGCCAGTCCTGCGGCAGGCCGAGGTCATACATGGCGTGCCCGGTCTCGTGCAGCGCGCCGAGCAGCCCGGAGAACACGTCGTCGGGGTCGAAGCGGGCCGTGATGCGGATGTCCCCGGGACCGCCCTCGGTGAAGGGATGCTCGCTCTCGTCGAGCCGGCCGCGGTCGAAGGGGAAGCCCACCGCCTTCATGACCTCGACCACCAGGGCGCGCTGCTTGGCGGCCGGGAACTTGCCGATCAGCGGCAGCAGCGGCTGCCCTTCCTGTACCGCGATGGCCTCGCGGATCAGGGACGGCAGCCGCCGCGACAGGGCCTTGAACATGGCGTCGATGTCGGCGGTGGTCAGCCCGGGGCTGAACTCGTCCACCAGCGCGTCGTAGGGGGCGAGGTTCAGCGCCTGGCCGAGCAGCGCCGCCTTGTCGCGCACCAGGTGCACGACCTCCTCGAGGTAGGGGGCGAAGGCCTCGAACTTGCCGCTGGCGCGTGCCTCGAGCCAGCGCGACTCCGCCTTCGAGGCGGCCTTGGTCAGCCGTGACACGAGCGTCACCGGCGTCGCGATGGCGTGGTCGCGCTGACGGCGCATCTCGCGCAGGTTGGCGATCTGCCAATCGGCGAGGCCCTGGGTATTGGCCTGTGCCCGGTCGAGGAGCCGCGTGATGCGCGGCGCCGTCAGCAGCGCATGGTGCTCGGTCTCGAGCGCGGCGAGCTGATCCCCGCGTACGTCGGCGCTGCCCCGCGGCATCATCACCGCCGCGTCCCAGCGCAGCAGCGCGAGCGCGCCGCGGAATGCGTGCAGGCGCCTGAACTCCTGTTCGAGCTGCTTGTAGGGCGAGGCAGACATGCGGCGGTTCGACTCGGCGGGGACGGCCTGTAGTCTATCAAATCCGGAGACCGCCCGCCCCGGCGTATGTTTTTTATTTTATTTAAATCAACCAGTTATACTATATGACAAGTGTTTGACGACGAACGTCCATTGACGCCGGGCCTGCGTAAGTGGAAGCCGGGCGCACCCGATTATGTCGAAGCGGATGGCCTTCAGGGAGAGGCGGCCGCGACCAGGCGGACGCCGCCCGGGGCCGCCGGGTGCAGGGTCTGCCAGGCGAGCATGGCGCGCTTGCGCTCGGGCCCCCAGCGATAGCCGCCGAGACTGCCGTCCTTGAGCAGCACGTTGTGGCAGGGAATGAGCCAGGCGACGGGGTTCGAGCCGACCGCGTTCCCGACCGCGCGCGCCCCGCCGGCGACGCCGGCCGCCCCCGCCAGCGCCTGGTAGCTGGTCGGACCGGTGGCGTGCGTCTCGAGCAGCGCCTCCCAGACCTTGAGCTGGAAGTTCGTACCGCGCACCGCCAGGCGCAGCGGGGCGGCGGCGTGCGCCGGCGCATCCCAGATGCGCGCGGCGAGCGCGGCGGCCGCCTCGTCATCGCGCCGCAGCTGCGCCTGCGGCCACTGTGCCGTGAGCTCCGCGAGGGCGGCGCGCTCGCCCCCCGGCTCGACGAAGCTCAGGTGCGACACGCCGCGCGCCGTGCTCGCCAGCAGCGCCCGTCCGAACGGGGTATCGCTGAAGCCGCAGTCGAGCTGCAGGCCGAAGCCGCCGCCCTTGAGTTCTCCGGGGGTCACGCCGTCGAGCGTGACGATGAGATCGTGCAGGCGGGAGGGGCCGGACAGCCCGACCGCGAACGAGGCCTCGAGCACCGAGGGGGTGCTGGCGAGCGCGGCACGCGCGGCGCGCGCGGTGACGAACCCCAGGTACTGCTTGGGCGTGATGCCGGCCCAGCGGCGGAACAGCCGGTTGAAATGGAACTCCGACAGGCGCGCCTGCGCGGCGATGGCGGCCAGCCGCGGCTGGGTGCGGAAGTTGGCATCGATATAGCGGATGGCGCGCGCGATGCGCGCGAAATCACGGCTGTCGAGGAAGGTGCTGTCGTGCATGGCGGCCATGATAGTGAGGCCGGCGGCGGCCGCGACCCGATTCTTGCGGCGCCCTCGCCTGCTGCGGCCTTCGGTTACACTGCTGCCCGGCGCGCCCTCAGGGCCACAGATGCGCGTGCTGCGGCCAGCGGGCCACGGCCACGCCCACGCCGATCGATACCACCACGAGCAGAGTGACCGTCAGCCCGATCAGCAGGCGCCGCATCACCACATCATAACCTCTGACTGCCGCCAGGAACTCACCCCGCCCGTGCCCGCAACCTCCGCCATCTGCCTGCTCGCCTCCGAGGTCGAGCCGCTGTCGAAGACCGGAGGGCTCGCAGACGTCGCCGGTGCCCTCACCAAGTACCTGCACGGCGCCGGGCACGACGTGCGCACCTTCACGCCCTGCTACGCCTCCATCGACCGCGCCGCCTGCAAGGCACAGCCGGTGGCGGGCGTAGCGCAGGTACCCGTCAGCGTCGGCCCGCATGCCTACGTGTTCTCGCTGCTGCGCGCCGAGCTGCCCGGCGGGGCGCCGGTGTACCTGATCGACTGCCCGGCGCTGTACGCGCGCACCAGCCTCTACACCAGCGAGCCGGACGAGCACCTGCGCTTCCTGGCGCTGACGCGCGCCGCCCTGACCGCCTGCCAGCGCCTCGCCTGGGCGCCGCAGATCGTCCACTGCAACGACTGGCACACGGCGTTCGCACCGCTGTTCCTGCGCACCAGCTTCGCCGCCGACCCGCTGTTCGCCGGCACGCGCAGCGTGCTCACCATCCACAACATCGGCTACCAGGGCATCTTCGCCGCCACCCAGGTGGCCGACCTCGGCCTGACGCCGGCGCAGCAGCACCTGCTGCACCAGGACGACCTGCGCGCCGGCAGCATCAACGCGCTACGCCACGGCATCCTGTATGCGGACGCCATCACCACCGTGAGTCCCACCCACGCGCGCGAGATCTGCACCGACGAGTACGGCATGGGGCTGCAGGACAGCCTGCGCGTGCGCGCCGCCGCCGGCGCGGTATCCGGCATCCTGAACGGGGTCGACTACGACGACTGGGACCCCGCGCGCGACCGCTACCTGCCGGTGCACTACAGCGCCGACGACCCGCGCGGCAAGAACGAGCTGAAGCGCGAGCTGCTGCACGACCAGCGCCTCGAGGAGTCCCCGCGCACGCCGCTGGTGGGCCTGGTGAGCCGCCTCGCCGTGCAGAAGGGTATCGAGCTCATGTTCACCGCCCTGCCGAAGCTGCTCGCCGCGCGGCCCTTCAATTTTGTGGCGCTCGGTAACGGCGAGCCGCTGTACGAGGAGTTTCTCACCGGCCTCACGCGGCGCTTCCCCGGGCGCGTGGCCTTCACCTGCGGCTACGACGAGGAGCTCGCGCACTGGATCGAGGCGGGCGCGGACATGTTCCTCATGCCCTCGCGCTACGAGCCGTGCGGTCTCAACCAGATGTACAGCCTGCGCTACGGCACGGTGCCGATCGTGCGCCGCACCGGCGGGCTCGCCGACTCGGTCGAGCACTACGACCCGAAGAGCGGCCGCGGCACCGGGGTGGTGTTCAACGACTTCGACTCCCCGGCGCTCGAGTGGGCGCTCGGCACCGCGCTCGACCTGTACGCGAAGCCGCAGCATTGGCGGCGCCTGATGGACAACGGCATGCGGCGCGACTTCTCCTGGCAGCGCCAGGGGTCGCTGTACGTCGAGCTGTACGCGGGCCTTACTGCAGCCTGAACGAGCCGCGCTGCTCGAACGGAATCGAGCGCAGCAGACCCTGCGACAGCTCGACCTTGCCGCTGAGGCGGTAAGGCACCTGTTCCTGCAGGGCGTTCGGCCCGCGCGCCATGAGCTGCATGAGCGCCGCGGCGAGGTTGGTGGTGACGCTCATGTCGAACTCGGCATCGCCGTGCGCCGGCACCACGAAGCTCGCCTCGGACTGCCCGGTGGCCGCCGCCTGTCCCATGACCTCCATGTCGTAGCTGATGCCGCGCACCGGCAGGGCGCGGTCATTGGGGTTGTGCACGTGCAGGCGCACGCGCAGGTGCTGCTCCCAGACGCTGCTGCTGAGCAGCGTCACCCCGACGACCGACAGATCGGGCCTCTCGAGGTGCGGCGCGCACGCCGCAGCGAGCAGCGCGGCGAGCGCGACAGCCGGGCGCAGCGGGTGCCTCATGTGCGGCCGTCCGCCATCAGCTACGCCCGTAAGTGCGGTTCAGCTGCGCGCAGTGCTGCGCGAGCTCGTCGCTGAGCGAGTGCTGCGGCAGGCGCCACACCCAGTTGCCGCTCGAGGTGCCCGGGGTGTTGAAGCGCGCCTCGGTGCCGAGGCCGAGCAGGTCCTGCACCGGGATCACGGCCAGCTGCGCCACCGAGGCAAGCACGGCGCGGATGAGCGCCGCCGGCATGGGCTCGTTCGCCCCCAGGTAGTAGTCGACGCGCCCGCGGGTCACCGGGTCCAGGCTCGAGTACCAGCCGAGGGTGGTGTCGTTGTCGTGGGTGCCGGTATAGGCGACGCAGTCGCGCTCGACCCGGTACGGCACGTGCGGATTGCCGGGGTCGCCGTCGAAGCCGAACTGCAGCACCTTCATGCCCGGCAGAGCGAAGCCGTGCTTGAGAGCCAGCACGTCATCGGTGATGACGCCGAGGTCCTCGGCCACGAGCGGCAGGTCGCGGAACTCGGTGCGCAGGCGCTGCAACAGCTCCGCGCCGGGAGTGGTCAGCCAGGCGCCGCCGCGCGCATCGGGAGCGCCGGCCGGCACCGCCCAGTACGCGGCGAGCGCGCGGAAGTGATCGACGCGCAGCAGGTCGAGTCGCTGCAGTTGCACGCGCACCCGCGTCAGCCACCAGGAGAAGTCCGTGCGCTGCAGCGCCTGCCAGTCGTAGACCGGGTTGCCCCACAGCTGGCCGAGCTCCGAGAAGTAGTCCGGCGGCACCCCGCCCACCTTGGCCGGCTCGCCCCCCGGGGCGAGCTGGAACAGCTCGCGGTGCGCCCAGGTCTCGACCGAGGACGGACCGACGTAGAACGGCAGGTCACCGAACAGCCGCACGCCGCGCTCGTGGGCATAGTCGCGCAGCCGCTGCCACTGCACCCAGAAGGCGTACTGCTCGCGCTCGATGCGCTCGACCTCGGCGCCGAGCGCGCGGCGCGCCTGCTCCAGCGCCCGCGGCTCGCGGTCGCGCAGCGGCACCGGCCAGCGCCAGAAGGCTGTCCCGCCGTGGGTACGGGTGAGCGCCTCGAACAGCGCGTAGTCCTCGAGCCAGGCGCTGGAGGCGGCGAGGAAATCCGCGCCGATGGGTGCGTGCGGGTCGGGGAGCTCGGCCGGGTCGAGGAAGGCGGGGTTGCCGGCGCAGTCCGAGCGCACCCAGTAGGGCGAGAAGTCGGCGCCGACCGGGCCGGCCGGCAGGATCTGCCACACCGAGAAGCCGGCCGCGACCAGCCAGTCGATGCAGGCGCGCCCGCCGCGGCCGAGCGCGGCCTCGAGCGCCGACATCGGCAGCAGCACGCCGGCGCGGCGGCGATCAAAGACCGGCAGTCTGTCCCGGTTCATGCGCGCCTCCGTGCGCTGCCTGCCTCAGGCGCTGGCGCGGCGCATGACGCCGCCGAGCTCGGGGCTGCCGTGGCCGGTGGATATCGCATGCGCCAGCTCCGCCGGCGGGGTGAGGTTGAGCCGCCGGTACAGGGCGAGCAGCTGGCGGCGGTAGAGGCGGTCGAACTGGCTCACGGCATCGGCCGGGTTGTAGTCGCCGAACCACCAGAACCAGTCCGAGCTCTCGCACAGTGCCAGTTGCCGGCCGGCGGCGGCGCGTTGCGCCGGGTCCGTCATGTCGTGCATCGCGCGGTCATAGGCCTCCTTGGCCGCACACAGGAGGTCCCAAGCGCGGTTCTTGGCCGCGTCTCCCATCCAGGTGGCGAGGGTGCCGTGCACCCAGCTGCCGGCGCAGACCTTCGGCAGCGGCGCCGGCTGGATGCCGCGCGCCAGGCACTCGGACAGCGTCATGAGCTCGAGCTGCGGGTGCTCGGCGAGCTGCGCGTAGAGCGCGCGCAGGAAGTAGTAGCCGTTGAAGGGGTAGTGCTCCCAGGCGTTCTCGCCGTCGAGCGCGATCAGCACCGCGTGGTTCCCCTGGCCCTCGTAGCTGCGCGCCAGCTGCGCCAGCTCGTTGCCCAGGTTGACTGCGGCGTCATCGCCGTGCCAGGTCGCGTAGGTGAAGCCGATGAGGTCGGACAGCGCATCGTCGCGGAAGAAACAGTTCATGCCGGTGCCGCCGAGGCGGTACGGGCGGTTGTAGGCCAGCGGGTCCTCGGACGCCTTGGCATCGGCGAGTGCCAGGCTGCTGCGCAGCACGCCGGCGCTGCTCGCCGCCCAGCGGAAGCCGCCGGCCGCGAGCAGCTGCAGCGTCGCGGCGCTGATGGCCCCTTCCGCCGGCCAGCAGCCGGCGGGCGCGAAGCCGAAGGCGCGCGTGAACACGCGGATGGCCTCCTCGACGTGCCAGGTGGCGCGCACCGCCCCGCCCGGATAGCCCGGGTGCTCGGGCAGCCTCATGTGGGGCACCGCGTCGCGCGCCGAGCGAAAGTCGAGCAGCAGCGGGATGATCGGGTGGCCGTAGGGGGTGACCGAGAGCTCGCAGCGGCCGCGCTCGGCCAGCGCGCGGTAGCGCGGCACCACATGGCTCACGATCTCCCCGATCAGCGTCAGCAGGTCGCGGCGGTGCGCGGCGGAGAAGTCGCGGCCGCGCTCGGTGAGGCGGGCCACCAGCGGATGCACGCGGCGCACCGTCTCGCCGAGCCAGGCGAGGTGGTACCAGACCGCCAGGTCCTGGATGTACTGGTCGGAGGCGTAGACGATGCGCTCGGGCGTGCCGAGCGTCTCGGCGATGGTGGCGAGCTCGAGGTAGGGCCCGAAGCGCTCGATCATCTGCTTGCGCTGCGCCCTGAGGCAGGCGTGCAGCAGCTCGAGGCGCAGCTCCGGGTCGGTCGGCACCGGCTCGGGGCCGAGCAGCGCCAGCACCGGATCCGGCAGCGCGCTGCCCGAGCGCAGGTGCTCGCCGATGCGGCGGCCGAGCTCCTCGAGCTGCTCGATCAGCACCGGGGTGAAGTTCACCACCGCGCGCGCGGCCGGGTTGGCCTCCAGGTGCGCCGCCATGTCGGTGTAGTCCTTGATGGCGTGCAGGTAGGTCCAGGGCAGCGCGTACTGGCCGCTGAGCGCGTCGCGGTACTGCGGCTGGTGCATGTGCCACAGCAGGACGACCGGCAGGCGGGGGCTGGAGCTCATCCGCCTCAGCTGCCGGGCAGGCGGCGCAGCATGTCGGCGGTGACCAGCACCACGCCGTTCTCGGTCACGTGGAAGCGGCGCTCGTCCTCGGCCCGGTCGGCGCCGATGCGCATGCCGTCGGGGACCTCGCAGCCCTCGTCGACGATGGCGTGGGTGATGCTGCAGCCGCGGCCGATCTCGGCGTGCGGCAGGATGACCGAGCGGTCGATGCTGGTGCGCTCCTCGACGCGCACGTCGGAGAACAACAGCGACTCGCGCACCACCGCCCCGGAGATGATGCAGCCGCCGGACACCATGGAGTTGACGGCCATGCCGCGGCGCCCGTCCTCGTCGAGGATGAACTTGGCCGGCGGCTGCTGCACCTGGTAGGTCCAGATCGGCCAGTCCTCGTCGTAGATGTTGAGCTCGGGACGCACGTGCACCAGCTCGAGGTTGGCGTCGTAGTAGGCGTCGATGGTGCCGACGTCGCGCCAGTAGCTCTGGGCGCGGGTCTTCACGTCCTGGACCGGGTACGCGAACACCTGGCGGTTGCCGTTGATGGCCTCGGGCAGGACGTTCTTGCCGAAGTCGTGGGCAGAAGTCTCGTTGGCGGCATCCGCGGCCAGCATGCTCTGCAGCAGCTGGGTGTTGAAGACGTAGATGCCCATCGAGGCGAGGATGCTGTCGGGACGACCGGGGAGCACGTCCGGCTGCGGCGGCTTCTCGGCAAAACGGGTGACCCGGTTCCACTCGGTGGCGGTCAGCACGCCGTAGTGACGCGACTCGCGGGCCGGCACTTCCACCACGCCCACGGTGATGTCGGCGCCCTTCTCCACGTGGTAGGCGATCATCGGCCCGTAGTCCATCTTGTAGATGTGATCGCCGGCCAGCACCAGCACGTGCTTGGGGTGGTGCGCCATGATCAGCTCGAGGTTCTGGTGCACCGCATCCGCGGTGCCGCGGTACCAGTCCGGCCCGAGCTGCTGCTGCGCCGGCACCACTTCCACGAACTCGCCGAACTCGCCCCGCAGGTAACTCCAGCCGTGATGCACGTGCTGGATGAGCGACTGTGCCTTGTACTGCGTCAGGATCGAAATCTGGCGGATGCCGGAGTTGACGCAGTTGGAGAGCACGAAGTCGACGATGCGGAACTTGCCGCCGAAGGGGGTGGCGGGCTTGCAGCGGTGCTCGGTGAGGTCGCGCAACCGCTCGCCGCGGCCGCCCGCCATGATGATCGCCAGCGTGCCGCCGGTCAGGCGGCTGACGTAGCGTCCGGAGGAAGCGCGGGCGGGTTGGCGCGACATGCCTGCCTACTACACCCTAACGGGCCGCCGGCGCGCAACTCCGCCGCGCGGCCTACAGCCACTTCATGAGGCCGAGCTCGTGCGGGTGCGACAGCAGCTCGTGCCAGGGATAGATGCGCACCTCGGTGCGGAACTGGCCGCACTGCGGCGGCTCGACGTCGAACGCGAAGATCATGGCGCCATCGGCTTCGTGCTCGTCGGTGGCGGTGAGCCCGGTGCGCCACAGCCCCTCGCGCTCGCCCAGGCCGTAGGAGCACAGCGGCGGCGCCGACAGGTCCGTCTCCGGCAGCAGGCGCGTGGCCAGGAACTCGACGCGCACGTCGGCTGGCGCCAGGCCGTTGAGGCCCGCCGCCACGCGCAAGCGCAGCCGCTCGCCGCGCGGCAGGTCGCGCGCCGAGTCGCTGAGAAGCTTGAGGCTCACCTTGGGCCAGGCGGCGCGGACGCGCTGCTTCCACTCCGCCAGGGTGCGCGCCCCGGTGAAGCCGTCGGCGGCCAGACGCACGTACTGGCGCGACGCCGGCAGGTACAGCCCGCGCGTGTAGTCGAACAGCACGCGGCGCATGTTGAAGCGCGGGATCACGCTCGACATGGCGCGCTTGCAGTGCTGCACCCAGGCGCCGGGACAGCCGGACTCGTCGCGGCCGTAGTACAGCGGCAGCACCTCTTCCTCGAGCGTGCCGAGGATCATCTCGGACTCGAGCGTGTCGCGCCGCTCCGGGTCCTGCACCACCGAGGGCGGCACGCCCCAGCCGTTGTCCTGCATCCAGCCTTCCGCCCACCAGCCATCGAGGATGCTGAGGTTCAGCCTGCCGTTGATGGCGGCCTTCATGCCCGAGGTGCCGGAGGCCTCGAGCGGCGAGATCGGGTTGTTGAGCCACACGTCGACGCCGGACACCAGGCTGCGCGACAGCTGCAGGTCGTAGTCCTCCAGGAACACGATGCGGCCGGCGAACTCCTGGCTCATCATCAGCTGGCGCAGCTCCCGCAGCACGTGCTTGCCGGGCTCGTCCGCCGGGTGGGCCTTGCCGGCGAACAGCAGCACGACCGGCCGCTCGGCGTTGTTGACCAGGCGTGCGAGGCGCGCGCGATCGCGCAACAGCAGCGTGGCGCGCTTGTAGGTGGCGAAGCGCCGCGCGAACCCCAGGGTCAGCACGCCGGGGCGCTGCGGGTCGAGGAAGCGCGTCACGTGGCGCAGCTGCGCGGGACTTAGGCCCTTGCGCTCGTATTCGCGCCGCAGCCGCTCGCGCACGTTGACCAGCATGCGGCTCTTGACCTCCTGGGCGGTGGCCCAGTAGCGCTCATCGGAGACGCGCTCGAGCGCGCGCCAGTAGTCGATGTCGCGCAGCCGGTCGCGCCACTCGTGCCCCAGCTCGCGGTCGAAGAACTCCATCCAGCGCTGGTGCAGGAAGGTGGGCACGTGCACGCCGTTGGTCACGAAGCCGACCGGGTTGTCTTCCGGGCGCAGCTCCGGCCACTGGTCGCCGCACAGCCGCGCCGACACCGCCCCGTGCAGGCGGCTGACGCCGTTGACGTGACGCGTGCCGTTGAGCGCCAGGCGCGTCATGTTGAACAGGCCCGGCGCGGACGGTGCGCGCGCCAGCTCCAGGAAGCGCTCCGTCCCGATGCCCAGCTCGCGGATGAAGTCGGCGAAGTGCTGCACGATCAGGTCCGGGCCGAAGGCGTCGTGCCCGGCGGCCACCGGCGTGTGCGTGGTGAACACGCAGGCGGCGGCCACCGCCTCCAGTGCCGCGGCGAACGACAGGCCGCGCGCCATGTGCTCGCGCAGCAGCTCGAGGATCAGGAACGCGGCGTGCCCCTCGTTGAGGTGCCAGGCCGCGGGCTCCACGCCGAGCGCGCGCAGCGCGCGCACCCCGCCGATGCCGAGGATCATCTCCTGGCGCACGCGCGTCGATTCATCACCGCCGTACAGGCGATGGGTGATGTCGCGGTCCGACGGCGCATTCTCCGCGCAGTTGGTGTCGAGCAGGTACACCGGCACGCGCCCGACCTGCGCCTTCCACAGTCGCGCCACGACCTCGCGCTGCGCGATGCGCACGCTGACCTTGAGCCACTCGCCCTGCGCATTGCGTGCCGGCTCCACCGGCAGATCGCGCGGGTCACGCTCGCGGTACTCGGCGTGCTGCACCCCGTCGTTGTCGACCGTCTGCGTGAAGTAACCCTGCTCGTACAGCAGGCCCACCGCCACGAAGCTGGCGCGCTCGTCGCTCGCGGCCTTGCAGTAATCGCCGGCCAGCACGCCGAGGCCGCCCGAGTAGATCGGGAAGCTCTCGTGGAAGCCGTACTCCGCGCAGCAGTACGCCACCAGCGGCTCCTCCGCGGTCGGCGCCTTCACCTGCAGATAGGCATCGAAGTTCTCGAGCGCCTGGTGGTAGCGCGCGAGGTATTCCTGATCGCGCGCGCACGCCTCGAGCCGCTCCTGGTTCACGCACCGCAGCAGCAGGCGCGGGTTGCCGTTGGTCTGCTTCCACAGCTCCGGATCGAGGTCATCGAACAGCGCCCGGGTCGGGCGGTGCCAGCTGAAGAACAGGTTCGCCGCCAGTTCCGGCAGGCGGGACAGGCGCCCCGGGACTACCGGGGTGATTTCCAGGAGCGAATTTCTCATCAGGGCCTTTCTGGGAAGGAGCCGAAGTCTAGCAGCCGCGCCCCTCCATGCTTGGTCCCCGCCGGTGTGTGCCGGGGCCGCTGCGACGAGCCGTGCTGTTTAGTCGATAGTATTATTTGAGTGCTAGTACTGCTTAGTCTACAGTACTGGCCTATGGACGATAGTCTCGCCCGCAAGTTCCAGAAGGACCTGAACGCCGGGCTGGTGGCGCTCGTGTTACTGGGGGTGCTCGACAAGAGCACCGCAGATCTCTACGGCTACGAGATCGCCAAGCACCTGCAGCGCACCAACCAGGGCGAGTCGCTGTTCAAGGAAGGGACGATTTACCCGGTGCTGCGCACGCTGGCGGCCGCGGGACTACTCACCAGCCGTGTCGTGCCCTCGTACTCCGGGCCGCCGCGACGCTACTACCGCATCACAGACGAGGGCCGCGCGATGCTCGCCCAGTGGAGCGATATCTGGCGCCAGACGCGCGGCTTCGTCGACCGCTTCATTGAAGGAACCGCCGTATGAACGCTCCCCGCTCGATCGATGAGTATCTGAAGCAGCTGCGCGCCGCGCTCGCCGACCAGGACCCGGCGCTGATCCAGGACGCGCTGTACGACGCCGAAGAGTACCTGCGCGCCGAGGTCGCGGCCCACCCCGACAAGTCCGAGGCCGACGTGCTCGAGCTCATCGCCAGCACCTACGGTGCGCCCGAGGAAGTGGCGACGGCCTACAAGGACACCGAGGCCAAGGTGAAGGCGGCACTCAAGACGCCGGCGCCCGCGAGCGCCGCCCCGCAGGCGTCGGCGTGGAAGCGCTTCTTCGGCGTGTTCCTGGACTTCCGCGCCTACTCGTCACTCTTCTATATGCTGCTGACGCTCGCCACCGGCATCCTGTACTTCACCGTGGTGGTGACCGGCCTGTCGCTGTCGGTGGGGCTCGGCATCCTCATCATCGGCATCCCGTTCTTCCTCGCCTTCATCGGCGTCACGCGCGTCATCTCCCTGGGCGAGGGGCGGCTGCTCGAGGCGGTGACCGGCGAGCGCATGCCGCGCCGCCCCATGCACCCGGGCCCGGCGGCTGGCTGGCTGACACGCATCGGCGAGATGCTGAAGGACGCCCGCACCTGGACCACGCTGCTGTACCTGCTGCTGATGCTGCCGCTCGGCATCGTGTATTTCACCGTCGCGGTAACTCTGCTGGCAATGGGACTGGCCTTCGTCAGCACCCCGCTGGTCATGCTCAGCGACTACTTCGGCTGGTGGGGGTTCGACGTCGACGATCACGTGCGCCTCGGGGGCTTCCTGGTGAGCGAGCACTCGGTGGTCGGCAGCATCGTGCTGTTCGTCCTCGGAGTGCTGCTGCTGACGCTCCTCATGCACGCCGCCCGCGCCATCGGTCGCGGTCACGTGCACCTCGCCAAGGCGCTGCTGGTGGTACCGGGGGCCTGAGGCCGCCGCGCGCGGCGGGCCAGCGCGCCGCGATACACTGCGCGGCATGGTCCGGCCCGCCTCGCTCTGCACTCTGCTCCTGGTGGCGCTCGCGCCCGGCCTGCCGGCCGCGGCGCCCGCGCCGGCCGGGGCACGGCACGGCTGCCTCGCGAGCGGCGACGGTTACCTGCGCGCGGTGCTGCGCGGCGCGCTCAACCTCGACCTCGACTGGCACGACGCGGAGCTCGAATGCGAGGGCGGCCCTCGTCCCGATGGCACTGGGCTGCGCGTGAGCTTCGCAGGTCCTGCGCACGGCGACGGGCACCGCCTGCGCATCGTGTTCGGGGTCGAGTCGGTGCACGAGGGCAGCCCCGGACACGACCTGCCGACCAATCTCACCGTGATATTCGAGGGCGAGGAGCGGTTGTTCGCCACCCGCGGCGACGACCACTGCACCGTGGACGAGCTGCGCCAGGAGCGCGTCGGCGCCCTCGGCGGCCCGCGGCGCAGCTGGCGCATCGTCGCGCGCGGGTTCTGCATCGCCCCGGCGAGCACGCTCAACAGCGACGCCCGCATCCTCATGAGCCGGTTCGACTTCGCCGGCACCGCCACCTTCGAGGACGCGCCGCGCGAGGCGAGTCCCGCGCCCCACTAGGAAGTTCCGCATGCAGCCGTCCCGTCCCCGCGCCGCCCTCGCGACGATCGCCACCCTGGCGGCCGCCGCCCTCGCCGCCCAGGAGCCGACCCGGCCGCTCGACCTGGCGAGCTTCCCGCGCACCTCGCTCGAGGTCACCCACCGCGCCGCCGACCACACCACCCACCGCTATCCGTTCACGGTGTGGGTAGCGGACACGCCGGAGCGCGCCGAGCAGGGCCTGATGTTCGTCAGCGATCTGCCCGAAAGCCTCGGGATGGTATTCCCGCTCGACCCGCCGCGCGTCGAGAACATGTGGATGAAGAACACCTACATCGAGCTCGACATGCTGTTCGTCGCCGCGGACGGGCGCGTCACCAAGATCATCGGGCACGCCCACCCCATGTCGCTCGATACGCTGAGCTCGGACGCCAAGGTGGCCGCGGTGCTCGAGCTCAAGGGCGGCGTGGCCGCGAAGCTCGGGCTGCGGACCGGGGATACGGTGACGTGGAAGAAGCCCGCGACCTGACGGGCTCGGCAGGCGGCGGCGCTCAGCCCGCCGGCCGATGCTTCTTGGACTTGCGCTTGTGGAAGATGGGCTTCTGGATCGGCTCGCCGTAGACCTTCGCTCCCGGCCGCCCCTGCGGCGCAAACGAGCTGGCCTTGGCGTGCGCGCCCTGCACGGCGCTGGAGACCGCGGTCATCGGCGCGGCGGCCCGAGCCGCGAACGCCAGGGCCAGTGCGGCGAGCGCCAGCGTGCACAGTACGGTGGCTTTCATTGAGCCCCTCCTCGAAGTCGAAGGGAGTCTACTGAGCGTGCCGCGGCACGGACGTGACGTGGGTCGGGAACCCGCTCTCAGCAGGCGGTGCGCGCAGCTTATGACAAGCGGCGCAGCGCGCGCGGCCTAGTCCTCGTCGGCGCGCGGGCGCCAGGCCTGCGCCAGCTCCTGCTGCTTGCGCGTCGGCACCGGATCGTAGTGGCTGAGCTCCATGGTGTAGGCGCCCTGGCCACCGGTGAGCGCCTTGAGGCGCGACTGGTACTCGGAGATCTCGGCGAGCGGCACGAACGCCATGACCGTGGCGCGCTGCCCGGGCAGGGTGTTGTTGCCGTTGATGCGCGCGCGCTTGGTGGCGAGATCGCCGGTGATGTCGCCGATGGCGCTGGCCGGGGCGGTGATCTCCAGGCGCATGATCGGCTCGAGCACGATGGGGGTGGCCTTCTGCAGGGCATCGAGGAAGGCCTTGCGCCCGGCGGACACGAACGCCACTTCCTTGGAGTCGACCGCGTGGTGCTTGCCGTCATAGACGGTGACGCGCACGTCCTGGATGGGAAAGCCGGCCAGGGCGCCCTCGGTGAGCACCTGGCGCACGCCCTTCTCCACCGCCGGGATGTACTGCCCGGGAATCGCCCCGCCCACCACGTCGTCGACGAACTCGAAGCCCGCACCGCGCCCGAGCGCCTCGATGCGCAGGTACACCTCGCCGAACTGGCCGGCGCCGCCGGTCTGCTTCTTGTGGCGGCAGTGTCCTTCGGCCGGGCGCAGGATGGTCTCGCGGTACGGGATCCGCGGCGGCCGGGTCTTGACGTGCACGCCGTAGCGCTCGCCCATGCGCTCGAGCAGCACGCGCAGGTGGAACTCGCCC
>JANWKR010000051.1 GCA_025451275.1 Steroidobacteraceae bacterium
CGAGCGTCGCCTCGTACAGCTGCGAGGGATGGCGCACCTGGCCCTGGTAGAGGAAACCCCACGGCACGGTCGTCACCTTGCCCCACAGCTCGCCGTTGATGAAGTTGCCGAGGCGGCCGAAAAGCAATCCCAGGGCCGGCAGCGGCGCGGTGAAATCATAGACGTCGGCCGCGTTGCGGCCGCGGCGCCAGGCAAACAGGGTCATCGCCGCCACCACCCCGAGCAGGCCGCCGTGGAAGGCCATGCCGCCCTCCCAGATCTTGACCGGGTACCAGGGATCGCTGGCCCAGAACGACATGCCGTAGAAGAGCACGTACCCGATGCGCCCGCCGAGGATGACGCCCAGCATGGCGAAGAAGATCAGGTCGTCAACGTCGTTCGCCTTCCAGGTCGAGCCGGGCGCGGCGGCCCGGCGGCGCGCCAGCCACCAGGCGCCGGCGAAACCCAGCAGGTACATGATGCCGTACCAGTGCACCTTGACCGGGCCGATCGAGAACGCAATCGGGCTGATATCAGGATAGCGGAGCATGCGACGCGAAGTTTAGCCGACCCCGCGTGTGGCGCGGCAGAAGAACGCCTTGAGATAACGCGTCTCGGGAATGGCGGGGTGCACGGGGTGATCGGGGGACTGACCGCCGGCCTCGAGGATCTGCACGAAGCGCCCGGCATGGCGCGCGGCGCCCTGCAGCGCCTCCTGCAGCGCCTCGGGGGCCAGGTGGTAGGAGCAGGAGCACGACACCAGCAGCCCCTCTTCCGCCAACACCCCGAGCGCCAGCTGGTTGAGCTTGCGATAAGCCGCCTGGCCCTGCGGGATGTCCTTCTTGCGCTTGATGAAGGCCGGCGGGTCGAGCACTACTACGTCGAAGCGCGCGTCGCGCTCGCCGAGCGCCTTGAGTGCATCGAAGGCATCGGCGCGCGTCACCTCGACGGCGACGCCGTTGCGCGCGGCGTTGGCCTGCGCGCAGTCGAGCGCCGCCTGCGAAGCGTCGACGCAGTGCGCCGCCGCCGCGCCCTGTCGCAGGGCGCTGACCGCCCAGGCGCCTACGTAGGAGCAGACATCGAGCACGCGCGCACCGGCCGGCAGGTAGCTCCCCAGGCGCCGGCGATTGGCGCTCTGGTCATAGAACCAGCCGGTCTTCTGGCCGGTGGCGACTGGCGCCCGGAATGTCAGCCCCGACTCGAGCACCTCGACCTCGGCGGGCACTTCCCCGAACGCGGCCTCCGCCACCTGCGGCAGATGCTCGAGCTCGCGCGCCCCCGAGTCGTTCTTCCAGAAGAGCGCAGCCGGGTTCACGACCGTGCGCACCGCGGCCTCGATGTCGGCCTTGAGCGCCTCCATGCCGGCCGTGGCGATCTGCCCGACCACGACGTCGCCGTAGCGGTCGAGCACCAGCCCCGGCACCAGGTCGGACTCGCCGAATACCCAGCGGCAGTGGCGCGCGGTGCCGAGCCGCTCGCGCAGCGCCAGCGCCGCGGCGAGGCGCCGCTCCAGCAGTGCACGGTCCACGCGCTGCGATAACTCGCGCGAGAGGATGCGGGCGCATATCAGCGCGTGCGGATTGACGCACACCCAGCCCATGAAGGCATCCCGCGCCGAGCGCAGCTCGGCCACCGCGCCGGGCGCGAAGCCCGTGAGTGGCGTACTGTCGGTATCGACCTCGTTGCTGAACACCCACAGGTGCCCGGCGGCCAGCCGGCGGTCCTCGCCGCGCTTCAGGCGCAGCACGCGCGCGTCGGACTCGGTGTGCAGGGACGTCGGGTGTGCCATAGACAGGGCGTGGGAAACGGGGTGCGGAGTATACAATCCCCGGCGAGGAGATCACGGATGAGCAGCACCCACGTCAACGCCGACGGCACGCCGGTGTACACGAACCATCTTGCCAACGAGACCAGTCCGTATCTGCGTCAGCACGCCCACAATCCCGTCGATTGGTACCCGTGGGGATCGGAAGCACTCGAACAGGCGCGAACGTACGGAAAACCCATTCATCTGAGCGTGGGTTATTACGCCTGCCACTGGTGCCATATCCTCGAAAAAGAGAGCTTCGAGGACGAGGCGACGGCGAAGATCCTCAACGAGCACTTCGTCAACATCAAGGTCGACCGCGAGGAGCGACCCGACATCGACAAAATCTACCAGGTCGCACAGCAGATGCTGACGCAGCGCAGCGGCGGCTGGCCGCTCACCATGTTCCTCACCCACGACGATCAGCGCCCCTTCTTCGGTGGCACCTACTTTCCGAAGGAACCGCGTTTCGGCCTGCCGGCGTTCAAGGACATCCTGCTGCGCGTGGCCGAATACTACCGCGGCCACCGCGACGATCTGCGCAAGCAGAACGAGGCGTTGATGGCGGCGTTCGCGCAGCTCGAACCGGCGCCGGCCGCGGACGACACCGAGCTGACGGACGAGCCCATCAAGGCCTGCCGTGCCCAGCATGCGCGCACCTTCGACACCCATTTCGGCGGCTTCGGCGGCGCACCGAAGTTCCCGCATCCGCAGAGTCTCGAACGCCTGCTGCGCGACTGGCGCGCCACGGTGCGCGCCCCCGAGCCTGACCTGCAGGCGCTGTACATGGCCACGTTCACCCTGCGGCGCATGGCCGACGGCGGCATCTACGATCAGCTGCGCGGCGGCTTCTGCCGCTACTCGGTCGATGCGCAGTGGATGATCCCGCACTTCGAGAAGATGCTGTACGACAACGGCGCGCTGCTCGCGGTATACGCCGGGGCCGCGCTCGCCAGCGGGGATGCCGCCTATGCACGCGTGGCCGCCGAGACCGCGGCATGGGTCATGGACGAGATGCAGTCGCCCCAGGGGGGCTACTACTCGAGCCTCGACGCCGACTCCGAGGGCCACGAGGGCAAGTTCTACGTCTGGGACCGCGAGGCGGTGCGCGCAGCGCTGACGCCGGACGAGTTCGCGGCGTTTGCCATGCGCTACGGCCTCGACCGACCCGCCAACTTCGAGGGCGCCTGGCACCTGCATGTCGCCGCTGCGCTCGAGGATGTCGCCAGGCAGAGCAACCATGAGCCGGCGGCGACCGAGGCACTCATCGCCGGCGCCAGCGCCAAGCTGCTGGCGCTGCGCGCGCAGCGCGTGCGCCCGGCGCGCGACGACAAGGTGCTCGCTTCCTGGAACGGCCTGATGATCCGCGGCATGGCGATCGCGGCCCGTGCCCTCGGCAATGAGCGGCTCGAGCAGTCGGCGACGCGGGCGCTCGACTTTGTCCGCGGCACGCTGTGGCGCGACGGCCGGCTGCTCGCCACCTGCATGGACGGCCGCGCGCACCTCGGTGCCTATCTCGACGACTACGCCTATCTCGCCGATGCCGTGCTGGAGCTGCAGCAGGTGCGCTTCCGCGCCGAGGAGCTGCGCTTCGCGCAGCAGCTGGCGGAGGTGATGCTGACGCGCTTCCAGGACAGCGCCGGCGGCGGCTTCTACTTCACCTCCGACGACCACGAGACGCTCATCCACCGCTCCCGCACCTTTGCCGACGACGCCACGCCGGCCGGCAACGGTATTGCCGCGAAGGTACTGCTGCGCCTCGGCTACCTGCTCGGCGAGCCCCGCTATCTCGCCGCCGCCGAGCGCACGCTGCGCGCCGCCTGGCCGGCGCTCAGCCGCTACCCGCAGGCGCACGTGAGTCTCGTGACCGCGCTCGAGGAACTGCTCGACCCTGCGGAGACCGTCATCCTGCGCGGCGAGGCCCGCACCATCGAGGGCTGGCGCCAGGAGCTGGCACCCCTGTATGCACCGCGGCGCCTGGTACTGGCGATTCCGGACCAGACGCCCGAGCTGCCGCCGGCACTGGCCGAAAAGACCTCGCGCGCGGCCACGGTGGCCTACGTGTGCCGGGGCAGCACCTGCTCGGCACCGATCGATTCGCTCGGCGCCCTCACCGAGCAGCTGCGCGCCGGCGACGGCGCCTGAGAGCCCCGCTCAATCGGGCAGCATTTCCCCCGAGCCACCGAACTCCTTGGGGAAGTCCCGCAGCTTCGGCAGCCCGTCACGCATGCGCAACACCGTGTCCTGGTAGTTGACGTGCACGCCCGGCTGGAACTTCAGCGTCGGGATCATGGCCGCGAACACGTCGACGAGCTTCAGCCCCGGATGCTCGCCGAACAGGTGCCCGCCGCACTGCCTGCACCACTTGCGGTTCGTCATCGACGACTTGCTGTACGTGCCGATGTGCTCCGCTCCACGCGTGACGCGCAGCGCCGATGTTGGCCAGAGCGTGAATGCATTGACAGGGCCCGCCGACCAGTGACGGCAGGAGCCGCAGTGGCAGTAGCCCATGGCAGCAGGCGCTCCGCCGACGGTGAACTCGACCGCTCCACAGAAGCATTTTCCCTGGTATTCAGACATGTGTCGTCCCCTCCCGTCGCCATGCTCGGCGTACGGCAGCTAGCAAGTCAACGTGCGCAACGTCAGGACAGCAGTTCGACGTTGCCGCCGATGGCCGCGGTGTTGACGGTGAGCGTGCGCTCGGTCGCGAAACGCAGCAGGTAATGCGGCCCCCCCGCCTTGGGTCCGGTCCCCGACAGGCCCTGACCGCCGAAGGGCTGCACCCCGACGACTGCGCCGATCATGTTGCGGTTGACGTAGGTGTTGCCTACCGGCAGCGAGCGGAACAGGTGCTGGGCCACACTCTCGAGGCGGCTGTGCACACCGAGCGTGAGGCCGTAGCCGGTGCCGCGGATCGCCGCCAGCACCTGCGGCAGTTCGCCGCTGCGGTAACGCGCCACGTGCAGGATCGGCCCGAACTCCTCGGTCCTGAGCTGATCGAGGCGCTTGAGCTCGAACAGCTGCGGGGCGAAGAAGTGACCCTGGCGGGCCAGCACCGGATCGAGCTCACAGGCGTACAGCAGCCTGGCCTCGCTGCGCATGCGCGCGGCGTGCTTCTCCAGGCGCGCACGGGCCGCCTCGCCGATGACCGGTCCCACGTCGGTGGCGACCTCGCCGGGGTCGCCGATGGTGAGGACGCGCATCGCGCCCACCAGCATCTCGATGACGCGGTCGGCGATCTCCTCCTGCAGGTACAGCACCCGCAGCGCCGAGCAGCGCTGGCCGGCGCTGGTGAACGCCGAGGTCACCACGTCGTCCACGACCTGCTCCGGCAGCGCGGTGGCATCGACCACCATGGCATTCACCCCGCCGGTCTCGGCGATGAGGGGCAGGATGGGGCCGTCGCGCTGCGCCAGCGTGCGGTTGATGGTGGCCGCGGTGGCCGTCGAGCCGGTGAAGGCGACCCCGGCCAGTGCCGGATGCGTGAGCGCCACGGCGCCGAAGGCCGGGCCGTCGGCGGGCGTCAGCTGCAGGGCCGCTTCCGGGATGCCCGCCTCGTGCAGCAGGCGCGTCATGGCATGTGCGACCAGCGGGGTCGCCGGGGCGGGCTTGGCCACCACGGCGTTGCCGGCCATGAGCGCGGCGGTGATCTGTCCGGTGAAAATCGCCAGCGGGAAGTTCCAGGGGCTGATGCACACGAACACCCCGCGCCCCTGCAGCGTGAGCGTGTTGCGCTCGCCGGTCGGCCCGGGCAGCACCTCGGGTGCGCCGAACAGCTCGCGGCCGCGCGCGGCGTAGTAGCGGCAGAAGTCCACCGCCTCGCGCAGCTCCGCGACCGCATCGGGCAGCGTCTTGCCGGCCTCGCGCACCAGCAGGCTCAGGTACTCGCCGCGGCGCGCCTCGAGCAGCTGGGCCGCCCGCTCCAGGGCTGCGGCACGCGTCGCCGCCGGGGTCGCGTCCCAGGCGGGCTGCGCAGCCGCGGCCTCCCCCATGGCCGTCGCGATCTCGGCCGCGGTCGCATCGCGCGTCAGGCCCACGACCTGGCTGGTATCGGCCGGCGAGGTGACCGGGACATCGAGGTCGCGCGCGAGGCGGCCGCTCAGGATCGGGCCGCCGCCGTGGCGCTCGCCAGCGTGCGTGCGCACCTCGGCCTCGAGCCCGGCGAGAGCTGCCGGATCACCGAAGTCCTCGCCGGCCGAGTTGGTGCGCTCGGCGCCGAACAGGGCCTGCGGCTCGCGTACCCGGGGGCCCGGCGCGTCGTCGGAGGTCAGGGAGGTGATGGGATCGCGCACGATCTGCTCCACGGGGATGTCGGGGTTCATGAACTGATGGACGAAAGAGCTGTTGGCGCCGTTCTCGAGCAGCCGCCGCACCAGGTACGGCAGCAGCTCCTCGTGCGTACCGACCGGGGCGTAGACGCGCACCGGCGGCAGCTGCGGCACATCGGCGCGCGCAGCCTCGTACAGCGCCTCGCCCATGCCGTGCAGGCGCTGGAACTCGTACGCGCTAGCGGTGGGCGCGAGCTCCAGCACCGCCGCCACGGTGTAGGCGTTGTGGGTCGCGAACTGCGGGTAAATCACCCCGCGCGCGGCGAACAGGTGCAGCGCGCACTCGAGGTAGCTGGCATCGGTGGCGGCCTTCGAGGTGTAGACCGGGAAGCTGGCGAGCCCGCGCTCCTGGGCGCGCTTGATCTCGCTGTCCCAGTAGGCGCCCTTCACCAGTCGCACGCCCATGCGCCGGCCGCTGTCACGCGCCAGCTGCGCCACCCAGTCGATCACGAGCGGCGCGCGGCGGCCGTAAGCCTGCACCGCGAGTCCGAGCCCGTCCCAGCCGCGCGTCGCCTCATCGCGCGCCAGCGTCGCGACGATGTCCAGCGAGATGTCGAGGCGGTCGGCCTCCTCGGCGTCGATGGTGCAGCCGATGCCGGCGCGCGCCGCGCGGCGCGCCAGTTCCAGCATGCGCGGGGCCAATTCCTCGTTGACGCGCGCACTCTGCAGCAGCGAGTAGCGCGGCTCGAGGGCGGACAGCTTCACCGAGATGCCCGAGCGCGCGTAGGTGCTGCCGGAGGCTTGCCGCCCGAGGGTGTCGATGGCCTGCGCGTAGGCTTCGAAGTAGCGCTCGGCATCCGCCTCGGTGCGCGCGCCCTCCCCCAGCACGTCGAAGGAGCACAGCGCCAGCTCCGGCTCGCGCTCGGCGCGCGCCAGTGCGGCCGTGATCGTCTCGCCCACGATGAAGGCGTGGCCGAGCAGCTGCATCGACTGGCGCAGCGCGGCGCGCACCACGGGCGCGACCATGTGCTTGGTGAGGCTGCTGGGCGAGAACTCCCCCGACAGCTCCCGTGAAACGTCCGGCAGCAGTCGCCCCGCCGCTCCGAGGAGCGTGAAGCCGGTGCGCAGCAGCAGATCGGTGTCGCCGGGCACGCCCGCCTCGCGAATGGACGCGAGGCGCTCGGCGATGAGCTGGTCGGCGCGCTTCGGGTCGGGCGTGCGCAGCAGGGCCTCGGCGAGGCTCATGAGCGCCTTGCCCTGGGCGCTGTCGAGCGGGAACTGCTCGAGCATGCGCTCCATCAGCGGCCGCGAGCGGGTATCGGCGCGCGCCACCTCCACCCAGCGCGCCGCCCGCTGACTGGCCCGCGCCAGGGCCGCCTGCACGCCCGCCAGATCCGCGATCGCCTCGTCAGAGGCCTCGGTCTCGGGGCGCAGCGTCGCGGAGCGCAGGCTCTCGCGCAGGGTCTCGAGCGTGGCAGAGCTCATCTTTGCGGGGCTCGGGGAGCGGTGGCGATCATGAAAACCCGCGCTGAAGCAGGTAGTAAATTGCACTTATGGTAGCGATATCGATAGAGAATAATGTTCCGTTTTGGCCTCATTAGTAGTTAAATTTACTGCCATGAGCCATAAAAACACGACCCCTGGGCCGTCGCCCCTACCGGAGCGTGAACTCGATCGCATCGATCGCCGCCTGCTTGTGCGCCTGCAGGAGGATGGCCGCACGGCCGTCTCGCAGCTGGCGCGCGAAGTGCACCTCACCGTGACGCCGACGCTCGAGCGCGTCCGGCGGCTGGAAGCATCCGGCTACATCGAGGGCTATTTCGCGCGCCTCAACCCCGCGCGGCTCGGCCTCGGCCTGCTCGCGTACGTGGAAGTGTCCCTCGACCGCACCACCCCGGATGCATTCGAGCGATTCAAGCAGGTGATGCTGGCGCACGACGAGGTGATGGAGTGCCACATGGTGGCGGGCGGCTTCGACTATCTGCTCAAGGTGCGGGTGATCGATATGGAGAGCTACCGGCGCTTCCTCGGCGACCGCATCGCCTCGGTGCGCGGCGTGCAGCAGACGCACACCTACTTCGTCATGGAAGAGGTCAAATCGACGCACCGCCTGATCGTCCCCGAGTGACGCTCGCTAAAGAGTGCACCACCCCGGCCGTGACCAAAGGCATCGGCGCTCGTGCGTGTCAGGCTGCCAGCACCTGCGCCACGGCGCGCGCGAAGTACTCGAGGTTCTCGCGCCGCAGCCCGGCGACGTTCATGCGGCTGTCGTCGGTCATGTAGACGTGGTGGCGCTCGCGCAGCGCGCGTACCTGCGCAGTACTGATGCCGAAGAACGAGAACATGCCGCGCTGCCCGGCGATGAAGCCGAAGTCGCGCTGCGGGCAGTGCTCGCGCAGCTGCCATACCACCGCCTGGCGCAGGTCCTGGATACGGGCGCGCATCTGGGTCAGCTCCTCCGCCCACAGCCTGGTGAGGCGCTCGTCGGCCAGGATGCCGTGCACGATGGCGGCGCCGTGATCCGGCGGCATGGACCACATGCCGCGCGCCAGGCGCACCAGCTGGGTGAGCGTCGCGTCCGCCGCCTTCGTGGTGTCGTTCACCACGTGCAGTGCGCCGACCCGGTCGCGGTACAGCCCGAAGTTCTTCGAGCACGACACGGCGCACAGCACCTCGGGGAGCTCGGCGCAGAACAGCCGGATGGCGAACGCGTCGGCATCCAGTGACTCGCCCAGGCCCTGGTAGGCCATGTCGATGAAGGGCACGAGCTGGCGGCGTTTGACCAGTGCCAGCAGCGCACGCCACTGCTCCTGCGACAGGTCCGCGCCGGTGGGGTTGTGACAGGAAGCGTGCAGCAGCACCACGGCGCGCGGCGGCAGGCGCTCGAGCGCGGCCGTCATGGCCTCGAACTGCACCCCGCCGGTCGCCGGGTCGAAGTAGGGATACGGCTCGAGCTTGAGTCCGCTCCCGGACAGGAGCGGCACGTGGTTGGCCCAGGTGGGCGTGCTCACGTGCACCACGGCCTGCGGTGCGGCGAGGCGGATCAGCTCGGCGCCGAGACGCAGCGCGCCGCAGCCGCCCGGGCACTGCACGCTGCGCACGCGGCCGCCGCTGAGCGCCGCGTGCTGCGCGCCGAACACCATGCGCTCCATCCCCTGATTGAAGCCCGCGTTGCCGGTCGGTCCGACGTAGGCCTTGGTGGTCTGCGCGGCCACCAGCGCGGTCTCGGCTTCGCGCACCGCGCGCAGCACCGGCGTGTTGCCCTGATCGTCGCGATAGATGCCGATGCCGAGATCGACCTTGCGCGGGTCGCTATCGGCGCGGTACTGCGCCATCAGGCCGAGGATCGGATCGGCGGCGATGGCTTCGAGGCGTTCGAACATGGGGTGACTCCTAGTGCGCGACGGCGGCGAGCGCGCGCTGGCGTGCCGCCGCGAACTCGTCGCCGGGATTCCAGGTGGGCATGGCGTCTGCCTGCGCCACCAGCCACGCAGACAGCATGTCGAGCTTGGCGTCCTCGAGCATGCCCTCGAACTTCCAGGTGCCGTCGAGCTTGTCGGAGGGCTGGTGGTACTTCTTCATCTCCCACTGCTCGATCTGCTGCCTGCCCCAGCCGGCCGGGCGCCCGACGAAGTCGGTGCCACTGGCGAAGTACAGCGCCGGCACGCCGATCTTGGCGAACGAGAACTGGTCGGAGCGGTAGTAATAGCCGCGGTCGGGGAACTGGTCGGGCTTGAGCACGCGACCCTGAGACTTGGCCACCTGCTCGGCGAGCGTGTCCAGCGAGCTCTTGCCCATGCTGATCAGTGTCGCATCGCGGGTGCGGCCGAACATGTTGCCGCCATCGATGTTGATGTTCGCCGCGATCCGGCCGGCGGGCACGCTCGGATGCTCGGCGTAGTACTGCGAGCCGAGCAGGCCGCGCTCCTCGCCGGCCACGAACAGCGCGATGATCGAGCGCCGCGGCCGCTGCGGCAGCGCCGCGAAGGCGCGCGCGATCGCCAGCACCTGCGCGCAGCCGGAGGCGTTGTCCACGGCGCCGTGGTAGATGCGGTCGCCCGTGGCGTCCGCGTCGCCGATGCCGAAGTGATCGTGGTGCGCCGACAGCACCACCACCTGGGCGGCGAGCTTGGGATCGCTGCCGGGCAGCACCCCACCGACGTTCGCGGTCTGGACCTTGGACAGCTCGTTGCCGAAGGTGAGCGAGGTCGTGATGCCGAGCGGCACCGGCTTGAAGTCGCGCGAGTGAGCCGCCGCCACCAGCTTGTCCAGATCGAAGCCGCCCGCCTTGAGCAGGCGTTTTACGGCGTCCTCGGTGGCCCAGGCCTTCACCTTCAGCCGCGGCTCGCTGCCGGCGGGCAGCTGGAACTGCTCCCCGCCCCAGGAACTCTGCACCACCTGCCACGGGTACCCCGCCGAGGGCGTGGTATGGATGATGATCGCGCCGGAGGCTCCCTGGCGCGCGGCGCTCTCGTATTTATAGTCCCAGCGTCCGTAGTAGAGGCGCCGCTTGCCGGCGAACAGGTTCGGGTCCCAGTCCGGGTCATTGTTCATCACGACCAGGACCTTGCCCTTGAGGTCCATGCCCTTGAAGTCGTCCCACTTGAACTCCGGGGCCTGCATGCCGTAGCCGACGAATACCAGCTCGGCGTTCTGCACCGCGACGCTCGGCTCCTGCACCCCGCTCGCGGCGATGTAGTCGTTGCGCCAGGCGAGCTCGACGCGCGCACCCTTGCCCTGGAAGCTCCAGCTCTTGGGGAACCGTGCCTTGAGACCGACGATGTCGAAGGACTGCTGCCAGGCGCCCTTGGCGAAGGCGGGCTCGTAGCCGAGTCCCTCGAGGCGAGTCTGCAGGTACAGCCGCGCCAGCTGGTCGCCGCGGGTCGCAGGCCCGCGCCCCTCGAGCAGGTCCGAGGACAGAAAGCGGATCGGAGCTTCGAGCGTTGCCCGCGTGATACCGGCGTTGGCGGTCCGCTCCACGTCGGCCGGAATCTGCGCCGCCTGCGCAGCCGCCATGGTCAACACCGCCGCCGCGGCCACGGCCGCGCCTGTGAGCCCACGTCCTTGCATCGCCTCGACTCCTCGCGTTGCGAACGGGGTCGCAACGGTACCATGCGCGCGCGCGAGGCGCGCTAGGCGCACCAGCGGCGGATCTGCTCCAGGCCGATGCGGGTGCCGGGCACGGCCGCCGCGGGGCGCCAGCCGGCGCCGCTGCCGAGCGAGGGGCCGGCAGCCCGGGCCCCGGCGACGGCGTCGGGAAAGTAGTGGCTGTGCGCGACGATGACGGGGACGCCGGCGCGACGGCAGGCGTAGACACCGGCCGGCGCATCCTCGATGGCCGCCGCCTCGCGCGCGCCCACGCCGAGCGCGGCCAGTGCCAGCTCGTACACCTGGGGGTCGGGCTTCTTGCGCGGCGCCTCGGCGGCGGTGACCACCGCAGCGAAGCGGCCGCGCCAGTCGCCCCCGAGGTGATGGCCGAGGAGAGCCGCGACGTTGCTCGGGGTGGTGGTGGTGGCGATCGCCATCGGCACACCCGCCGCAGAGCACTCGGCCAGGAGCTCGGGGACGCCGGCACGCAGCGGCAGTTCGCCCGCGCGCACGATGTCCTCGTAGAAACCGTTCTTCAGCCGGTGCAGCTGCCGCGCCAGCCCCTCGCGCGCGGCGCTCCCGGCCGGCGCCGCGTCCCGGTGCTTCAGTTCGTGCAGCAGCCGCTCGTAGCCGCCGGCGACTTCGAGCAGCCGGCCGTAGTGCGCCGCGCTCCAGCGCCACGGCACGCCCGCGGTCTCGAAGGCGCGGTTGAAGGCCACCAGGTGGCCGTCACGTTCGGTCTCGGCGAGCGTGCCGTCGACGTCCCACAGCAGGGCGCGGATCACCGCGCTGTTGCGGCGAGCAGCGCCGGCAGCTCCGCCACACTGTCGATGAACGCATCGCACGGCAGCGCGCGCGGGTCGTTGCCCTCGTTGTAACCGTAGGGCACGCACACGATGGCCAGGCCCGCGGCACGCGCCGCCTGCACGTCCACCAGCGAGTCGCCGACCATCAGCGCCTCGGCGGGCTCGACCCCCAGGTCCTGGCAGGCGCGCAGCAGCGGCTGCGGGTGCGGCTTGCGCGGCAGGTCGCCGTCGCCCCCCACCACCGCCCGGATCCAGCGCGCCAGGCCGCGGCGCTTGAGCAGGTCGCGGGCGGCGCGCGAGGGCTTGTTGGTGACCACGGCGAGGGCCACTCCCAGGGCGTGCAGGCCGCCGAGACCTGCGGCGACGCCGGGATAGACGCGCGCGCTGAGCTCGTCGCGCTCCTCGAGGCGCGCGTAGTGGACGTGGAAACCCGCCTGCAGCGCCGCGGTGTCGCAGCCGGCGGCCCCGAGATGGGCCACCGCGCGCCCGATCAGGGTCGGTACGCCGCGGCCGATGAAGGTGCGCACCTTCTCCGGCGGCACCGGCGCGAGATGCTGCTCGGCGAGCGCCGCGTTGAGCGCGGCGGCGATGTCCGCGGCGGTGTCGAGCATGGTGCCGTCGAGGTCGAACAGCACAGCGCGCACGGCGCGCGAGGGCAGTGTCATCGGCGCCCCGCTACGCGCGCCGTTTGAGATCCATGAGGCGCAGGATCATGGGCGTGAATATGAACTGCATCGCCAGTCCCATCTGTCCGCCGGGCACGACGATGTTGTTGGGCCGGCTCATCCACGAGTGGTGCAGCATGGAGACAAGATACTGGAAATCGATGCCCTTGGGATTGGCGAAGCGGATCACGACCATGGACTCATCGGCGGTGGGGATGTCGCGGGCGATGAACGGGTTGCTGGTGTCCACGGTCGGCACGCGCTGGAAGTTGACATGCGTGCGGCTGAACTGCGGGCAGATGTGGTTCACGTAGTCGGGCATGCGGCGCAGGATGGTGTCGACCACCGCGTCCTGGCTGTAGCCGCGATGGTTCTGGTCGCGGTGCAGCTTCTGGATCCACTCGAGGTTGACGATCGGCACCACGCCCACCAGCAGGTCGACGTGGCGTGCCACGTCCACGCCGTCGCCCGTGTAGGCGCCGTGCAGGCCCTCATAGAAGAGCAGATCGCTGCCCTCGAGCATCGGCTGCCAGTCGGTGAAGGTGCCCGGATCGCTCTTGAGCTCCCGGGCCTCGGCGGCATCGTGCACGTAGCGGCGCACGCGGCCGCGCCCGGAAATGCCGTACTCGGCGAAGGTGTCCTGCAGCTCGCGCAGCAGGTTGGCCTCGGGCCCGAAGTGGCTGATCTGCGGCCCGGCGCCGCGATCGGCGGCCTGCACGCGCTCGCGCATCTCGACGCGGTTGTAGCGGTGGAAGGAGTCGCCCTCGATCACCTGCGCCTTGATGCCTTCGCGGCGGAAGATGTGCGCGAAGCTCTGCATCACGGTGCTGGTGCCGGCGCCGGAGGAGCCGGTGACGGCGATGATGGGGTGCTGGACGGACATACGCCTTCCGTGGTGCTCAGGTCAGGGCTTCGGGACGGAACAGCGAGCGCTCGTTGAACAGCGGCGAGATGAACGGCCGGTCGGCACCGCTCAGGAACTCGGCGTGGTAGCGCTCGATACGCTCGACTTCGTGGCGCGAGCCGAGAATCAGCGGCACGCGCTGGTGCAGCGCCTCCGGGTTCAGCTCCAGCAGGCGCTGGCTGCCGGTCGAGGCGCGCCCGCCCGCCTGCTCGACCAGCATGCTGACCGGGTTGGCCTCGTACAGCAGGCGCAGCCGCCCCGGCTTGCTGCGGTCGCGGGTGTCTTTCGGATACATGAACACCCCGCCCCGCATGAGGATGCGGTGCACCTCGGCCACCAGCGAGGCGATCCAGCGCATGTTGAAGTCGCGGCTGCGGATGCCGCTCTTGCCGGCCTGGCACTCGGTCACGTAGCGGTGCACCGGCGGCTCCCAGAAGCGCGCATTGCTGCTGTTGATCGCGAACTCACTCGAGTCGGCCGGGATCTGCAGGTCCGGATGGGTGAGGATGAAGTTACCGATCTCGCGATCGAGCGTGAAGCCGTGCGTGCCCTTGCCGACGCTGATGACCAGCATGGTGGCGGGCCCGTAGATGGCGTAGCCGGCCGCCACCTGGCGCTGCCCCGGCTGCAGGTAGTCGGTGGCGCAGGGAGCGGCGTCCTGATCATGGCGCAGCACCGAGAAGATGGTCCCGACCGAGACGTTGACGTCGATGTTGGAGGAGCCGTCGAGCGGGTCGAACACCAGCAGGTAGCGGCCGCGGACGTACTCGGCCGGCAGCGCGTACGGCTCCTCGAGCTCCTCGGACGCCATGCCGGCGAGCAACCCGCCCCACTCGCAGCTGCGGATCATCACCTCGTGCGCCAGCACGTCGAGCTTCTGCTGCGCCTCGCCCTGGGCGTTCTTGGCCCCCTGCTCGCCCAGGTAGCCGCCGAGCGCCCCCTTGGCCGTCATGGCGGAAATGGCCTTCACGGCCGCCGCCACGTCCACCAGCAGCGCGCCGAGGTCGCTGGCGCCGGGCAGCTGCTGGATCAGGAATTTCGACAGAGTGGTGCGCCCGAGATGCATCGTCGCGGCTCCTGGTTTTCGATTTATGGCTGGGGGGACGCGGCGGCCGCCTGGAAGACGCGGCTGGCACGAATGTCGGCGGACTCGATGGTGGTCAGATCCTCGGCCGTGAAGCGCCGCTCGACTTCGGCGAACAGCCGGCTCGCCTGGCGCAGCCGCGCGCGGTCGAGCGCGTTGCGCACGCTGCGCGCGTTGGCGAAGTGCGGCTGGCGGATGCGATGCGCCAGGTACTCGGCGAACGTAGCGCGCGCCCCCGGCGCGAAGCGGTAGTTCTGCTGCGTCAGCAGCTTGTCGGCGATGCTGAGCAGGTCGGCCGGCGCGTAGTCGGGGAAGTCGAGGTGGTGCGCGATGCGCGAGCTCAGGCCGGGGTTGGAGCGGAAGAAGGTCTCCATGCGGTCCTTGTAACCCGCCAGGATCACCACCAGGTCGTCGCGCTGGTTCTCCATGACCTGCAGCAGGATCTCGATCGCCTCCTGGCCGTAGTCGCGCTCGTTCTCGGGCCGATACAGGTAGTAGGCCTCGTCGATGAACAGCACGCCGCCCATGGCGCGCTTGAGCACCTCGCGCGTCTTGGGCGCGGTATGACCGATGTACTGGCCGACCAGGTCGTCGCGCGTCACCGCCACGAGGTGCCCGCGGCGCACGTAGCCGAGGCGGTGCAGGATCTGCGCCATGCGCAGCGCCACGGTGGTCTTGCCGGTGCCGGGGTTGCCGGTGAAGCTCATGTGCAGGCTCGGCGCCTGCGCCTGGATCCCCAGGTTGGCGCGCAGCTTGTCGATCACCAGCAGCGCTGCGATGTCGCGGATGCGCGCCTTGATGGGTGCCAGGCCCACCAGCTCGCGGTCGAGCTCGTCCAGCACCTGTGCCGCCTGGCTCTGTGCCAGCACCTCGCCGACGGTATGCGCCTCGCCCGCGCCCGGCACGCGGGCCGCCGCGGCGCCCGACGCGGCGGCCTGCCCTGCTCCGGCCGGGCTCTCCGGGGTGGGCGCACCCGGGCCGGGGATCGAATACAAAGGCGTCCCCATCAGGCCACCTTGCTCGAGCGTGCGAGGCTGGCGAGCTCGTAGCGCATGGCGTCGATGACCGCCTGGTAATCCGCGCAGCCGAACACCGCGCTGCCGGCGACGAAGGTGTCGGCGCCGGCGGCGGCCACGCGCGCGATGTTGCGCACCTTGATGCCGCCGTCGACCTCGAGGCGGATGTCACGCCCCGAGGCGTCGATCAGCTGCCGGGCGCGCGCGATCTTCGCCAGCGCCGAGTCGATGAAGCTCTGCCCGCCGAAGCCGGGGTTGACGCTCATGATGAGCACCACGTCGACCTTGTCGAGCACGTACTCGAGCACCTCCAGCGGAGTGGCCGGGTTGAAGGCGAGCCCGGCGCGGCAGCCGGCCGAGCGGATCAGCTGCAGCGTGCGGTCGACGTGCACCGAAGCTTCCGGGTGGAAGGTGATGACGTCGGCGCCGGCCGCGGCAAACGACTCGATGAGCGCATCCACCGGCTGCACCATCAGGTGCACGTCGAGCAGCGCGTGCCGTCCCGCTTCGGGCCGGCAGTAGGGCTTGAGCGCCGCTGCCGCCATCGGCCCGATGGTGAGGTTGGGCACGAAGTGGTTGTCCATGACGTCGAAGTGGATCCAGTCGGCGCCGGCTGAGATGACCCGCGTCACTTCCTCGCCGAGGCGGGCGAAGTCGGCCGACAGGATCGAGGGGGCAATCAGGTACATGGGCCGTTCCTTTCCGCGCATGGCTCGCGGTTCAGTTCCCGCCCCGCTCGCCCTCGGGGCGGCCGCTGGCGTAGCTGTGCACCGTGTAGCGCATGGTGCGGCCGTGCAGCTCCTGGCGGATGAGGCCGAAGCCCGGCTCTTTCGCGGGGCGGTTGACGATGAAGCTCATGCCGATCGACTCGATGCCGCGCGTGGCGTCGAAGGCCACCAGGCGGATGTAGTGCTGCGGGAAGGTCTGGCGGCAGCTGTTGACCTCGGCCAGCACGCCGGCCGCGTCCTTGAGGTCGAACATCGGCATGCCGAACATCTCCCAGAAGGTGTTGCGCGGGTGCGGGTCGTCGGTGTACTCGATGCTCCAGGCGTAGCCGCGGTCGAGCCCGTACTGGATCTGCAGCGCGATCTCCGCGTCCGTCAGCTCCGGCAGGAAGCTGAACTGGCCCTGGGTGATCTTGCGTACCGGGTTGGTCATCATGCTCGTGCTGCTCCTGGCGGCGCTTCAGTGCGCCACCGCGAGGGTGGGCGTGAAGTCGGAAGTGTCGGTGGACGTGTAGTTGAAGGTGATCTCGCCCCAGGTATCGAGCGCCTGCTGCAGGGGTGAGCAGAAGCGCGCGGCGCGGCGCAGGATCTCCTCGCCCTCGGCGCGGATGTCCTTGCCCTCGTTGCGCGCCTTGACCATCGCCTCCAGCGCCACGCGGTTCGCCACCGCGCCCGCCTGGATGCCGCCCGGGTGGCCGATGGTGCCGCCGCCGAACTGCAGCACCACGTCGTCGCCGAACAGGTCGAGCAGCTGGTGCATCTGGCCGGCGTGGATGCCGCCGGAGGCCACCGGCATCACCTTGCGGATGTCGCACCAGTCCTGGTCGAAGAAGATGCCGCGCGGCAGGTCCTGGCGCGTGAAGGCGTCGCGGCACACGTTGTAGTAGCCCTGCACGGTGGCAGGGTCGCCTTCGAGCTTGCCGACCGCGGTGCCGGCGTGCAGGTGGTCGACGCCGGCGAGGCGCAGCCACTTGGCGATGACGCGGAAGCTGATGCCGTGGGTCTTCTGGCGCGTGTAGGTGCCGTGGCCGGCACGGTGCATGTGCAGGATCATGTCGTTGCGCCGCGCCCAGTGCGACATGCTCTGGATGGCGGTCCAGCCGACGACCAGGTCGATCATGACGACCACCGAGCCGAGCTCACGGGCGAACTCGGCGCGCTCGTACATCCCCTCCATCGTCCCGGCGGTGACGTTGAGATAGGAGCCCTTGACCTCACCGGTGGCCGCGCTCGCCTTGTTGACCGCGTCCATGACGTACAGGAAGCGGTCGCGCCAGTGCATGAAGGGCTGCGAGTTGATGTTCTCGTCGTCCTTCATGAAATCGAGGCCGCCCTTAAGGCCTTCGTAGATGACGCGACCGTAGTTACGGCCCGACAGCCCGAGCTTCGGCTTGGTGGTGGCCCCGAGCAGCGGGCGGCCGAACTTGTCGAGACGCTCGCGCTCGACGATGAGCCCGGTGGGGGGACCGGCGAAGGTCTTCACGTACGCCACCGGGATCTGGATGTCCTCGAGGCGCAGCGCCTTGAGCGGCTTGAAGCCGAAGACGTTGCCGATGAGGCTCGCCGTCATGTTGGCGATCGAGCCCTCCTCGAACAGGATGATGTCGTAGGCGATCCAGGCGAATACCTGCCCGGGGTTGTTCGGCACCGGCTCGACCTTGAAGGCCTTGGCGCGGTAGTTGTCACAGGCCGTCAGGCGGTCGGTCCACACCACCGTCCAGGTCGCGGTGCTCGATTCGCCGGCGACCGCGGCCGCCGCCTCGATCGGGTCCACCCCATCCTGCGGCGTGATGCGGAACAGGCACACCGTGTCGGTGGGCTTGGGCACGTAGTCCGGATCCCAGTAGCCCATCTGCCGGTACTTGATGACGCCGGCCTTGTAGCGGCGCTTGGTGTCCTTGATGGCCGTGGGTCCGTCGTTCCTCGCCTCGGTAACCGTCGACATCTGTGCCGTCCTCGTTCATTCGCTTCCGGATTGAAGGGAATGTAGGGGCGGCCTATGATTCAGGTAAAGTCACTTTAAGTTACCGACAAGTTCAGCAATTCTTAATGAAGAACGCCACCCTGCGTCAGCTCAAGGTGTTTTCCTCGGCGGCCCGGCACTCGAGCTTCGCGCGGGCGTCCGAGGAGCTCGGCCTGACGCCCCCTGCAGTCTCCATGCAGATCAAGGAGTTGGAGGCGGAAGTGGGCCTGCCGCTCTTCGACCGCTCGAGCCGCAAGGTCACCCTGACCATGGTCGGGGAATACGTCCTGGCCTACACGCAGCGGGTGCTCTCGGCCATGCGCGACGCCGAGGACATGGTGGCGCGCTTCCGCGGCCTGCGCACCGGGATGCTGGATGTCGCGATGGTGAGCACCGCCAAGTACTTCCTGCCGCGGCTGCTCGCGCGCTTCCGCGACGAGCACCCGGGGGTGGAGATCCGCCTGCACGTCGGCAACAACCGCGAGGAGGTCGTGGCGCTGATGCGCGAGGGCACGGTGGAGCTCGCCATCATGGGCCGGCCGCCGCGCAACTGGCCCTCGCGCGCCGAGCCCTTCGCCATGCATCCGCACGTGCTCGTGACCTCGGTGGAGCATCCGTTCGCGCGCGCCGAGTCGGTGCCGGTGAGCGCGCTCATCGGCGAGGAGTTCATCGTGCGCGAGCCGGGCTCGGGAACGCGCGCCGCGCTCGATGAGTTCATGGACGCCTACCAGATGACCCCGCGGGTCGTCATGCAGATGTCGAGCAACGAGGCCATCAAGCAGGCGGTCATGGCCGGCATGGGCGTGGCGCTGCTGTCGCTGCATACCATCGGCCTCGAGCTCGATCACAAGCTCATCGCCGCCCCGGAGACCGAGGGGCTGCCGGTGATGCGCCGCTGGCACGTCGTCAACACGCAGGCGAAGACGCTGTCGCCGGCCGCCGAGGCGTTCCGCTATTTCATCCTCGAGAACGGCGAAGCTTACCTGGCGGCGCACTTCGCGCACGGCCACGAGCTCGCCACCCCGCGCTCCTGAGACACTGCGTCGGCGACAGGAGTAGCATGGGTCGAGCGCCGCAATCGCTCGGCGCGCCGCCTCACGAGGCCTGCCATGATTACTGCCGCCCCGCTTTCCCGCCGCCGCGCCCGCTTCGCGCCCGCGGCCGTGCTGCTCGCCTGCACCGTGCTCGCCGGGGCGGCGGCCGCGCCTGCCGCACCCGAGTTCGGCGGCCAGTGCGCCGACGGCCTGGCCGCCGGCCGGCACGTCATGACCAACTGCTCGATCACCTGGAACGACAAGGACGGCAAGACCTACTGCTTCAAGGACGGCGATGCGAAGAAATCCTTCCTGGCAAGTCCGGCGCAGAACCTGCAGAAGGCGCGCGACTTCGTCGCCGCGAGCAGCGTCGAGTCGACCGAGAAGGCCATGCAGGACTACGAGAGCGGCGATGCCGAGACGCTCGTGAAGGACTACGTCGATGCGCAGCTCAAGGCCAACGGCGGCGTGTTCCCGCTCGAGGACCCGCTGAACGGCACGCAGCTGAAGCTCGCCTTCGACGGCATCGATTTCACGCGCACCATCGACGGCTACGGCTTCTTCCCCGACGTGAAGTTCCACGACGCCAAGGACGCGGACAAGCGCTACCTGATCGATTTCTGGGTGGGCCCGTCCGACGGCGTGCTCAAGGTGCAGGAGGTGCGCATCTACAAGGAGCCGGTCCAGGCCGAGGGCAAGTGGCAGCTGACCGCCCGCTCACCGATCCCCTGGTGGTGGATTCCGGCGTCCGAGCACCCCGGGCACATGGCGCAGAAGCGCGGCTGGGAAGTGATGTCCGCCGTCGAGCAGGGCGCGCTCGACCAGGCGGCCAAGAATCACGGCGTGTTCCAGCTCAAGGACGACAAGACCGGTAAGGTGCTCGACCTGCAGTTCATCGACACGCACCAGCCGATCCGCCAGCTCGACGACAATGGTCACTACTTCGCCTGCACCGACTTCCGCGTCGCCGGCACCACCGACCAGATCTATGACATCGACTTCTGGGTCAACGACAAGGACGGCAAGATGACCGTCGAGCAGACGCGCGTGCACAAGGTGCCGGAGCTCAAGGATGGCAAGTGGGTGCAGGTGCCGCGCTACGAGTGGAAGGACGTCGGCAGCTCACACGTCGTGCCCTGAGGGCACGGCTGCCCGTCAGCGCACGGCGAGCCGCGGCCACTGCTTGCGCGCCCGCTCCAGCCAGGCGTGCGGACCCTCGAGGAAAAACACCAGCGAGGTGGCGCTGGCGAAGCAGTAGAGCTTGCGCTCATCCGGGTCGAGCCAGTTGATCGAGCAGTCGGCGGTGATGCGCCGCCCGGCGGCAACGCCGATCGGGTCGTTGCTGTCGAACTCGCCGTGCATGCCCCTGGGCGGCACCACCGCCTTCCAGATGCCGTCCTGGCCGGTGCGCGCGGCCCGCTCGGCCTGGCTGAGCGGGCCGGGATCCACGGCGGCGTACGCGAGGCCGCCCGCGGCGAGGCCCGCGGCCAGCACCGCGAGCACCCAGCGCGCGCCGCCGCTGCGCATCACTTGGGCGCCGGCGCGATCACGATGCCCCAGGGACTGCCCCCGACCGCGATGCGCGCCACGACCTGCCCGGCCTTGAGGTCGACGACCGACACATCCCCCGCCGGGCC
This sequence comes from Steroidobacteraceae bacterium, assembly GCA_025451275.1. Classification (GTDB taxonomy): domain Bacteria; phylum Pseudomonadota; class Gammaproteobacteria; order Steroidobacterales; family Steroidobacteraceae; genus 13-2-20CM-66-19. Next base: position 20,977 of record JANWKR010000051.1, read on the forward strand.
GTTGGCCGTGTAGGCCCGGGTGCCGTCCGGACTGAGCGCCACGCCCCAGGGACGCGCGCCGACCTGCGCGATGGTGCGCAGCACCTTGCCCGTGCCGGCCTCGACCTCGAGCAGCGCCCCGAACCGCCCGGTGGTCACGTACAGCGTCTTGCCGTCGTGCGAGGCGATGCCCATCGGACGCACGACCTTCGGGTCGCCGAGCGGGATGGTGCGCACGACCGTGTTGTCATCGGTGTTGAATTCAGTGAGCGAGGCGCCGAACTCATCGGTCACGTAGCCGCGGTGCGCGCCGCGGCTGAGGTAGATCGCGCGCGGCCGCTTGCCGGTGGGGATCTGTGCGAGCACCTTCATGGCGTGGGCGTCGAGGACATAGAGCGAGTTGGAGGTCTCACAGGTCACGTACACGGTCTTGTCGTCGTGGCTGACGGCGACGCCCTCGGGCTCGGAGCCCACCGCCACGGTGGCAAGCAGCGTGCCCTTGGCCAGATCGATGGCGGACAGCTGGCCGCTGTCCTCGTTGGAGACGTACAGGATCTTGCCGTCGTGTGACAGCGCGAAGGTCTCCGGGTCCGCCCCGCTCGGGTAGGTACTGACGAGCCGCTGTGCCCTCAGGTCCACCACGCCGATGCCGTCATAGCGGTGATCGGGAGGCGGCAGCTTCGATTCGTCGACGTTCGGACCGGCCGCGGGCGAGCCGGTGAGCGCGACGTAAGCCCTGGCGTGATCCACGGACAGCTGGATGCCGCGCGGCCGCTTGCCGACCGGGATGCGTGCCACGACCTGCCCGGCCTGCGGATCCACGATCACGACATTGCCTCCGGTCTCATCGGAGACATACAGGCGTTCGCCGGCAGGCGCGGCGGCACGCGCCGCGCCCCAGACAAGTGCCAGCGCGGCCAAGGCGGCGGCTGCGGTTCTGCGATTCATGCCCGGATCCTGCTGCGAGGGAATTTGCACAAAGGTATCACTGCGCACGCGCGCCCGCAGGTGGCCGCCGGGAGGCATTCCCGACGGCGCGCGGCCGCCAGGGGCGGCCGACGGCTGCGGTCCGGGAAATGCTTGCGTCCGCAGCGCGGGCCCCGCGCACGTGCGCGGGGCCCGCCGCGACGGGCGCGTCTAGGCGAGGACGCCCTTGGCCTTCGCGGCGTGGGTCGCGATCAGGTCCATGAGGGCCGGCGACAGACAGTCATACGGCTCGAGCTTCAGCTCCCTGAGCCGGGCGCGTACCGCGCCCATCTGGTCGGGCTTGAAGCCGGCCTCGATGATCGAGGAGACGAACGCGGCGAACTTCGGCTCCTCCCAGCCCTGGTCCTTCGACAGCTCGACGTGGAAGAAGTCGAAGCCGTAGAACGGGTGCGCCTTGTTTTCGATGCGGCCGTACATGTGCACGCCGCAGCCGGTGCAGGCATAGCGCTGGATCGGCGCCTTCTCGTCGACGATCTTCAGCTTGTTGGCGTTGGCGGTGACGTTGACCTTGTCGCGGCCGGTGACGCCGACCAGCGAGAACAGCGCGCCCGGCGGCTTCCAGCACTTGGTGCAGCCGCATACGTGGTTGAAGGCCACGTTGGAAGAGATCTTGACCGTCACCGGGTTGCTGCTGCACTTGCAGGTGAGCGTGCCGCCGCCGAAGCCCGGGTTGCCCGGCTTGACTCCCCCGTCAACCGAGGGGTGGATGTTGATAGCCATCGTAGTTCTGCCTCGTCTGGGTTGAGGTATTCATTCGGACCCCTGCTGGCCCGCCTCGTGGGCGTGCCGGAGGAGCCCGTGTCGGTGAATCTTGCGATAGATGGTGCGGCGGCTGATGTGCAGCCGCGCCGCGGCCGCACTCACGTTCCACTGGCACGCCTCGAGCATGCGCCGCAGCGCCTCGCGCTCGGCGTCACTGAGCGCGCTCTCTCCCTCCGCGCCCGCCGGCGCCGCCGGCGGCGCGCTGTCGGCGCTGCCCCCGGCGAGCCATTCCTCGTTGAACTCGGCCAGCGTCAGGTGCTCGCCGGCGCGCAGTGCCAGCATGGTGCGCAGCACGTTGCGCAG
>JANWKR010000052.1 GCA_025451275.1 Steroidobacteraceae bacterium
CGGGATCAGCGCACCAATGATCAGCGGCGCGGTGCGCAGCCGCCACACGCGGCGCAGCGGCAGGATGGCGGCCGGGTGCGCGAGCGTGAACGGCACGCGACTACCCCGCCGGCCGCGGGCGCGGGGTCACGCCGATGCGGAAGTCGCGTCCGGCCCAGCTGCCACCCAGGCGGTAGGTGAGGTCGATGCTGCGCCCGGCGTGCACCCGCGGCGTGTCGATCCCGACCACGTGCACGCCGAGCGAGTTGGGCGTGGTGTCGGTTTCGCGCACCTCCTGCCAGCCATCGAAGCCGTAACGCACCGCGCCGGCCTCGGGCAGGGCGATGCTGAGCGCGCAGCCCTCGGGCAGCTGAGAGGCCGGCGCATGCGGACACCAGATGACGTGCGTGAGCGTCGGTCGCTCACCCCGGTAGCGCTTCCAGACGTCGACCGGACGGTCGAACGCCCGCTGCAGCTGGCGCGAGGCGGCGAGCTTCAGGTACTCGGCGTGCGCCCACACCAGGGGCATCGCCGCGCCGGTGGGGCGCCCGGGCGAGAGCCCGCGGGCGGCGAGCGGCGCGGCGTCCCACACCTGCTCCGGGATCATGCCGCCGGCCGAGGCCATGCGCGCCATGGCGGTCAGGTAGGGCAGCGCGTCCTGGCCGCGACACAGCTCGTAGTGACCGCGCTCGCCGGTGAGCAGCGGCCAGGCGCGCCCGCGACCGGTGCCGTCATAGGCGCGGCCATCGTCGTGCTCACCGTACCCGTCGTCGTTGTAGCGGTGCCAGGCGGGCCCCGCCGGGGTGTCGACTTTCAGCAGCGCGTCGGCGATTTTCACGCTGGCAGTCACCACCGCGTCGTCGGCGCGCCGCAAGCCGAAACGCACCAGCTGCAGGAAGTCGACACCGACCTGGGCGGCGGCCGGCAGCTGCGGGTCCTGCTCGAGATTGCGGATCGGCAGCACGGTATCCGGCATGAGGCGGTCATCGGTGAGCGCCTGCGTCGGCGCGATACGCACGTAGTAGCCGGGCACGCCGTACAGGCGCGCGAGTGGCGTGTCGTAGGCGACGGTCCAGTCCTCCAGGCGCGCGTTCCAGTAGTCGGCCAGCGCCAGCGCCAGGTCGCGTCCGTCGGCGGGCAGGTAGCGCGCGCCGGCGATCAGTGCCGAGATGCACACGGCGAGGGTGAAAGTGTTGAGTCCGGCGTCTTCCTCCCAGCGGTCCTGGTCGCTCGCCGGACCGTGCCGCGCGAGGAATGACAGCGCGCGCCCGATCATGTCGGCTATCCGCGTGCCGTGCAGCGCGCCGCGCTCATCGAGTGCCACCGCCAGCAGCACCGGAAAGGCGGTCTCATCGAGCTGCAGCCCGGTCCAGTGCGCCCTGCCGCCGAGCCACTGGTTCTGGTTCCAGTGCCCGTCCTCGTGCTGCGTGGCGAGCAGGTAGCGCAGGGTGTTGTGCGCCTCGCGCACCGCGCCGACCGCCAGCAGCGCGCCGGAGGTCTCCACCAGGTCGCGCGGCCACACCAGGTGATAGCCCTCGCGCTCGTCGTGCGTGTTGCCCCACGGGACGCTCAACGAGGCCACCAGGGCGCCGGGGTAAGTCTTGTCCTGGTGCACGCGCAGCACCATGGTCGAGAGGCGCACCTGGCCGGCGCACTCCTCGGGCAGGCCGGCGCAGAGGTCCTGCTCGGCGCAGCGCCCGTGCCACTGGGTCCAGGCGGTGAGCTGCCGCTCCCAACTGCGCTCGAACGGCTCAGCGAGCGCGGTCAGCGCGAGCGTCGCGGCCGCCTCGGCGCTGCCGCCGAAGCCGAGCGCCAGCACCGCCTGGCGCGGCAGCTCACCACCGAGGGCGACGTTGCCCGGTCCGGCGCTGTCGTACTCCCAGGTGAGCGCGCCGTGGTGCGCGAAGTCCTGCCACAGGTCGCTGCTGCCGGTGCAGCCGGCGCTGGCCCGCCCCCAGGCGCTGCGCTGCTCAGTATCGACCGCCGCCAGCGCCAGCCCAAACGGCCCCTGCTCGGCCCACAGCAGCTTGTGGCCGCGGTGATTGGCTACCGCGGCGGTGTTGTTCAGACCGCTGCCGCCCAGGTGCGGCGCGAGCAGCGCGTACGGGCGCAGCGACTCATCGCCGCTCAGGGTCACCTCGATCAGCAGCACGTCGCGGTGCTCGCACGGCACGACCCGCAGCGCCAGCTCGAAGCGCTCGTGGCGGTGGACGATGCGCACCGCCGGCGCTCCGGGCGCGGCGAGCTCCACCGAGTGCTGCCACAGCCGCTTCACCTCGACCCAGAAGCCGGCGCCGTCGGCGACGATGAAGCCGAGATCGCGGATCTGCGGCAGGTCGACGCGCGGGTAGTAGACCTCGTTGACGATGCCGCCACCGATGGTGAACCACAGCCGCGACGAGCCGAGCGCGCAGCCGACCATCTCCTTGGCGCTGCTGCTCCAGGTCGGCGCAAGTCCGGGGGCACCGGGCGCGGCGGCCATCGCCTACCTGCGCGGCCGGCGCAGCGGCGCACGGGCCGGCGGCACAAGCGTGCCGGGCGTGGCGTGCCACAGGCGCACGCCGCCGCGGAAGGCATTCTTGTTGTCGCCGCGGCGCACGTCGTGCGGAAGCTTCTTCAGGCGCTCGGCGTTGCCGCCACCGAGCACGACGTAGTCGGCCTCGAATGCATAGCGCAGTCGCTCGATCACATCGAGCACCGACTTGCGCCACTTGTGATTGCCGCGGCGCTTACGCCCGCGCTCGCCGACGTAGTCCTCGAAGGTGCGCCCGTGCTTATAAGGCATATGACCGACCTCGGTCGGCTCGATCACCCCGTCGATGATCAGCGTCGCACCGAGCCCGGTGCCGAGCCCGAGGAACAGCATGCGGCCGCCGCGGTAGCTGCCGATCGCCTGCATGGCGGCGTCGTTGATCACCTGGACCGGCCGTCCGAGCGCGCGGGCGAAGTTGAAGCCGACCCAGCCCCGGCCGAGGTTGACAGGCTCGGCAGCGATCTTGCCACGCCTCACCAGGCCCGGATAGCCCATAGACACCGCGTCGTAGCGGTCGGGGCCGATGAGCGCACGGACTTGCTGCACCATGACGCGCGGCGTCATGTGAGGTCCGGATTCGAACTTGCGCATCGGCGCGCGGGCGTTCACGTGCAGCTTGACGTGCGTGCCGCCGACGTCCAGCACCAGGATGCGCCGCGGCGCGCGCCGGCCGGCGCCTCGCTTTGTGCCTTGCATCGGCAAATTCTCCCCGGATTGGCGCGCTTTGGCCATGGGCGCGAGCCCCATGCAAACCTTTGCCAGCCTGGAGCCGTCCAACTGGACAGGCGATGGCCGACCCCTGAAAGGCGCAAAATCATGCGAACCCGCGATGTGATCCTGACCCTGTGCGTGTGTGCCATGAGCACAGCCTGGAGCGGCCATGCCGCAGCAGACACCCTCTCCAGGGTGACCGGCTCAATTGAAATCGCCGACGGCCAGCACGCCGAAGACCTCTCGACCGTAAACGGCGCGATCCGCGTCGGCGCCGGAGCGGTGGTGGAGCGCGCGCATACGGTCAACGGTTCGATCGAGCTCGAGGCACGTGCCAGCGCGTCCGAGCTCAAGACCGTCAACGGCTCGATCGAGCTGCAGGAGTCGGCACGGGTGAGCGGCAGCGTGCACACCGTCAACGGCCGGCTGAATCTCGAGAAGGGCGCCGAGGTGACCGGCGATCTCGCCAATGTGAACGGCCGCATACACGTCGCCGCGGCGCACGTCGGCGGCGGCATCGACACCACCAACGCCGGCATCGATCTGGACAACGCCCGCATCGACGGCGGCATTCACGTGCACAAGAGTGAGGGCTTCAGCGTCGGGGGCTCCGAGCCGCCGCGGATCGTCATCGGCCCGGGGTCGGTGGTCAAGGGCCCGCTCGAGTTCGAGCGGCCGGTGAAGCTGTACGTGAGCGACAAGGCGAGCATCGGCCCGGTGCAGGGCGCGACCGCAATCAGGTACTCCGGCGACACGCCGCCGCGGGACTGACCGCCTCCATGACCGGGCGCGCGAAGCGGCGGGCGCTGATGCGCCCGCCGCTCATCCTCGTCCGTCACTGCGGACCGGACGCGTGGGCCGAGACCGAGGCGTCGCCGGTCGCGCTCGGGCCACCGGCCGGCGCGCGTCCCGCGCTGGGCGCGCCCTGCGCCTTGGCAGGCGGACTCGGCGGCTGTCGCGATGCTGTCGCAGCGGAGTCCCCGGTCACGGAGCGACCGCCGGCACTCGCCGCAGTGTCGCCCGCCACTTGCGCGGCGCGCGACTGCACCTCTCCCTCACCGGCGGCATGCACGCCTGCATTCGCGCCGCTGGCGGCGGCCGTCGCCGTGCGATCCGCCTGGCCGCCCACCGCAGAGGCGCGGTCCACGCCCTGACGCGCCCCGGCGCGTGCGCCCTGCCCCGCCTCCGCAGCGCGCGCCTCGCTGCCACGCGCGCTCTGGCGCGCGGCGGCCGTCGCGGCTCGCTCGGCCCGGTTGGCATCGGCATGGGCCCGCAACTGCTCGCTGGCGCTGCCGGCTGCGCTGCTGCGCAGGCTGCTCGGGCCAAACGTAGTGCCGAACCCGCCGCCCACTGCGCCGTGCGCGGCGCCGCCCAGGATCTGCGAGTGAGCCGGCGCAGTAACGCTCAGGAAAGCCGCCGCCACGGCGCTCGCGAAAAGATGAATCTTCATGGTCCTCTCCTCTGGAGGCCGCGGACCACCCGCGACCCTTCGTGGAGTACTACGAGCGGCGGCGGGGATTTCTTCCCCGACGCGGACTTGACTTAATCCCGGAGCCCGGCGAGCGCCGGCTGACGGCGCAGCTCCGCGCCGACGAGTCCGTAGCCACTGACCGGATTGGGAACCGGCTGGCTGAGCCGCTGCGCGCTCTGCGCGAGCGACGCCACGGCAGCGTCGGCTGCGCTCTTCTCGGGCGCGGGCAGGCGCACGGCCAGCAGGCCTGCCACCAGCGGCGCCGCAAAAGAAGTACCACGCACCCGCACGTAACCCGGTCCGGTGCTGGCGGCTGCCATGTCGGCTCCCGGAGCTGCGAACTTCACCTGTGCCCCGCGCTCGGCCTCGGGCAGGATGCGTCCCCGTGCGTCGACCGCGGTGACGCCGACGACTCCCGGGTAGGCTGCCGGATACAGCGCCGCCGCCGCCGGGCCGTCGTTGCCGACGGCCGCCACCACGATGTGGCCGCGCGCGAGCACTGCGGTGAGCACCTCGCCGAGCAGCTTGTTCGGCGGTCCGACGAGGCTCACATTGATCACCGGCACGCGCTCGTGGGCCAACCAGTCGAAGGCTTCCGCCACCGCGTCGACCGCGCCGCCGGTGGGCAGCCCGCAGAACACGTCCGCCGCATACAAGGTGGCACCGGGGGCCGCGCCGTGCAAAGCGGTCGCGCGTCCCACCAGCAGTGAGGCGACCGCGGTACCGTGTGCATCCGGCACCGGCCGGCCCGCGCAGCCGTGCTGGTGCAGCGTGACGCCAGCAAACACCTCGTGGTGCTCGTACACGCCGCCGTCGATGAGGCCGAGCGTAGCGGACACCGCAGCGCCCGCATCGGGCGCCGCCGCGCCGGGGCCGGCCGGTGCCGCCAGCAGGCCGCTGACGGTGAACACGTGATTGAAGTCGTAGGCGCCCGCGGGATCGGCGCTCTGCACGCGCTGCAGGGTGCCGACCGTGTCGCTGTTGGCGTGCAACACGACCAGACGCAGGCCGAGGCCTGCGAGCGTCAGCTCCCGCAGCACCGTAACTCCCGCAGCGGCCGGTGGCATCGGGGCACCCTGGGCGGTGAGCGCCAGGATCTCGCCGCGCACGATGGGGGCGCCGTGCGCATCGGTCTCGATCACCTCGCGGTGCCTGAGCAGCTCGCGCACGTGCAGGCGGCGTAGCTCGCGCAGCGCCTGCACATCGTCCGCGCGCGGCAGCGTGGCATCGAGCGGTGCGGTGGCCGCCGGCAGATTCGGCACCCCGACCGAGGGCAGGCGTACCGCCGGCACGCCGATCTGGGCGGCGGCCGCGTGCGTCAGAGCCAGGACGAGCAGGGCGGCAAGTGCGCGCATGGCCGGCACCTTAGTGCAACCTGGCCCAGCGGGAAAGAAATGGAAGAAAATGGCCGTCATGTACGTAGTGAATGCTTAGCGATGCCACCGCCTGCCGAGCTGCACGCGCAGCTGGTGGCGCTGCTGCCACGGTTGCGGCGCTTCGCGCGCAGTCTGACGCGCAACGTGCACGACGCCGATGACCTGGTGCAACTGGCAATCGAGCGCGCGCTGGCGCGCGCCGCGCAGCTGCAGGCCGACGCGCCGTTGGCCGGCTGGATGTACGGCATCGTGCGCAACGCGTGGCTCGACGAGGTGCGTGCGCGCGAGCGGCGCCAGCGGTTGCTGACGCCCGATGTGGGCGACAGCCTTGCGGGCCGCGTGTCCGGGCCTACCGATGCGGAGCAGCTCGCCGTGCAGGAGGCGCTGGCGAGCCTGCCCGAGGAGCAGCGCAGCGCGGTGGCGCTGGTGCTGATTGAGGGACTGTCTTACAAGGAAGCTGCCTACGCGCTCGGCGTTCCGGTCGGGACCCTGACCAGCCGCCTGGCGCGCGGCCGCGGCGCGCTGCAGAGGCTGCTCGGAGAACCGGGACCGCAAGCATGACTTTCGATGACGAGACCGTGATGGCGTACGTGGACGGCGAGCTCGAGCCACCGGCACGTGTGGCGCTCGAGGCAGCCATGGCCTGCGATCCGCAGCTGCTACGGCGCGTGGAAGCACAGCGCGCACTGCGCGCGCGGCTGCAGCGCGCCTGCGCGCCCCTGCTCGAGGAGCCCGTGCCGGAGCGACTGCTGGATGCGGCGCGTGGCGCGCGAGCACCGGCCGCGGTCCCGCCACTGCCCCGCGCCCGGCCCCCGGTGCGGCGCTGGTCGTGGCCGCAGTGGAGCGCGATCGCCGCCAGCCTCGTGGTGGGAGCACTGTTTGGACCGCCGTTGCTGCACCCGCCGGACGGCTCCGTGACTGCGCGCGACGGCCGCCTGCTCGCGACGGGCGCACTGGCGCAGGCCCTCTCGCGGCAGCTGGTGAGCACGCAGGCGCCGAATGCCGCGGTGCGGATCGGGCTCAGCTTCCGCAGACGTGACGGCGCCTACTGTCGCAGCTTCCTGCTGCGCGCACCGAGCCCGCTCGCCGGAGTCGCGTGCCGTGAGCAGGACGCATGGCGGATGCAGGTGCTGGCCGGCGCCCCGCCGGGCCCCGCGGTCGGCGACTATCGGCCTGCGGCCGCCGCAATGCCGGCTGCGGTAACCGGGACGGTGGATGCGCTGATCGCCGGCGAGCCGCTCGACGCGGCGGCCGAGGCGGCGGCACGCGGCCGCGCCTGGAGCCAATAGGGTGGGGAGTCAGACTTCGAAGAAAGCCGCAAGCCGCGCCAGTGCCGACCGCCCGGCGGCGAGCTCCAGGCAGTTGACCAGCGCCAGGCGGAAGCCGCCCGGCGGCATCGCGTGCGAGGCCGCCGGGCGGTCGGCATGGAAGGTGATCTGGAGGCTGCTCACCTGCGGCATGCGGCGCACTTCCGCCAGCAGGGCCGGGGGCGGGTGCCGGTACTCGCGGCCGTGCGGCCCGAACAGCGCCACGCTGTAGCCGGTGCGCCGCGTGCCCTCGGTGAACTCCCAGCGCCCGTGCCGGTACAGCCCCACCACCGCCCCGAGCCAGCCCGCGCCGTAGAGGTCGGGCCACTGGTCGGCAAAACGCAGGTGCGCGTCGATGATGTAGCCGCCGAGCGTCTCGAGGTTGAGCATGCCGGTGTAGCCGCCGAGGTGCCGCGCCACCCAGCCGGCGAGGTTTGCCTCGAGCTCCACGCGCGCGTCGGCTTCCACGACCCAGTAGTCGAACGTGCCCTCGCCCGCCGGCACGCCGCGGCAGTGGCGCCACCACGTCACCCGGCCGCGCTCGACCGCGGCGTCGGAGCTGATGTGCTCGCCCGTCAGCAGCGTCATCCAGAAGTGGCCGGGAGTCAGGTGGCGCCGGTAGCTGTCGAGGTCGGGCAGCACGCAGCTGCCCACGCCCATGCCACGCAGGTTGAATATCGGCTTGCTGAACACCGGGAACTGCGGCGGCGTCACGCCGTGCGGCGCACAGGCGAGACCCTGCGACTCGGCCACGAACAGCTTGTTGTAGATCAGCCGCTGGGTCGGGAACCAGCAGTACCCGTCCGGATCCTCGGTCGGGATGCGCAGCTCCGGCGGACACTCGACACCCTCGAAGTACTGCAGCCGCCAGGGATCGGCCTCGCAGAACGGCATCGCTGCCTCAGAACAGCCCGGTGATGCGGCCCTCGGCGTCGACGTCGATGCTGTTGGCGGCCGGGACCTTGGGCAGCCCGGGCATGGTCATGATGTCGCCGCAGATCATGATGATGAACTCCGCGCCCGCGGCGAGGCGCACCTCGCGCACGTTCACCACGTGCTGGCTGGGCGCGCCGCGCAGTTTCGGGTCGGTCGAGAACGAGTACTGCGTCTTGGCGACGCACACCGGGTAGTGCCCGTAGCCGGCCTCCTGCAGCTGCTTGATCTGCGTGCGCACCTTGCTGTCGGCGGTGATGTCGCTGGCGTGATAGATCTTGGTGGCGATCGCCTTCATCTTGTCCCACAGCGTCGCACTGTCCTCGTAGACGAAGTGGAACTTGTTCGGCTGCTCGCACAGCCGCACCACCTCGCGCGCGACCTCGGTGGCGCCCTTGCCGCCGTCGGCGAAGTGGGTCGCGCCGATGACGCGCACGCCGTGCGCGGCACCGCGCTCGGTGAGCAGGCGGATCTCGGCGTCGGTGTCCTCGTGGCGGCGATTGATCGCCACCGTGCACTGCAGGCCGTAGTGGTTGACCACGTTGTCGATGTGGCGCTCCAGGTTGACCGCGCCCTTCTCCAGCGCCGCCAGGTTCTCGTTCTTGAGGTCGGCGAGCTCGACGCCGCCGTGGTACTTGAGCGCGCGCACCGTGGTGACGATGACCGCGGCGCTCGGCTTGAGCCCCGCCTTGCGGCACTTGATGTCGACGAACTTCTCGGCCCCCAGGTCGGCGCCGAAGCCGGCCTCGGTCACCACGTAGTCGGCCAGCTTGAGCGCGGTGCGGGTGGCGATCACCGAGTTGCAGCCGTGCGCGATGTTGGCGAACGGGCCGCCGTGGATGAACGCCGGGTTGTTGGCGAGGGTCTGCACCAGATTGGGTGCCAGCGCGGTCTTCAGCAGCGCCGTCATGGCGCCGTGCGCCTTGAGCTCGCGCGCCAGGATCGGCTGCTGATCGGCACGGTAGCCGACCACGATCTTGCCGAGCCGCTCCTTGAGATCGGCGAGGCTGGTGGCCAGGCACAGGATCGCCATGACCTCGGAGGCCACCACGATATCGAAACCGTCCTCGCGCGGGACGCCGTTGGCGGTGCCACCCAGGCCGACGACGATGTTGCGCAGCGCCCGGTCGTTCACGTCCACGACGCGCCGCCAGGTGATGCGGCGCACGTCGAAGCCGAGCTGGTTGCCCTGGTAGATGTGGTTGTCGATGAGGCCCGCCAGCAGGTTGTTGGCGAGCGCGATGGCGGCAAAATCGCCGGTGAAGTGCAGGTTGATGTCCTCCATCGGGACCACCTGCGAGTAGCCCCCGCCCGCGGCGCCGCCCTTCATGCCGAACACCGGCCCGAGCGCCGGCTCGCGCAGGCACACCATCGCGCGTTTGCCCAGCAGGTTGAGCGCATCTCCGAGCCCCACCGTGGTGGTGGTCTTGCCCTCGCCCGCCGGGGTCGGCGAGATCGCCGTGACCAGGATCAGCTTGCCGTCCGGCCGCCCGGTCAGCTGCTCGAGGTAGTCGAGCGACACCTTCGCCTTGTAGCGGCCATAGGACTCGAGCATGTCCTCGGGGATCCCGAGCCGCTCCTGCGCCAGCGGCACGATCGGGCGCATCTTGGCGCGCTGGGCGATGTCAATGTTGCTCGGGAAGGCGGTGGCAGCGGCGGCCGGCGTGTTGGACATGGCTGTGGATTTCGGGGCTGATTGGCAAGGCCGGCCATGCTACCGGAAAGGCCGCCCGGCGGGCGATGGCCCTTCCGTTACAATTGCGCAATGTTGTGGCTCAAGGCCTTTCACGTGGTGTTCGTGGTCACCTGGTTCGCCGGCCTGTTCTACCTGCCGCGGCTGTTCGTCTACCACGCCGCCACCACCGACGCGCCCGGGCTCAAGCGCTTCGTGGTCATGGAGCGGCGCCTGTTCCTCATCATGTCGCTCGGGGCGCTGGTCGCGATCCTGTTCGGTCTGGCGATGATCGTCGCAGCCCCGATCTACCTTACCCAGGGCTGGCTGCGCGCCAAGCTCCTGCTGGTGGCGGCGCTGGTCGGGTACCACGCCTGGTGCTACCGGCTGATGCTGGCGTTCCGCCGCGGTGACGGCCGGCACACGCAGCGCTGGTACCGGCTCTTCAACGAGGTGCCGGCGCTGCTGCTGATCGCGATCGTGGTGCTGGCGGTGGTCAAACCATGAGCGCGGCAGGCGCACGGTTGCTGGTGATGCTCGTGTGCGCGCTGCTGACGGGCGCCTGCGCCAGCCGCGCACGCGCGCCGGGCGGTCCCGGCGGAGCGGTCGCCAAGGTGCCGCCGATCACCCTCGACATCCAGTCCGACCCCTATCCGCAGCAGGCCAAGCGCCAGAAGATCGCCGGCCGGGTACTGGTGGAGTTTCACATCGACAAGCAGGGCAAGGCGGTTGCAGCACGGGTGGTCGAGGCGCAGGCGGACGCCGCGTTGCAGGCGGCGGCGCTGCAGGTCCTCAGCCGCGCGACCTTCGACACCTCCACGCCGTCCTACGATGCGACCGGCGCCACCGCCTACCGCTACGGGGTCAGGTTCTGCATCATCGCGTGCGGCAGCCTCGTGCCCTACCCGGGCTACGAGGAGATCGTGCTCACCGGCGACCCCGCGCGCTGAAACGCTGGTCGGAGGGCGACATCGCGATCACCGCCTCACGGCTGCGGCGGACGCGATGAGCCGCTGAACCCGCCTACCAGATGCGCACGCGCTCGGCCGGCGCGATGTACATCTTGTCTCCGGGTTGTACGCCGAAGGCGCTGTACCAGGCATCGATGTTCGGCAGCGGCCCGTTGACGCGGAAGTAGTCCGGGCTGTGCACGTCCGACATGACCAGCTCGCGCAACGCGCCCTCGCGGTACTTGCTGCGCCACACCTGCGCGTAGGCGAGGAAGAAGCGCTGATCCCCGCTCAGCCCGTCGATCACCGGGGCCTTCTGGCCCTTGAGGGAGATGAGGTAGGCCTCGTGGGCCATGTTGAGGCCACCGAGGTCGCCGATGTTCTCGCCGACCGTGTTAGCGCCGTTCACCTTCAGCCCGGGCAACGCTTCGAAGCCCGAGAACTCCTTGATGAGCCGCGCGGTGCGCACCGTAAACACCTCGGCGTCCTTGGGCGTCCACCAGTCCTGCATCGCGCCGTCGGGACCGAACTTGCGCCCCTGGTCGTCGAAGCCGTGACCGATCTCGTGCCCGATCACCGCGCCGATGGCGCCGAAATTCACGGCTGCATCCGCGTTGGGATCGAAGAACGGCGGCTGCAGGATGGCGGCCGGAAAGACGATCTCGTTGTTCGAGGGATTGTAATAGGCGTTGATCTCCTGCGGGTTCATCTGCCACTCGGCACGATCCACCGGCTTGTCGAGACGCGCGATCTCGTAGTTCCACTGCCACTCGGCGGCGCGGCGCACGTTGCCGAGCAGGTCGTCGCGGCGGATGACGAGCGCGGAGTAATCCTTCCACTTGTCGGGGTAGCCGATCTTCGGAGTGAACGCGGCGAGCTTCTCGTGCGCACGCGTCTTGGTCGCGGGCGTCATCCAGTCGAGCGCGTCGATGCGCTCGCTGAGCGCGGCGCGCAAATCACCGACCAGCTCCTGCATCTTGGCCTTGGATTCGGGCGGGAAGTACTTGGTGACGTAGACGCGCCCCACCGCCTCGCCGAGCGCGTCGTCGACGGCGTCCACGCCGCGCTTCCAGCGCTCGCGCTGCTGCGGCTGGCCGCGCATGGTCTTGCCGTAGAAGTCAAAGCGCGCCGCGTCGAAGCGCTTGGGCAGGTAGGCCGCGTGGCTGTTGAGGTACTGGAAGGTGAGGAAGTCGCGCAGCGTCGGCAGCGGCGTGCGCTGGAACACGGCGGCCAGGTCGCGCATGGCGGTGAGCTCGGCCAGCACCAGGTCCTGGCGGGCGCCGAGCTGCTGCGGTTCGAGGAACACCTGCCACGGGAAGCCGGGTGCGTACTCGAGCAGCTGCTGCTTGGTACGCGGATTGTAGATCGCCTGCATGTCGCGGCGCTTCTCGATCGGCCACTGCACCTTCGCGGCCGCGGTCTCGAACGCCATGATGGCGTGCGCCTTCGCCGGCGCCTGTGCCTGCGCCATCCCGCCGAGCGTCAGCATCTGCTCGATGTAGGCGACGTACTTGGCGCGCAGCTGCTTCAGCTGCGGATCGTCCTTCAGGTAATAGTCGCGGTCCGGCAGGCCGAGCGTGGCCTCGCTGATGAACACCGCGTAACGGTCCGGGTTCTTGAAGTCCGCGGGCAGCTGCACGTCGAACAGCGACGCGAAGCCTGGCTCGCCGAACAGGCGGGCAATGTCGGCGTGGCTGTGCGCGGCGGCGATGCGTTCCAGGTCCGCGCGCGCCGGCGTTAGGCCGTTGGCCTCGATGGCCGCCTCGTCCATGAAGGCGGCGTAGTAGTCGCCGATCTGCTGCTCCGGAGTGCCGGCCGGCGCGTGCGCCGCGGCCGCCACCTCGATGATGCCGCGCACGCGTTCCTTGGACAGCTCGTCGAGGCGGTCGAAGGCACCGAAGCTCGACTTGTCGGCGGGAATGGCAAATCCGTCGTACCAGCGGCCGTTGGCATAGGCGAAGAAGTCATCACCGGGCTTGACGGCGGGATTGCCCGCGCTCAGGTCGACGCCGAAAGTGCCGAGCGCAGGCTTGACAATGCCGGCCGCCGCCGATGCGGCGGGCGCAGCGGTGTTGGCGTCAGCGGGCACGGGCTTGTCCGCGGGCGAGTGGGCCGCGCAGGCGGTAACTGCCGCCAGCGCCGCCACGAACGACACCAATCTCATGATTTGCGACCTGCGCAGGAATGACGAAGGCGCGCATCATAATGCAGCCCCGGCGTGCGCACGCGCCGCTCATCGCAAATCGCGCCCGCGCCGCGCCGCGGCGCTCGCCTCGTCGGCCCGGACACACGGCTCGTCGCACCTAGGCGCCGAGCTCGCTCACCAGCTCGCGCCAGTCGCGCACCGGCACCGTCGCCCGCTCGCCGCTGTCGGTGCCGAGGTAGAGGAAGCCGACGATGACGTCGCCCGCCCCGAGGCCGAGTCCGGTCTTCACCTGGGTGTCGTAGGCGGCGCTGCCCGTCTTCCACATGGCGGCGAAGCCGAGCGCGGCGCTCGCCAGCATGATGGCGTGGGCGGAGGCGCCCGCCGACAGCGTCTGTTCGATCTCGGGCACCTTCTTGATGGTGGCGTTGCAGCGCGCGGCCACCACCACGATCAGCGGCGCGCGGAACGCTTTCTGCCGCTCGCGCTCGAGCGACTCGGCCGTGACGTCCGGGTGAGTGCGCCTCAGGTGCGCCGCGAGCAGGCCGCCGAAGCGCGCGCGCGCCGCGCCGCGCACGACGACGAAGCGCCACGGCCGCAATCGCCCGTGATCCGGGGCGCGTGCGGCGCAGGCGAGGATGAGCTCGAGCGCGCCCTGGTCGGGCGCCGGTTCGATGAGCGCGCGCGCGGAGCGGCGCGTCAGTAGCGCGTCTATGGCTTGCATGGGGATATTGTCGCAGACTCGCGCCATGCTGACCTCGTCGGAAGCCTGCGAGCGCAACAAGGGGCCGATTCTCGCGGTACTGCGCGGTGAGCTGGCGGCGAGCCGCGCGGTGCTCGAGATCGGCAGCGGCACCGGGCAGCATGCCGTGTACTTCAGCGCTCACCTGCCGCATCTGCAGTGGCAGCCGACCGAGGTTGCCGCGCACCTGCCCGAGCTCGCCGCGCGCATCCGCCTGGAGGGCGGCCCGAACCTGCGGGCGCCGCTGCCGCTGGATGTGGGCACGCGTCCCTGGACGGTGCCGGTAGTCGACGCGGTGTTCAGCGCCAACACCCTGCACATCATGTCCTGGGAGCGGGTACGGGATTTGTTCCGCGGCGTCGGCGCGCTGCTCAGCACGCCCGGCGTGCTGAGCGTGTACGGCCCGTTCCGCTACCAGGGCAGCTACACGAGCGACAGCAACGCCGAGTTCGACCGCTTCCTCAAGGGGCGCGACCCGCTCAGCGGCATCCGCGACCTCGAGGCGCTCGAGGCGCTCGCGCAGGCCGAGGGCCTGGCGCTCGCCGCCGATCACGACATGCCGGCCAACAACCGCACGCTGGTGTGGCGGCGCGCCGCACCGCGTTAGTGGCGACCATGGACCCCGCGACGCTCAGCCAGATCCGCGACGCCATCCGCACGATCCCTGACTACCCGCGTCCCGGGGTCATGTTCCGCGACATCACGACGCTGCTCGGCAACGCGCAGGTCTTCGGGCACGTGATCGAGGAGATGGTGCGCCCGTGGCGCGAGCAGCGCATCGACCGTGTCGCCGGCATCGAGGCCCGCGGCTTTATCCTCGGAGGCGCCATCGCCCAACAGCTGGCGGCGGGCTTCGTGCCGATCCGCAAGAAGGGCAAGCTGCCCCACACCACCGTGCGGGTTGCATACTCCCTCGAGTACGGCCTGGACGAGATGGAGATGCACCGCGACGCGGTCGGCGCCGCCGAGCGCATCCTGCTCGTGGACGACCTGATCGCGACCGGGGGCAGCGCGCAGGCGGCGGTGCAACTGCTGCGCTCGCTCGGCGCGCAGGTCCTCGGCGCCTCCTTCATCATCGACCTGCCTGAGCTCGGCGGCGCGGCGCGTCTTGCCGCGCTTCAGGTCCCGGTGCGCACCCTTGTCGCCTTCGGCGGACACTGACGGGCCGTCGGACCCCTCGTGGCATTACAAGTTTTTGCTTTGTTTATCAGATAGATAGATGCGCCGGACCGTCAACATTACGTTGTGGTCATAGAGCGTCTGGCGCGCAGGAATCCATTCATAATACGCCCGCCCTGAGACCCGGGGAGCCTGCCCGGCTGATGAGCGGCCGCGGTGTTGGCGGCGGCCCATGAGCCGGTCAGGCACCCCACGCACGTTCTTACTCTGGAGACCACATCGATGTTCAAGAAGCTCGTCCCCGTTATTGCCCTGGCCCTGATTGCCGGTCCGGCCTTCGCCGCCGACGCTCCGGCTGCCCCGGCCGCCGACCAGTCGGCCTCGGCCCCGGCCAAGTCGTCGCACCACAAGAAGTCATCCCATCACAAGAAGTCCAAGGCAGCGGCCTCGTCGACCGATTCGTCGAGCGCGCCTCCGAAGTAATAGCCGCTTAGCGGACTCGAAGCCCCGCCGCGGTGTAACCGCGGCGGGGCTTTTTATTTGGCTGTGACCGGGCGGCGACAGGACTTGCGGCTTTCAGAAAACCGGTTCAAATTGTTGCCATGGATGGGACGCAAGCCGCCGCAATACATCAGGCGCTGGTTGCCGTACAACATGCCGTCACGAGCATGACCTTTCCGAGCTGCGATCAGGAGGACCTGATCGAAGCCATCGACCAGATCGAAGAACAGCTGCATACCAACCATCCCAACCTGGCGGTC
>JANWKR010000053.1 GCA_025451275.1 Steroidobacteraceae bacterium
AGGATCGCCAGCATCTTGGGGCTGGCGAGCACGCGCCACAGCGGCTGCTCGGCGCGCGCGGCCGTGCCGCTCAAAGATCGTAGTCCATGATGAGCGGGGCGTGGTCCGAGAAGCGCCGCTCCTTGTATATGCTGGCGCGGCGCGCCCTGCCGGTGAGACTGCCGCTCACCACCTGGTAGTCGATGCGCCAGCCGACGTTGTTTTCGCGCGCCCGTCCGCGGTTCGACCACCACGTGTACTGGTCCGGCCCCGGGCGCACCTCGCGGAAGGCGTCCGCGTAGCCGGCCGGTCCGAACAACTTGTCCATCCAGGCGCGTTCCTCGGGCAGAAAACCCGAGTTTTTACGATTGGCGCGCCAGTTCCTGAGATCGATTTCACGGTGCGCGATGTTCCAGTCGCCTGACAGGATGTAGTGCCGGCGGCGGCGGCGCAGCCGCTCGAGGTGCGGGCCGAACGCCTCCAGGAAGCGGAACTTGGAGGCCTGGCGCTCCGGACCCGCCGACCCCGACGGCAGGTACAGCGACACCACCGACAGCCCTCCCACCTGCGCCTCGAGATAGCGGCCCTCGCGGTCAAACTCGTCGACCCCGAAGCCGCGCACCACCCGTTCGGGCCGGTGGCGACTGTACAGCGCCACCCCGGCGTAGCCCGGGCGCTCGGCGTCACAGAAGAAGCTGTGATAGCCCTTGAGCGCCACGTCGTGCCCGGCGAGCTGGTGTTCCTGACTCCTGGTCTCCTGCAGGCAGATGAAGTCCGCCCGCTGCCGCGCCAGCCAGCGGAACAGCCCCTTCTGCGCCGCGGAGCGTATGCCACAGACATTGACGGTGACGACGCGCATGAGGCAATGATAGGCCATGCACCAGTACCAGCTCACGTTCATCGAACTGGCGCTGCAGCGCGAGGCGCTGCGCTTCGGCACCTTCACGCTCAAGTCCGGCCGCGAGAGTCCCTACTTCTTCAACGCCGGCCGCTTCAGCGACGGCGAGTCGGCGGCGGTGCTCGGCAGCTGCTACGCGGCGGCCGTCACCACGGCGGGCCTGGGCTTCGACATGGTGTTCGGGCCCGCATACAAGGGCATCCCGCTTGCCACCGCCACCGTCGTCGCGCTCGCACGCGAGCACGGCCGCAGCGTGCCCTACGCCTTCAACCGCAAGGAGGCCAAGGATCACGGCGAAGGCGGGCGCATCGTCGGCGCACCGCTCGGCGGCCGGGTGCTGATCATCGATGACGTGATCACCGCGGGCACCGCGGTGCGCGAGTCGCTCGACCTCATCCGCGCGGCCGGCGCGCAGCCGGTGGGCGTGGCACTGGCGCTGGACCGTCAGGAGCGCGGCCAGGGCGAGCTCACCGCGGTCCAGGAGGTCGAGAACCAACACGGCATCCGGTGTGTGAGCATCATCACACTCGCCGACCTCATCGAGGCGCTGTCGCAGCCCACCGACGGGCGCGTGCGCATTTCTGCCGAACAGCTCACAGCGTTGCGCGGCTATCGGCAGCGTTACGGGCCTCGCTGAGCTTGCCAGCGCCCCGCCCGCGGCCGGAATATACGCGCATGCCGCGTGCCGTCCTGCGCCTCCACATTGTGCCGCTGCTGGCGTGCGCCGCGCTGGGCGCAGCGGTCGCGCTCGCCGCGCCGAGCACGCATACCAAGTCCGACAAGGGCATCGCCTACCGCTGGGTCGATGAGCAGGGCGTCGTGCACTACGGCGACCACATCCCGCCGCAGTACGCCACCCAGGACCGCGCCATCCTCAACGCCCAGGGCGTCGAGGTGGGACACCTGGACGCGCAGAAGTCGCCCGAGCAGCAGGCCGCCGACGCACACGCGCGCGCCGAGCTCATGAAGCAGAAGCAGCACGACGCCTTCCTCGTGACGACCTACACCTCGGTCAAGGACATCGAGGCGCTGCGCGATGCGCGCCTGGAGCAGCTCAAGGGCCAGCGTACCGCGGCCGAGCAGTACGTGGAGACGCTGCGCACGCGTCTCGCCGGTCTGCAGACCCGGGCGCAGCTGTTCACGCCCTACAGCTCACGGCCCGCCGCGCCCCGCATGCCGGATGACCTGGCCGAGAACCTGGTGCGCACGGTGAATGAGATGCACGTGCAGAGCAACCAGCTCGCCGTCAAGAACCACGAGGAGTCGGAGCTGCGCGCGCAGTTCCAGACCGACATCGAACGCTACCGCGAGCTGCACACGATTCACTCGCAGTAGCCGCCGCGCCCGCGCGGCACGTGCGCGACCCTAATGCTGGCCGGAGTGGCCGAACCCGCCGGTGCCACGCTCCGAGGTCGCGAACTCCCCGACGACCTGCAGCGCCACCTGCACCACCGGCACCACGACCAGCTGCGCGATGCGCTCGCCGGGCTTGACCGTGAAGGGCTCGGCGCCGCGGTTCCAGCACGACACCATGAGCTGCCCCTGGTAGTCCGAGTCGATGAGCCCGACGAGGTTGCCGAGCACGATGCCGTGCTTATGCCCGAGGCCCGAGCGCGGCAGGATCATCGCGGCCAGTCCCGGATCCTCCACGTGGATCGCAAGTCCCGTCGGGATGAGCTCGGCGCGGCCGGGGGCGAGCTCGAGCGGCTTCGCCAGGCAGGCGCGCAGGTCGAGCCCGGCGGAACCCTCGGTGGCGTAGGCCGGCAGCGGAAACTCGGTGCCGATGCGCGCATCCAGCACACGCACCTTGAGCGTGCGCCGCTCGCTCAAGCGAGCGCCGTATCGCGCTGGCGGCCGCTGCCGCGCTGGGACATTTCCTCGGCGATCAGCGCCACGAGTCCCCGCGCCAGCGTCAGCTTGTTCGCCCGCGGCAGGTCGTGGCGCGCGTTGCGGCCGAGGACCAGGAGCTCGTTGTCCTCGCAGTCGAAGGCCTTGTCGTGGCCGACCTCGTTGGCCGCGATCATGTCGAGGTTCTTCTTCATGAGCTTGGCGCGGGCGTTCTGCTCGACCGCCTGCGTCTCGGCGGCAAAGCCCACCACGAACGGCCGCTTGGGACGCGCCGCCACCGTGGCGAGCACGTCATCGGTGCGCTCCATCGCGATGTCGAGCGTGTCAGAGGTCTTCTTTATCTTGTGCTCGGCGGCGCGCGCCGGACGGTAGTCGGCGACCGCGGCGGTGGATATGAACAGGTCCGTTCCCGGCAGCTCCCGCAGCACCGCGGCCAGCATGTCGGCGGCGCTCTCGACATCGATGCGCGTGACGCCCGCGGGCGTGGCGAGGCTCACGGGGCCTGCCACCAGCACCACGGTCGCGCCCGCCTCGCGTGCCGCCTGCGCGACCGCGAAGCCCATCTTGCCGGAGCTGCGGTTGCTGATGAAGCGCACCGGATCGATGCGCTCGCGCGTGGGACCCGCGGTGATCAGCACGCGCCGGCCGGCGAGCGCTGCGCCGGCCGGCGCGAGCAGCGTGTCCATCCGGGCGGCGAGGTCGGTCGGCTCGAGCATGCGGCCTGGGCCGACCTCGCCGCAGGCCTGGTCGCCCGCAGCCGGGCCGAAGACGTGTGCGCCGCGTGCGGCGAGCGTCGCCATATTGGCGCGCGTCGCCGCGTTGGCCCACATGAGGTGATTCATGGCTGGAGCGAGGGCGATGGGCGCGGCGGTCGCCAGGCACAGCGTGGCGAGCAGGTCGTCAGCCTGGCCGGTGGCGAGCCGCGCCAGGAAATCCGCGCTGGCCGGGGCGATGAGTACCGCATCGGCCCAGCGCGCCAGCTCGATGTGTCCCATGGCCGCTTCCGCAGCCGCGTCCCACAGATCCGAGCGCACCGTGCGTCCGGAGACCGCCTGGAAGGTGGTGGCAGTGACGAACTCGCGCGCGGCGCTGGTCATCACCACCTGCACTTCCGCGCCGCGCTCGCGCAGGCGCCGCACGAGGTCGGGGCTCTTGTAGGCCGCGATACCTCCGCTGACGCCGAGCAGTATGTGTTTGCCTTGCATGCGCAGCCGTTCCGTTCCCGCTGATTATCGCACCGTGCCGCCGGGGGCAAGCAAACCGGCGCGGCAATTGTGGGAAATCGCGCCAATCGCAGCGCTTTCTCCCCCTGCCCGCGGGCCCCGGCGGGTCCTTAGACTCGTGGGCCGCCGTCCTTAGAACTGCCGGTAATGACGATCCGAGACTGGCCGCTCGCCGAACGCCCGCGCGAGAAGCTGCTGGAGCGCGGCGCGCACGCGCTCTCGGACGCGGAACTGCTGGCGCTGCTCCTGGGATCGGGCACGCGGGGGCGCAGCGCGGTGGAGCTGGCGCGCACGCTGATCGCAGACTTCGGCTCGCTGCGGAGCCTGCTCGCCGCGGACGGCCCGCAGGCGCTGGCGCGCGCGGGCGTGGGACCGGCGCGCTACGCCGTCATGCAGGCGGCGCTCGAGCTGACGCGGCGCCATTTCCGCGAGGCGCTGCGCCTGGGTCCGGCCCTCGCCGCTCCCGAGCTGACGCGCACCTTCCTGCAGGCGCAGCTGCGCGATCGCCCTTACGAGGTGTTCTGCTGTCTCTACCTCGATAACCGCCACCGGCTGATCGCCTTCGAGGAGCTGTTCCGCGGCACCATCGACCGCGCCGGGGTGCATCCGCGCGAAGTGCTGCGCCAGACGCTGCTGCACAACGCCGCCGCCGTGATCTTCGCCCACAACCATCCGTCCGGAGTGCTCGAACCGAGCCAGGCGGACGAGCTCATCACGCGGCGCCTGAAGGAGGCGCTCGCGCTCATGGACGTGCGCGTGCTCGATCACTTCATCATCGGCGACGGGCAGTGCTACTCGTTCTCCGAGCACGGGCTGCTGTAAACGAAGAAGGCCACGGAGAGGGTCCCCGGGGCCTTCGTCTCATCGACGTCCGCTTTCTACTTCAGCAGCGCTTCCTGCATGGTGCGCGAGCCGAGCACCGTGCGGATCTTGGCGCGGTCGGCCTCGGCCTTGTCCGCGGCCTCGACCGAGCCCGCGACCTTGGCGCTCACCGCATCGAACTTGCCGCCCAGGTGATCGAGCGCGGCCCAGTTCTTGTACTCGGTCACCAGGATGACGTCCGGATCCTGGGGATTGCGCGCTTCGACCACCAGCACGCGGTAGCTGAGGATCAGGCCTGCGGCCTTGGCGGCCTCCTGCTGCTTCTTGAAACTGGTCGCGAGCCAGTGCATGTAGTCGTCAAAGTGCCCGTCCACGGTGCGGATGTAGGCGGAGTTGACGACCGGACCGTCCGTGTAGTCGCGGCCGTCGGCGTAGGCAATGCCCGTCATCGAGGCGAGCGCCAGCAATGCGCCGGCGGCGCAGTATCGAGCCATAGGTCTCATGGAGTCTCCTTAAGAGGGAAGGGTTGGGATTTATTGGAGTTGTATGACGAGCCGGCGGAGCGCGTCCGTCCGGTACGCAGGGGCGGGTACGCTACTCTCTATCGAGCGGGCCCGTGGCAATAATCGGCGGCGGAAGCGGTTTTCCCGGGGCGACGCCGGCGGCGCGCGTCCTTGAGATCCCGTCGCCGGGCTGGTATAAAGCCCGGCCCGGGTAGTCTGGGAAGTCCCGCCGCCCGGCGCCAAGTCACTGAAATCTCTAAGGTTGTTCGTATGTCCCGCGTCTGCGAAGTCACCGGCAAGAGACCCGCCGTCGGTAACCGAGTCTCCCACGCCAACAACAAGAGGCGCCGTCGCTTCCTGCCGAACCTGCACACGCAGCGCTTCTGGCTCGAGACCGAGAAGCGCTGGGTCAGCCTGCGGCTGACGACCAGCGGCATGCGCACCGTGGAGAAGAAGGGTATCGACAAGGTCGTCGCCGAGCTGCGCGCCAAGGGCCACAAGCTCTAAGGCCGCGCCGAAGGAGCCGCCATCATGCGCGAGAAGATCAAGCTGTTGTCCTCGGCCGGAACCGGCCACTTCTACGTGACCACCAAGAACAAGAAGCTGCACGCCGAGAAGCTCGAAGTGAAGAAGTTCGACCCGGTGGCGCGCAAGCACGTCGCCTACAAAGAGTCGAAGATCAAGTAGCCGCGCGGGCGGCGTCCTCGCTTGCCCGAGCTTCCCGAGGTCGAAACCACGCGGCGCGGGCTCACGCCCTACGCGCGCAAGCGCCGCATCGCCGCGCTCGCCGTCTACGAGCCGCGCCTGCGCTGGCCGGTGCCGCGTTCCCTGCCGGCCCGGGTCGCCGGGCAGCGCATCACGCGCGTCGGGCGGCGCGCCAAGTACCTGCTGCTGGAGCTCGAGTCGGGGACGCTGCTGGTGCACCTCGGCATGTCCGGCAACCTGCGCGCCGTGCCGGCCGACACCCCGCGCCTGACCCACGACCACTTCGACCTGGTGCTCGACTCGGGACTGGCGCTGCGCTTCAACGATCCGCGCCGCTTCGGCAGCCTCATCTACACCGCCGGCGATCCGGCGCGCCATCCGCTGCTCGCCCGGCTCGCCCCCGAGCCGTTCGCGCGCGCCTTCGACGCCGACTACCTGTGGCGCATCAGCCGCCGGCGGCGCGTGGCGCTCAAGCAGCTCGTCATGAACAGCCAGCTGGTCGTCGGCGTGGGCAACATCTACGCCAGCGAGGCGCTGTTCCGGGCGCGGCTGCGCCCGCAGCGCCAGGCGCGCAGCCTGACGCGCGCCGAGGCCGCGCGGCTGGTGAAGAGCGTGCGCGCGGTGCTCGCCCAGGCGATCCGCGCCGGGGGCACGACGCTGCGCGACTACCTCGGCGCCGACGGCTCGCCCGGCTACTTCCGCCAGCGCCTGTACGTATACGAGCGCGCCGGCAGGCCCTGCCGCCGCTGCCGCACGCCGATCAGGGCGATTTCCCAGGGGCAGCGCTCCACGTACTATTGCCCGTCCTGCCAGCAGTGACGCCGCGCCCATGAGCCAGGACATCCACGCCCACCTGTCGAAGGCCGATCCGGTGCTCGGCGCGCTGATGCGCGCCGCGGGGCCGTGCACGCTCACGAGTGACGACGACTGCCATCCGTTCCAGGCCCTGGCGCAGGCGATCGCGCACCAGCAGCTGAACGGCACCGCCGCAGCCACCATCCTCAAGCGCCTGGTCGACAACTGCGGCGGGGGCTGCTTTCCGACGCCGCAGATGATCGTCGACGCCTCCACCGCGAGCCTGCGCGCCGCCGGCTTCTCCTTCGCCAAGGTGGCGGCGCTCAAGGATCTCGCCGCCAAGACCCTCGAGGCGGTGGTCCCGCACCACGCCGCGCTCGAGGCGCTGTCAGACGATGCGATCATCGAGCGCCTCACGCAGGTCCGCGGCATCGGCCGCTGGACGGTGGAGATGCTGCTCATGTTCAGGCTCGGGCGCCCGGACGTGCTGCCGGTGGACGACTTCGGGGTGCGGGCCGGCTTCCGCGCCGCCTACGGCCTGCGTGAGATGCCCAAGCCGAAGGCGCTCGCGGCCTGGGGCGAGCGCTGGCGGCCGTACCGCAGCACCGCGGCCTGGTACCTGTGGCGGGCGCTGGAGCTGAAGCGCGCGGGCACCCTGCCCGTGCCCGCCGAGCGCATCCGCCTGCCGCGCATCAAGAAGCTGCGCCGCAAGGCGGCCAAGAAGAAAGCGCAGGTTCTGCGCCGCAAGCCGCGGCGTGCCCCGGCGCGCCGAGCGGCTGTGACCAAACGCACGCAGCGCCCCGGCACGCGACGCCGCACCCGCCGGGCCGGCTGAGCACGGCCGCGCCTAGACGCGCCGGTGCTTCTTCAGTTCCGCTTCCACGATCGGGTGCACGAACTTGGAGACGTCGCCCCCCAGCACCGCGATCTCGCGCACCAGCGTCGAGGAGATGAACGTGAACTGCTCCTGCGGGGTGAGGAACACGGTCTCGAAGTCGCGGTCGAGGTGGCGCGACATGTTGGCGAGCTGGAACTCGAACTCGAAGTCCGCGATCGCCCGCAGCCCGCGCACGATCACCGTGCCGTGGTGCTGGCGCGCGAAGTCCACCGTCAGCCCGGCGTAGCCCTGCACCTCGACGTTGCCGAGGTCGGCGAGCACCACGCGCGCCAGCTCGACGCGCTTGGCGAGCGGGAACATCGGCGTCTTGTTGGGGTTGGCGGCGATCGCCACGATCACGTGATCGAAGATCCCGGCGGCGCGCCGGATCAGGTCCTGGTGGCCGTTGGTGATCGGATCGAAGGTTCCCGGGTAGACGGCGTTGCGTTTCATGCGGGCTGCGGTGGTGCGGGCGGCTCGCGCGCCAGCAGATGATAACCGACCTCGCCCGCCTGCCTGGACTTCAGCGCCCGCCAGGCGGGCGGCAGTGCCGGCAGCCCGGCGCGCGCCGGGCACTCGGCATAGATCAGCGCTCCGGGCGCGAGCCAGCCGCCCGCTTCCAGGAGCCGTGCGCACCGCCCCAGCAGATCGGAGTCGAAAGGCGGGTCCAGGAACACCAGCGCGAACGGCGTCGCCGCGCCGCCCAGGTACTCGAGGGCGTCGCAGCGTGCCACCGCCGCGCCCTGCGCGTGCCATTCCTCGAGCCGGGCCTGCAGCTCGCGCGCGGCGGCAGCGTCCTGCTCCACGAAGCTCACGTGCGCGGCGCCGCGCGACAGGGCTTCGAGCCCGAGCGCACCGCTGCCGGCGAACAGGTCGAGGCAGCGCGCGCCGTGCACCGCGCCGCCGAGCCAGTTGAAGAGCGTCTCGCGCACGCGGTCGGGCGTGGGGCGGATCGCCGGCGAGGCCGGGAACCTGAGCTTGCGCCCGCGCCAGCTGCCGCCAATGATGCGCAGCGTGCGCGCCCGGCTGCCGCGCCTGACCGACGGCGCCGCGCGGGCGCCTGACTTGCCACCGGATACCAACCGTTCCGCATCCTCTCGGGTGGGCGCACCTTGCCACTTTTCTCGCCGTAAGCGTACTCTAGCCTGCCTCGTACAGAAGCGCAGAAACGACACCGGCGGGAGGGGTCCTGATAGCCGGTGGCCCACGGTGTGGCGCGCGCGTTACATCAAAAAACATGGCCGCAGCCGCGCCTTTTCCGGAAGACTCCAGCGCGCGCGCCCAGACGGTTAGGAGTTCGAGGGATATGAA
>JANWKR010000054.1 GCA_025451275.1 Steroidobacteraceae bacterium
ATACGAAGCGGTAGGTGTAGCGGCACTTCTCTCCCGCCAGCCACTGCGCCAGCGCCGCGGCGATCGCCATGCCGCTGCAATTGTCGTTCGCCAGCGAGGGATGGCAGACGTGCGCGAAGAACAGCACCTCCTCGCGCGTCTTGCCCGGGACCACGACCTCGCCGTAGCTCAGCGAGCCGCGCGCCAGCGAGCTGCGGATCGAGACCCGGTAGCGGCCGGGACGCAGCTGCTCGCGCTCGCGGTGGCGCAGGCAGAAGCCCCAGTTGCGACGGTAGTAACTGGTGCGGTACGGGATCCAATCGGCGTGCTCGGGCAGCGAGTGCAGATGCGGCGACAGTTCTTCGAGGGTGCGCACCGCCTCCTGCGGCTCCGAGTAGCTGACCAGGTGCAGGTTGTGGGCGCGGAAGTCCACGGCGCGGCGCCCGTCGGGATCGAACAGCGCCGCGTCCTCGATGTTCCACTCGAGCGGCACCTCCCAGTCGAAGACGCGCGTGCCGCTCGGCACCTCGTGGATGGCCAGCGGCGCGCGGGTACCGATCAGGCGCAGTGTCTCGCGCACGCCGGCCCCGGTGATGCTGCGGCAGATCGGATACAGCCGCTGCGCAAACTCGAACAGCTGCGTGCCGGTCGAAGCGCTCATGCGGTGACCGGCGTCCGCCGCGCATGCTGCGCCAGGTGCGCCTCGAACGCGCCGCGCTCGAAGTCCGGGCATTGGGCATCGCGTTCGCTGATCACGACTTCCGCGATCGGCCAAGCGATGCCGAAGGCGGGATCGTTCCAGCGCACGCCGGCATTGAGGTCGGGAGCAAAGAAGTCGGTCATCTGGTAGAGCACCTCAGTGCGGTCCACCAGCGTCTGGAAGCCGTGCGCGACGCCGTGCGGAATGAAGACGGCGTCGCGGTTGTCCTCGTCGAGCTGCACGCTGCGGTGCTGCAGGTAGGTAGGCGAATCGGGGCGCAGGTCCAGGAGCACGTCGCAGATACCGCCGCGCACGCAGCGCACCACCTTGGCCTCGCGCGACGGCGGCCACTGAAAATGCATGCCGCGCACCGTGCCGCGCCGCTCATTGTAGGAGATGCTCGACTGCACCGCAGCGGTCGGCAGGCCGGCGGCTGCGAACTCCTTCACGCAGAAGGTGCGCGCGAAGAACCCGCGCGGGTCGGCGAGCCGCTCGATGTGTACCAGAGCCGCGCCGGGGATCTCGAGTCGCTCCAGCCGCATCGTCAGCGCCAGCGAAAGTCCGCGTCGATCTGCTGGGTGGCCTGCAGATACTTCAGCTGCTTGAGCCGGGTGAAGGCGCGGAAGGCATAAGTCTCCGGCGACATCTGGATGCGCTCGAACAGCTCGTGCAGCTGCCTGGCGCCATCGCGCGCGGTATTGCGGCACTGGAAGCCGGGCAGCTCGCGGTGGATGCGGTCGAAGTTAACGCGATAGCTGCGCGTGTCGCCGCTCTTGGCGCCGACGCTTACCTCGCAGCCCGGGAACTCGCTGGCGACGATCTCGGCAAGCTCGCGTACCCGATAGTTCTCGGAGTTCGCGCCGACGTTGAAGATCTTGCCGCGCACCGCATCGGCTGGAGCGATCAGCGAGCGGTAGATGGCCTCGCAGATGTCCTCGATGTGCACCACCGGGCGCCACGGGCTGCCATCGCTCACCATCGCGATGCGCTTGGTGGTGTGCGCCATGGCCGACAGGTCGTTGAGCACGATGTCGAAGCGCATGCGCGGCGAGGGCCCGTAGGCCGTCGCGTTACGCAGGAACACCGGGCAGAAATCGCGGCCCGCCATCTTGCCGACGTCGCGCTCGACCAGCGCCTTGCATTCGGCATAGGCGGTCTGCGGGTTGGGTGCCGCGGTCTCGTCGAGGAAGTCGCCGGTCCCGGCCCCGTACACGCTGCACGAAGAGGTATACACAAAGCGCGGGATGCCGGCGCGGCGCGCGGCCTCGGCGAGCGCCACCGAGCCCTGGTGGTTGATCTGGTGGGTGACCTGCGGGTTGTTCTGGCCGAGCGGGTCGTTCGACAGCTCCGCCAGGTGGGCGATTCCCTCGCACCCCTCGATGTCCTCGGCCGAAATGTCGCGCAGGTCCTTGTTGATGGTGAAGGGCTGCACGCGCATGTGCGTGTTGTCGCTGAACAGCCAGCCGTCGCGGTAGTACCCCGTATCGAGCCCGCGGACCGTCAGGCCCCGCTCCATGAGATAAGGCCCGAGCACGGCGCCGATATAGCCGTTCACCCCTGTGACGAACACCTTCATCAGGTTCCTCCCGCCGGAAATGGAAGTGCCCCGGGATTATGTCTTGTACCGGTCCAGGGCTCGGCGGGTATCTTAGCGGAAGGCCCCCGGCGCGATACCGGACCCAGGCCTCACTTGACGCAGGAAGCTGCCTCTAGTCAAGGACTTGCACGCTGGGAATCGGTACGACGAACTTCCCGCCCCAGGCGCGGATACCGGCCAGTGACTGGGTGATCTCGTCCTTAAGGTTCCAGGGCAGGATCAGCACGTAGTCCGGACGCGCTTCCATCAGCCGCTCCGGAGCCAGGATCGGGATGTGGGTGCCGGGGGTGTACTTGCCCTGCTTGTAGGGGTTGCGGTCGACCGTGAAGTCGAGGAAATCGGTGCGGATGCCGCAGTAGTTGAGCAGCGTGTTGCCCTTACCCGGGGCACCGTAGCCAACAATCCTCTTGCCGGCCTGCTTGGCCTGCACCAGGAACTCGAGCAGCGCGCGCTTGGTCTTGCGCACCCGCTCCTCGAACTTCGCGTAGCTCTCCAGGCGCTCATACCCCTTGGCGGCCTCGGTGGCGAGCAGCTCCCGGACGCGCGGGCCGACCGGCTTGCTGGCGTCGCTCGCCTGGCGCGCGTAGATGCGCAGCGAGCCGCCATGCGTCGGGATCTGCTCGACGTCGAACATCGTCAGCCCGTGCGCGGCGAAGATCTTCACCACGGTCGTGAACGACAGATAGCTGAAGTGCTCGTGATAGATCGTGTCGAACTGATTCAGCTCCATCAGCTGCATCAGGTGCGGGAACTCCATGGTGATGACGCCGTCGGGCTTGAGCAGCAGCTGCATGCCCGCCACGAAGTCGTTGATGTCCGGCACGTGCGCCAGCACATTGTTGCCGAGCAGCAGGTCCGGCGGCCCGAACTCCTGCTTGATGCGCGCCGCCGACTCGCGGCCGAAAAAGGTGTTGATGGTGCGCACCCCCCTGGCGATCGCCGCCTTGCCCGTGTTTTCCGTGGGCTCGACGCCGAGCACCGGCACGCCGGCGGCGACGAAGTGCTGCAGCAGGTAGCCGTCGTTGCTGGCGATCTCCGTCACCAGGCTGCTCTTGCCCAGGCCGAAGCGGCTGCGCATCGCCTCCGTATAGCGGCGCGCGTGCTCGACCCAGCTGTCGGAATAGGACGAGAAGTAGGCATAGTCGGCGCTGAAGATGTCCGCGGGTGCGACGAACTCCTCCAGCTGCACCAGGAAGCACTTGCCGCACACGTAGACCCGCAGCGGGTAAAACGGCTCCATGGAGTTGAGCTGTTCGGGGGCGATGTGCGTCTGGCACAGCGGCGACATGCCCAGGTCCACGAACACGTGGCGCAGGTCCTGAGCACAAAAACGACACTTCGGTGACAAGGCGGCTCCGTTCGGCCCGATACTGGATGGGCTGCAGCACTGGCGGCGCCGATTATGCCGTGTGGCGGGCCGGCGAGAAATCGGACTGCGACAGGACCGCGACGCAGTTCGTGTTGCGCTGGCTGCTATTCCGGCCGATGCTGCCGCGATGACGTATCCGACCGCCCGGCGCCTGGCGCCGGCGCTCGCCGCGCTCACGCTTGCCGCCTGCCAGGGCGGCGTGCTGCCGCCCGGCATCGAGATCCGCGCGCAGCCGGCACTGGTCATGCCGGGCGAAGCCACCACTCTCAGCTGGAGCGGCACCCACCTCGCTGGCTGCACGGCGAGCGGCTCATGGAGCGGACCGCGCGCTGCCTCCGGCACGCTGACCGTCACTCCGGGCGCCACTGACGGGCTCTACCGGCTCGCCTGCACCGGCACCGCCGGCCCGGTGACGGGCGCGCTGCGCGTGCAGGTGGTCGCTGATCCGGCGCCCGCGTTGCCGCTACGCGCCACGCCCGGCGCGCGCTACCTGAGCGACGCCGGTGGCACACCGGTGCTGCTGCAGGGGGATACCGCCTGGTCGCTGATCGCCGCGACACGTCGTGCCGACGTCGAGCGCTACCTGGACGACCGGCGTGCGCGCGGCTTCAACGCCGTGATCGTCAACCTGATCGAGCACAAGTTCGCGCGCGGCGCGCCGGCCAACGCCTACGGCGACGCCCCGTTTCGGATTCCCGGGGGCTTCGACGCGCCCAACGACGCCTACTTCGCCTACGCCGACTGGGTGATCGGCAGCGCCGAACGGCGTGGCATCACGGTGTTCCTCGTGCCCGGCTACCTCGGCTACGGCGGCGGCGACGAGGGCTGGTATCGCGAGCTCGCGGCCAGCACGCCAGCGGTGCGGCAGGCGTATGGCCGCTACGTCGGCGAGCGGTTGCGCACGCACCGCAACATCGTCTGGGTGTTCGGGGGTGACTACAACCCGCCCGAGCGGGCCGTCGTCACCGACATCGCCGCCGGCGTCGCCGCGGCGGTGCCGCTCGGACTCGCGACCGTGCATTGCGCGGCGGAAAGCTCACCCGCGCGCGAGTGGGCGGCGGCGCCGTGGCTGACGCTCAACAACGCCTACTCCTACGGCCCGATCGGCGGGGTGACTGCCGCGCTCATCAAGGCGAGCCCGCTGCCGCTGGTGCTGATCGAGAGCCGCTACGAGGGCGAGCCCGGCGGCTCGCCGCAGCGCGCACGCGCCCAGGCGTACGCGGCGCTGCTGTCCGGGGCGGCGGGCCAGTTCTTCGGCATGAGCCCGCTGTGGCACTTCAACGGCCCGGGCAACTTCCCCTCCTCCCTCAGCTGGCAGCAGGGGCTCGCGAGCCCGGGCTCGCAGTCGATGACCTGGCTGGGACGGATCCTGCGCGCGCAGCGCTGGTGGCTGCTGCAACCCGCTCCTGGCCTGATCGCCAACGGCAATGGCATGGGCTACGCGCGCGCCAGCGCCGCGATGGCAAGCGACGGTTCATTTGCGCTGCTGTACCTGCCGAGCCGGCGCCGCCTGCGCCTGGCGCTGGCGCGGCTTGCGGGGACCTCGCTCGAGGGACACTGGATTGATCCGAGCAGCGCCGCCATGTCCAGCCGCGCCGCGTTTGTCGCTGCGCCGGCGCAGCCGGTCGAGCTCGCGGCCCGCCCCGCCAACACCGCCGGGGGCGATGACTGGCTGCTGCTGGTCAGCGCGCGCTGAGAAGGGCCGCGATCGCCTCGTACTGCTGCTGCAGCTGCGCGCGATTGGCGGCGGCCCGCTGCGCCAAGGTTGCGCGCAGCGCGGTGGCGTCTTGCTGCAGCTCACGGAACTGGAGCAGCAGGCGCTGCAGATCGGCCGTATCGAGCGTCTGGCAGAAACGCCCGAGGCCCATCTGCTGCATCAGGGCGTCGTTTTTCGCCTCGTAGGAAAGCGACACCACCGGCTTACCGAGCAGCAGCGCCAGCAACACGTTGTGAAAGCGCGAGGCGATGACGAAATCCACGCCTTCGAGTTGCGTCAGCAGCTGCTCCCAGGACATCGCCGGCGCGTCCTCGAGCGCACCGCGGCCCGCAACCAGGCCACGTGCTGCCAGCCGAGTGCGCACGTCCTCGAGCACCGCGGCATCGTAGGCGAGATCACCAATGATGACGCGCACCGCGTGCCCCTGCGTCAAGAGCGCAGCGATCAGCGCCGTGATCATCTCGACGTAGCCCCGGTACGCCGCCGCATCGGCAGCGCCGCCCTGCCCCCGGCCGCGGTAGTTGAACAGGCCGACGGCGACCGGTGCCGGCGCCGCGCGCGGCGCCGGCACCGCTTGCGGCGGCAGGCTGAACGCCAGATCCGGCACCACCGCATCCCCCGCCGTGGCAATGCCGGAGGCGCGCAGGCGGGCGACCGAGTGGCCGTCGCGATAGCTGCGGTAAGCGGCGAGCCGCAGCGCCCGCTTCAGCAGGAAGCGTGTCAGCGGCTGGCGGATCGCCTCCGCCCCGACGCTGACGAACAGTACGCGCCCGCCGCGCAGGCGCGTGCACAGGCACCACTTGAACAGCTGATACGGCAGCCCCAACGCGCCCTCGCCGGTGTCGGTGAGTATGCCGGTGCCGGTCACCAGCAGTGCATCGAAGTTGGCGGCCACCCGCAGCGCGGCGCGCCAGTCGCGCAGCTCACGGCGCAGGCGGCGCGCCATGCGTAGCAGCCGGACGCCTCCGCCCGGGGCGTCCGCCGGCGTTGACATGGCGACGGCGGCGATGCGGTGCCGGGCGGCGGCGTCCTGCGGCTCGCAGCACACGCACAGCAACCGCGCCTGCGGCAGCTGCGCGTGCACGTTGGCGATGGCCGCGGCGAGCGTGCATTCGTTTCCCAGGTTGAGCGTGCCGAAGTTGCCCCAGAAGGCAACCGTGCCGGGCGCGGCCCTCACGGTTGCGCGCGCACGCGCACAACTGCGCGGCAGCTCACAGTCTGCAGCAGTGGTCGGCCGACGTTTGTTGCCACTCGCGCGCTCAAGCCGATATCATAGCAATTCAACGTACGGCGCAATTTTGCGCGCGCTGTCACCAGCTGGCAGCACCGCCGCCGCGCGCCGCACCACTCGATTCCGCAGCGCCGCGCGTTGCGCAACAACAGTCAAGCAGCCGCGGCACGCGGGGCATCGGCAGCAACCACACCACTGAAGATGGCAGGCACGCAGCTCATAGCAGGTGACGGGGGTCGCGTGTTGCAGCTGTCGATGCGGCGCGTGGCGCGCCTGGTCGGCTACAGCATCGACTACGAGTTCGAGGACGTCGTGGCCGCGCTGACCGGCGCCGACCGCGTCGAGGTCGACGACTGGCCGTCGCTCGAGTGGTCGCGGCGGCTGTATCGCTACACGCGCCACCTGCACCGCGGCGCCGTGCGCGGTCCGCACTCGCGCGTGCACCTGCAGCGCGACTACGAGCTGTTCCTGCCGGTCTTTAACCATCCCTACGAGCTGTTCGCGCTGGCGGCCGTGCCCGACTGGCGCCGCCGCTGCCGCTACGCGGCCTGCTTCCTCAGCGAGCTGTGGCTGCACCGGTTCCCGCGCTACCTGCTCGAGCTGCTGGCGCCTTTTGACCATGTGTTCCTCGCCGTGCGTCACCCGGTGGCAGATCTGGCGCGCCTGCTCGGCCGGCCCTGCACCTACCTGCCCCTCGGCGCCGACGTGCTGCGCTTTGCCCCCTATCCGCATGCGCCCGAGCGGGCCATCAACGTGTGCAGTATCGGACGCCGCTCCGCC
>JANWKR010000055.1 GCA_025451275.1 Steroidobacteraceae bacterium
CGGCTGCGCGGCAGAATGGGCATGGTCTGCAGCAGGAGCGCGCACATGAGCATGTTCGATCTGACGGATAAGGTCGCCCTCATCACCGGCTCGAGCCGCGGCATCGGCAAGGCGATCGCCATGCAGATGGCCGCCCACGGCGCGCGCGTCGTCATCTCAAGCCGCAAGCTCGAGAGCTGCGAGTCGGCGGCCGCCGAGATCACCGCCGTGGGCGGTACTGCCATGGCGCAGGCCTGCAACGTCGGCAGCAAGACCGAACTGCAGGGACTGGTGGATGCCACGCTCGCCAGGTGGTCGCGCATCGACATCGTGGTCTGCAACGCCGCCGCCAACCCGACCTTCGGCCCGCTGTTGAAGACTACCGATGAGGCCTTCGACAAGGTCATCCACACGAACCTGCACAGCCCGCTGTGGCTGTGCAACATGACTCTGCCGGCGATGGCCGAGCGCAAGGACGGCGTCGCGATCATCGTCTCCTCGATCGGGGGCTTCATTGGCAGCGCGCACCTCGGGGCTTACTGCGTCTCCAAGGCCGCCGACATGCAGCTGGCGCGCAACCTCGCGGTCGAATGGGGCCCGCACAACATCCGCGTCAACTGCATCGCGCCCGGCATCATCCGCACGCATTTCTCCAAGGCACTGTGGGCCGACCCGCAGCGCGGCGCCGCCTTCGCGCGCATGAATCCCCTGCGTCGTCTCGGAGACCCGGACGATGTCGCCGGTGTGGCCGTGCTGCTCGCCTCGCGCGCCGGCAACTTCATCACCGGCCAGACGATCGTGGTCGATGGCGGCAGTGTCATCGGCGGCAACGAGCCGTTGCTCTAGAGCGCGGCGCGCCGACTGCAGCGATGCACTGTCGCATTTGAGGCCGCTGAGCGCCGGTGCTCAGCCCGAGCGCGGCTGGCTGACGAAGTAGCCGACGACGAGCAGACCGAACCACACCGGCGCCACGTACAGCGCCACGCGTGTGTCGGGGTCGCGCGCCAGCATCACCGTCACCAGCACCAGGAAGGCCAGCGTTAGCCAGTTGGCGAGCGGTGCGCAGGGCATGCGGAACGGCGCCGGCGCGGCACGGCCGGCGGCGACCGCCCGGCGATAGTTGGCGTGCGCCACCAGGATGATGCCCCAGGTCCACAGCGTGCCGACCAGCGCGACGCTGGTGACCATGGTGAACACGCGCTCGGGCACCAGGTAGTTCAGAACCACGCCGATCAGCATGATGGCGGCCGAGGCGTGGATGCCGGCGGCCGGGACCCGCTGGCGGTTGAGCCCACTGAAGGCGCGCGGCCCCTGGCCGCGCTGTGCCAGCGTCCACAGCATGCGGCCGGTACTGAACAGGCCGCTGTTGCACGATGAGGCGGCCGCTGTAATCACGACCAGGTTGATGATGGTCGCAGCTCCCGGTACCCCGAGCTTGCCGAACACGAACACGAACGGGCTGACGTTGGGGTCGAGTTCCGTCCACGGCACGAGCGACATGATGACGAGCAGTGCGCCGATGTAGAAGATGAGAATGCGGACGATGATGCCGTTGGTGGCCTTGGGCAGGACCACCGCCGGGTTCTGCGCCTCGCCGGCGGTGACGCCGACGAGCTCCACGCCCTCGTAGGCGAACATCACGATCTGCAGCGCGAGCAGCACGGCGAGGATGCCACCAGGCAGGAAACCGCCGTGGCTCCAGAGGTTGGAGAAGCTCGCGGTGGGGCCGAGCGCGCCGGCATGGAACACGATCACGTACACACCCGCCACGATCAGCGCCACGATGGTCACGACCTTGATGAGCGCGAACCAGAACTCGAGCTCGCCGAACACCCGCACCGCCAGCAGGTTGGTGCCGTACAGCACCAGCAGGGCGATCAGCGAGGGCAGCCACTGCGGCACATCCGGTATCCAGAAGCGCAGATAGATGCCGATGGCGGTGATCTCCGCCATCACCGTCACCACCCACGCGAACCAGTAGGACCAGCCGGTGATGAAGCCAGCCAGCGGCCCGCAGAATTCCTCGGCGTAAGTAGCGAACGATCCGGCCACCGGGCGATAGGTGAGCAGCTCACCGAGCGCCCGCATGATGAAGAAGATCGCGACGCCGCCGAGTGCGTAGGCGAGCAGCAGCCCCGGGCCGGCGTTGTGGATCGCCTTGGCCGAGCCCAGGAACAGCCCGACGCCGATCGTGCCGCCGAAGGCGATGAGCTGGATGTGGCGATTGCGCAGGTTGCGGGCCAGGTGGGCTTCGGGTTGCGACATGAGTTGTTACCTTGGGCTTGAGTTCTAGGGCGGACCGAGGAGGGCGTAGCGACGCCCCTGCGGCAGCTCGTAACGCTGCACCAGCGTGGCGGCACCTGCACCGATCAGGTGTGCCGCGACCCCGTCATCGGCGGGCGCGTCACCGGCGCCGAGACCGTGGCGCGCCAGCAGCGTGCTGAGGTTGCCGCCCGCGTGTCCCGGCAGCAGCACCAGTACGCGTGCCTCGGGGCCGTGGACGGCGAGCCAGGCGTGTACCGCGCTGCGCGGATCGGCCGGGGCCGCACGCAGCGTGGTGAGCGGCGCGCCGCGCCCGCGGTCGAGAATGGCGATGGTGGTCTCGTCCGGGTCGAGCAGTGCGAGCGGCTGCCGTGCGGTGTCGGCGTAAATGCGCTGTGCCAGCTGCGCCAGGTCCTGCCAGCGGTCGATCACCGGGAAGGCGACCAGCGCGCTCAGGCACACCGCGGCGGCGTAGCCGGCGTAGGTCCACCCCAGCGCGGCGGCCAGGGCGCCGCGGCGGCGGGCGCGTACCGCAGCCGCGAGTGCTACGGCGACCGCCGCCAGCGCCGCGGCCGCCGCCGTCGCGCTTGCACCCCAGGCGCTGAGACCGGCTGCGGCCAGCAGCAGCAGCCCCGCCGCCAGTGCGCACGCCAGTGCGCCCACCAGCACCCAGGTGAGGAGCACGGCGAGACGGTCGAGGCGCGACGGCGATACCTGTGCGTCCTGCACCCACAGTCCCGCGAGCAGCCCGAAGCCGAGCAGTGCCGGCGCGGCGTAGATGTCGCGCGCGGTGGCCGCCAGCGACAGCAGCAGCAGGAACGGTACGCTGGCGGCGAGCGCGAAGCGCCACGGCGTGCCCACAGGCCCCGGCGCGCGCGCTCGGGTCGCGGCGCGCACCAGTGCCGCCGCCATCACCAGCGTCCACGGCAGCAGATACAGCGGCAGCTCGATGAAGTACTTGCCGGGCGAGTTGCGATGGCCGCTCGTGTAGTCGAGCGCCGCGGGCGCTGCAACCTGGGTGAAGCGGCCGATGACGTTGTGCCAGAAGAGCGCGCTCAGGGCCGCCGCGCCGTGAGCCCCGCGCGCCACCGCCCACAGCCACGGGCCGATGACGAGCGCCTGGAGCGCGAGGCCCGCGTACAGCTCCCAGCGGCCGAGCTCCTTCCAGCGCCGCTCCCAGGCGATGAGCGCGAACAGCGCCAGCGCCGGCACCAGCCAGCCCGGCGCGCTCTTGGCCATGAAGCCGAGCGCGGCGCCGGCGTGCATCAGCGCGTAGCCGAGGGCCTTGGGCCCACCGGGGGGCGAGCGGTAGCCGCGCCAGGCGCCGAGCAGGGCAAGCGCGCAGCCGGCGACCAGGCACGCGTCGGGTGCGAGCCAGATGCTGACGCGGTAGGCGATGAGTGCGCTCGAACCGAGCAGCGCGGCGACCAGCGCCGCGTCGACCTGCGCCTGCATGGCGAAGGCGAGTGCACCGATGGCGAGCGCGGCGATGAGCGCATACAGGAGATTGGGGGCGCGTGCCGCGGCCGCTGAGTCACCGAGCAGCGCGACCGCCGCCCCTGACATCCAGTATGTGAGCGGGGGCTTTTCCAGGAACGGCGTGCCGGCGAGCTCGGGCAGGGCGTGCTGGCTCTGCACGCTCATGCGCCAGGCAATGTCGGCTTCGCGTGGCTCGTCCGGCGTCCACAGCGCGCGGTCGAACATGCCCAGCAGCCACAGCGGCGCGAGTGCCAGCGCGATGAACAGCGCGGGCGCGCGCGGCGAAGCAGACGAACGCGGCGGTGACGTCAACGACCCCCCGAAAGGCTCGAGCCTCCCGGGGCGCCATTATGCGTAGCTTGGCCTACAGAGAGTAGCGCACGGTGATGCGCACCGTGCGGGCGTGATCGGCGGACCAGTTGGAGAACGCCTGACACACCTGGCGCGTGCCGGCCTCGGGCGCACCTTCGGCGTACTTCTCGGCGAAGCGCGCCTGCCCGGACTCCTGTCCCGGCAGAAAGCGGCTCGCGCTCCAGGGCGTATCGGCGTCGGCGAGACGCGCGAACAGCGCGACCTCGGTCACCGTGGCGCTGGCCGGAATGCCGGCGCACACGGTCACCGGGCTCACTTCGCTCTCGGCGCAGCTGCGCGGCGGGGCGCTGGCGGCCTCCGCGGTCGCGCTCGGCGGGGGGCTGCCGGCGCTGGCCGCCGCGAGCTCCGCCCGACAGGCGGGCACGGTCGCCACCACGGTCACGCCGTCGGTGCCGATACGGCGCAGCACGCCGGTCTCGATTTCTGCGCGGGCACCCTCGCGCGTGAGCTCGAGCTCGCTGGTCGTTCGGCTGATCTCGGCCACCCGCGCCTGCAGCTCGCGCTGCAGGGCACTCTGGGCGGCGCGCTCGCCTTCGTTCAGCCACTGCGACAGCGCGAACCCCGAGGCACCCGCGGCGCCGATGATCACCAGCAGTACGATGCGTTGCACGCGATTCTTGCGGCGTGCGGTGGCGGTGCGCCCCTGTGCCGCTTCGCGCAGTGCGGCTGAGCGCAGCTGCAGAAACGACGCCGACAGGGTCGCGGTTCCTGCGATCAGGGCGGCAAGGATGGAATCGGTGACCATGGGCGCGCGACCAGTGAGGCTCCCGGCGCCACGCTAGCGTGCAGGGCGCCCCTGCGCGCGGGAGATGGCGGAAAACGCGACGCTGGTCACAGGCCGGCTGTCGTAACCCCGCGACTTGCGGCGTAGGCCTCGAGCCAGCGCTGCAGCGGGCCGGAATCGACCCCGAGCAGATGCAGGCCGAGCTTCGAGCGCCGCCACAGGATGTCCTCGGCGCTGCGCGCAAATTCCTCGCGGCACAGGTACTCGAGCTCGCGTTCGTAGAGCTGCGGCAGGATCTCGCGGCCCAGATCGCCGAGTGCCGCGGCGCCGCCGAGCACCTGCTCGAGACGCGTGCCGTAGGCGTGCGCACAGCGCAGCCGCAGCCGCGCCGGCAGCCACGGGTAGCGACGCTCGAGGGTGCGCAGGAACACCGCAAAGCTGCCCTCCGGCAGATCGCCGCCCGGCAGCTTGGCACCCGCGGTCCAGGGCGCGGCGTGCCGGCCGAGGTGCGCGGCCAGCATGGAGACGACATCCTCGGCGAGGCGGCGGTAGGTGGTGATCTTGCCGCCGAACACGGACAGGAGCGGCGCGGGGTCGGAATCGAGCTCGAGCGCGTAGTCGCGCGTCACGCTCATCGGGTCGGAGGCCTCGTCCGCCAGCAGCGGCCGCACTCCCGACCAGCTCCATACCACGTCAGCGGCGCCGAGCTGCTGGCGGAAGTAGCGGTTGGCCAGCGCGCACAGGTAGTCGGTCTCGGCCGCGTCGATGTGCACCCGTGCCGGATCGTCGTGATAGTCGACATCGGTGGTGCCGATGAGGGTGAAGTCGTGCTCGTACGGGATCGCAAATACGATGCGGCGGTCCTCGTTCTGGAAGATGTAGGCGAAACGGTGCGCGAACAGGCGTCGCACCACGATGTGGCTGCCCTTCACCAGGCGCACCTGACGCCCCGCCCGCACCGGCGTCGCCTCGGTGACGAACCGGCTCACCCAGGGGCCGGCGGCATTGACTACCGCGCGCGCCCGCACGACCCGGCTGACGCTGCCGGCGCGCAGCGTGGCGAGCCACGCCCCGTCCTGCGCGGTGAGGCGCTCACAGCGCGTGCGTGTCAGCACGCGTGCGCCGCGCGCGGCGGCATCGACCGCGTTCAGCACCACCAGGCGCGAGTCGTCCACCTGGCCGTCGGAATACACGAACGCGCGCCGGTAGCCGGCCTTGAGCGGCCCGCCGGCGATGTGGGTGCGCAGGTCGATGGCGGACGAGGCGGCCAGGTGCGCGCGCCGCGCCAGGTGATCGTAGAGAAACAGGCCGGCGCGGATCATCCAGGCCGGGCGCAGGTGGGCGGCGTGCGGCATGACGAAGTGCAGCGGCCGCATGATGTGCGGCGCGGCCGCGAGCAGCACCTCGCGCTCCTTGAGCGCCTTGCGCACCAGCGCGAAGTGGAAGTCCTCCAGGTAGCGCAGACCGCCGTGGATCAGCTTGGTGCTGGCCGAGGAAGTGTGCGCCGCCAGGTCGTCCTGCTCGCACAGCACCACACGCAGGCCGCGCCCGGCGCCATCGCGGGCGATGCCGGTGCCGTTGACGCCCCCACCGACGACCAGCAGGTCGCAGCTGTCAGCCTCGGGTGCCGTCACGCGCGGCGCGGCGCCTGCCGTCCGTAGTAGTCCGGGTAGTCCTGAGTCAGTCCCTTGAAGCGACGGTGGATCCACAAATACTGCTCGGGGGCCAGACGCACCTGGGCCTCGATCATACGATTGAAGCGCAGCGTGTCGGCCACGGCGCTGTCACTCGGGAAGCCGTCGAAGGCCGGATGGATGGTGGCGACATAGCCCTGCGTGCCGGGCAGGCGCCTGAGGAAATACGGCACTACCGCCGCGCCGGTTATGCCGGCGATGCGCGAGGTCAGGGTGTTGGTGGCAGCCGGGATGCCGAACATCGGCACCATCTCCGCACCCTTCTTGCGGTAGCTCTGATCCGGGGCGTACCACACGCACTCGTTGCTCTTCAGCGCCGAGATGAAGGCGCGGATGTCATCCCGGGCGATGCCGCGGCCGCCGTAGCCACAGCGGAAGCGCTCGAGCGCGTACGCCAGCACCTCGTTCTTGGTCGGGCGGTAGAGGAAGCCGACCTTGGTCACCTCCGCCAGCGTGCGTCCCGCCAGCTCCATGGTGGTGAAGTGCGCGGTGAGCAGGATGACGCCGCGGCCCCGCGCCAGCGCCGCCTCCAGATGCTCCCGGCCCTCGATGCGGGTGATGCGCGTGAGCCGCGCGGGGCTGCTCCACCACGCAAACGGGATCTCGAGCAGCGCGATGCCGAGGCTCGCGAAGTGCTCGCGCAGCAGCCGCTCGCGCCCGGCGGCGTCGAGCTCAGGCAGGCACAGCTCGATGTTGCGGCGCGCGGTGTTGATGAAGCTGAGCGGCAGGTGACGCAGGAATGCACCCAGCGCGCGCCCGAGCGGCACGATGCATACGAACGGCAGAAACGCCAGCAGGCGCAACAGCCCGAGCCCGGCCCAAGTGGGCCAGTAGCGGGGTGCCAGCAGCCGCAGTTGCAAGGGGACCCCCTAAGGTCTGCATGCAGGGGTTTATGTGGTCCACAGAATAATCCGATCGGAAATTATGATCCAATGCGCCGGGTGAAACGATCGGGCACGCGGTATCTCGAGGTGCGCCTGGCGGGCGCGACGGTGCGGCGCGCCGGCCGCGCCGTGCTGCGCGGGATCACCTGGACCATCCGTCCGGGACAGCGCTGGGTGCTCGTTGGCGCAAACGGGGCCGGCAAGACGCAGCTGCTGAAGCTCGTGGCCGGCATCGTGTGGCCGGCACCGGCTGCCAGGCCAGTGCGCTGCTACCGGCTCGGCCGTGAATCGGCCGCAAGTCCGGCAGGCTTCAGGGAGGAGATCGCCTACCTCGGCGCGGAGCGCCAGGACAAGTACCAGCGTCGCGGCTGGGATGCGAGCGCGCAGCGCGTGGTCGGAACGGGCTTGTACCGCACCGACATTCCGCTCGATGACCTGAGCGCTGCGGACCGACGCCGGGTGTTGCGCATCCTGGGCTCCCTGGGCAGCGCGGCGCTCGCGCAGCGGCCATTCCTGTCGCTGTCGTACGGGCAGCGACGCGTGATCTTGCTCGCGCGGGCGCTGGCCGCGCGCCCGCGGCTGCTGTTGCTCGATGAGGTCCTGAACGGGCTCGACGCCGCCAATCGCCGCCGCGTGCTCGCCTGGCTGGCCCGTGTGCGCCGGCTGCCGTGGGTGCTCGCCACGCACCGCCGCGAGGACGTGCCGGTCAGCGCCAGCCATGCGTTGTTGCTGGAGCGCGGACGCATCGCCTACGCCGGACCGATGCGCAGCGCGCCGCTGGCAGCGTGGCTCGACGGGCGGCGGCGCAGGCCACGGCCGGCGGCGCATCGGCGCGCCGCGCGCCCGGGGCGCAGCCTGGTGCGTCTCGCCAACGCGCACGTGTTCCTCGCCGAGCGTGCGGTGCTCAGCGGGCTGACGCTGACGGTGCGCACCGGCGACTGGTGGGTGGTGCACGGCGCCAACGGCGCGGGCAAGACCACGCTGCTGCGCACGCTGTACGGCGACCACGGCGTCGCCACCGGCGGGATCGTCGAGCGCTCCGGCATCGAGCCCGGCGTGCCGCTCGAGGACTTCCGCAAGCGCGTCGGTCTCATCGCCCCACACCTGCACGCCGATCACCCGCGCCGGCTCACGGTGGCCGAGGTCGTGCAGTCTGGGCGCCACGCCAGCATCGGTCTCAACGAGCCACCGAGCACCGCGGACCGGGCGGCCGCGCGCCGCGCGCTGGCGGCGTTCGGTCTGTCGCACCTGGCGCGGCGGCCGCTGGGGGAGCTGTCGTACGGCCAGTTGCGCCGCGTGCTGTTCGCGCGTGCCTGGGTGCGCGAGCCGGAGCTGCTGCTGCTCGATGAGCCGTTTGCCGGGCTCGAGGCCCCGACCCGCCGCAGGCTGCTCGCGCGCGTGCGCGCGCACGCGGCCCGCGCCGCCGCCGTAGTGGTCACGACGCACCGCCGCGGCGAGTTCAGGGACTGCGCGACGCACGAGCTGGAGCTGGTGGCGGGCCGGGCCCGCTACAGCGGCCCC
>JANWKR010000056.1 GCA_025451275.1 Steroidobacteraceae bacterium
GCACCAGGAGCGTGGCGATGAACGCCGAGACCCCGATGCTGAAGGCCGGGAAAATGATGTGGAAGCTGATGGTGAAGGCGAACTGCAGGCGCGCCAGCAGCAGGGCGTGAGCTTCCACTTGGGGATTCTGCACCCCCTCGGGGACGGCGGCGACCCCTCCTCCGGGGGATTCGCCCGGGCGGGGGCAGGCGCAAGCTCTTGTTTCGATGGCCCGATCGCCAGCCCCCCGGGCGGAACTTCGGGGGCCCTTAGCACTCTAAACAGGCGACTGCTAAAATGCCCATCCAAGCCACGGGAGATCGAATGACTGCAGGTACCGCATTGGTTGCCCGCATGGGCGATCAGGCACTGGCCGGTCCGCTGGGGAGTCTCGACGCCTACCTCGAGCGGGTCAGCCGTATTTCCGTTTTGACCCGCGAGGAGGAGCGCCAGCTCGCCGAGCGCTTCCGCAAGGATGACGACCTGGCTGCCGCCCGGCAGCTGGTGCTCGCCCACCTGCGCTTCGTCGTGCACATCGCACGCGGCTACTCCGGCTACGGACTGCCGGTCGGCGACCTCATCCAGGAAGGCAACGTCGGCCTGATGAAGGCCGTCAAGCGCTTCGACCCGTCGATGAACGTGCGCCTGGTGTCGTTCGCGGTGCACTGGATCCGGGCCGAGATCCACGAGTACGTGCTGCGCAACTGGCGCCTGGTGAAGATCGCCACCACCAAGGCGCAGCGCAAGCTGTTCTTCAACCTGCGACGGCTGAAGAAGAACCTCGCCTGGCTGTCGGCGGAGGAAACCGCCGCGGTGGCGCGCGACCTGGGCGTCACGCCGGCCGAAGTGACCGAGATGGAGAAGCGCCTGTCGGCGCGCGACATGTCGTTCGATCCGGCCCCGGAGGCGGACGACGAGGAGCTGTACAGCCCGGCCGCCTATCTGCCGGCTCCGGATGCCGATCCGGCCGAGCAGGTCGAGGAGGCCGAAAGCGCGGACGACTCGCACGAGCAGCTGCGCGGGGCGCTGGGACGGCTCGATGCGCGCAGCCGCGACATCGTGCAGCGGCGCTGGATGACCGACGACAAGGCGACGCTCCACGAGCTCGCCGACAAGTACGGCGTCTCGGCCGAGCGCATCCGCCAGATCGAGTCGAGCGCACTCGGCAAGCTGCGGGGCCTCATGGCCGCGGCGGCCTGAAGCAACCGGGAGCCCGGCCTCCGCCGGGCTCCCGCTTT
The DNA here is from genome assembly GCA_025451275.1 of Steroidobacteraceae bacterium. Lineage (GTDB taxonomy): Bacteria > Pseudomonadota > Gammaproteobacteria > Steroidobacterales > Steroidobacteraceae > 13-2-20CM-66-19. Next base: position 1,218 of record JANWKR010000056.1, read on the forward strand.
CCTTTCCTGGGATTTGCCACCCGCGCCCGCGGACGCTAGCGTCGCGGGCATGCGCAGCGTGAGCACCTGGCTCGCCGAATACGGCGCCAGCCACCAGCACCCGACCAACAAGCTACTGCACTGGCTGTGCGTGCCGCCCATCGTGCTCTCGGTGCTGGGCCTCTTATGGTCGACGCCGGTGCCGCCGGCCTGCGCCGCGCTCTCGCCGTGGCTCAACTGGGCGACGCTTGCCGCCCTCGCCGCACTTCTTTACTACCTGGCGCTCTCGGTGCGGCTCGCCCTCGGCGTGCTCGTGGCATTCGCCGCGCTGCTCGCGCTGACCAGCGCGCTCGCCCGGCTCCCCTGGCCGTTGTGGGCGACCTCGCTCGGCATTTTCGTCATCGCCTGGATCGGCCAGTTCATCGGCCACGCCATCGAAGGCGCCCGCCCGTCCTTCTTCAAGGACCTGCAGTTCCTGCTCATCGGCCCGCTGTGGCTGGTGGCCGCGGCCTACCGCCGCTTCAGCGTGCCGTACTAGGCCGGTTCGTCCGCGCCCGCGCGCGCCACCGCCGGCGTCGCCCACCCCGAGCGGTAGCCCCACAGGAAGAACACGAAGCCGACCGCGGCCACGACCACGAGGTCCCAGCCCCACGGCAGGTAGTCGCGGCCGCCGAACTTGGCGCTGCCCGCCCACGAGACCGCGGCGATGGCAGGCAGGTACACGATCATCCACCACGCGCCGCGCAGCTGCCGCGCGAAGTCATCCCAGCCCGATCGGGACTGGTAATAGAAATACACCGGCAGGGCCACGATGACGAGCAGGATGACGCCGCCCGTCAGCGGCCACTTGGCCCAGTAGAGCAGCTCGGTGGCGAACACGAAGGCGAGCGCGGCGATCCCCTGCAGCCCCGGCAGGCGCAGCGGCCGGGGCACGTTCGGCGCGGTGCGACGCAGCGTCAGCGCACTCACCGGACCGGTGAGATAGGAAATGATGGTCGCCACCGAAATCACCGCCGCCAGCTTCCCCCAGCCGCGGAAGAAGAACAGGAACAGGAACGACACCACGAGGTTCAGCCACATGGCCGGGCGCGGCACGCCCCACACCGGGTGCAGCCCCCCGAAGACCTTCGGCAGCGTGCCGTTCTTCTGCATGCCGAAGATCATGCGCGCGGTGCTCGCGGTGTAGGTGATGCCGGTGCCGCTCGGGCTCACGAAGGCGTCCGCATACAGCAGCACGGCAAGCCAGTTCAGGTTGACGAGCAGTGCGAGCTCGGCGAACGGCGAGCGGAAATCGATGCCGTGCCAGCCCGAGCGCGCCAGCAGCTCCGGCGGCACCGCGCCGAGGTACGCCACCTGCAGCAGCACGTACACCACGGCGGCGAGCGCGATGGACCCGAGCACGGCGATCGGCACGGAGCGCGCCGGATTGCGCGCCTCGCCGGCGAGGTTCACCGGGCTCTGGAAGCCGTTGAAGCTGAACACGATGCCGGCGGTCGCCACGGCGTTGAGCACCGCGGCGAAGTCGACCGCGTGCGCCTCGCCATGGATGCCGACGCTGAAGTTGTGGGCATGGAAGCCGCTGGCGATGAGCGCCACGCCGGTCGCCGCCGGCACCACCAGCTTGAACAGCGTGATGGTGGTGTTGGAGTGGGCGAAGACCTTGACGCTCCAGAAGTTGATCAGGAAGTACACGACCACCAGCGCCGCGGCGATCCACAGCCCCGCCGCCGCCAGCTCGCCGTGACCGTCGGGCATGTGCCGGTAGAGGTCGTGCGCCCACTGGTACGGCCAGGAGGCCATGTACTGCACGGAGGCCTCGGCCTCGACCGGGATCACCGAGACGATGGAGATCCAGTTGGCCCAGGCGGCGATGAAGCCGACCAGCGAGCCGTGCGAGTAGTGCCCGTAGCGCACCATGCCGCCGGTCTCGGGGAACATGGCGCCGAGCTCGGCGTAGGTGAGCGCGATGATGATGATGATCGCCGCGCCGAGCACCCAGGCCCAGACCGCGCCGGGTCCGGCCAGTCCCGCGGCGCGCCAGGCGCCGAACAGCCAGCCCGAGCCGATGATGGAACCGAGTCCGGTCAGCATGAGCGCAAAGGTGCCGACCTGCCGCCTCGCGGGGCTGTTTGAGCTCATGTGATTCCTGTCGACTGTTGTATGGGTCGCGGTGACTCGGTGCGTCGCGGCTCAGGCGGCGGGCGCTGCGGCCGCGCGCACGGCGGCCGTAACTTTTTCGTGCACCTCCTTGTCGAGCGGGTCGGGCACCAGCTCATCGCCGCTCGCGACGCCTGCGATGGCTTCCGCAGCCGCCATCAGCATGGCGTCGGTGAACGAGCGGGCCCGCGCCTCGAGCGCACCCTTGAAGAGGCCGGGGAAGGCCAGCACGTTGTTGATGCCCTTGCCGTCGGCGGCGAACGCCGCGCCCTGCTCGCGCGCCACCAGCGGTTCGATCTCCGGGTCCGGGTTCGACAGCGCCAGGATCACCTGGCCTTTGCGCACCCAGGCGGGCCTGATGAGGCCCTTGACGCCGGTGGTCGCGATCACGATGTCGGCGCGCTGCATGAGCGCCTCCAGCGTCACGCCCTCGCCGCCGCCGGCCTCCAGTCGCTGCACCGCGCCGGCGTTGCGGTCGGTGCCGAGCACGCGCTTGACGCCGTAGGCCTGCAGCAGGCGCACGATGCCGGAGCCGGCGGCACCCAGCCCGATCTGGCCGACGACGCTGGCGGCGAGGTCGATGCCGGAGCGGCGCGCGGCGTTGAGCAGCGCGGCGAGTGTCACCACCGCCGTGCCGTGCTGATCGTCGTGCAGCACCGGCTTGTCGAGGCGCGCGCGCAGCTGCGTCTCGATCTCGAAGCATTCCGGAGCCGCGAAATCCTCGAGCTGGATGGCCCCGAAGGAGGGGGCAATGCCGGCCACCAGCTCCACGACCCGGGCCGGCTCGGTGGCATCGATGAGGATCGGCACGCCGGACAGGCCGACCAGGTCGGAGAACAGCGCCGCCTTGCCTTCCATCACCGGCAGGCCCGCGAGCGCGCCGATGTTGCCGAGGCCGAGCACCGCGGTGCCGTTGGTGACGATGGCGACGGTGCTGCCGCGCGCGGTGTACTCCCACGCCGCCTGCGGGTCCTTCTGGATCGCCAGGCACACGCGCGCCACCCCCGGGGTATAGACATCACGCAGCACCTGGCGCGTGTTGATCGGCAGGCTGGCCACGGTCTTGATCTTGCCGCCGCGGTGGCGGTTGAAGACGCGGTCGGACTTGCCGACGAAGCGCGCGTTCGACAGCTGCCCGATGCGCTCGTAGAGGGAGCGGTCCGCCTCCTCGTCCATCTCCAGCGTGATCTCCCAGAGCGTCTTGCCCTGGTCGCGCCGCAGCGCGGTGAGGTGCTCGATGGCGAGTCCTGCGTCGGCGATCACCTGCAGCACCCGGGCGAGGCTCCCCGGCTGGTGCACGGTCTCGACGATGATGATCTCCGGGATCTTCATGGCCGCAAAGGGTGCCCCAACGATCGCCGCTGCGCCACCGGTCGGGCCCGGATGTCACGGGCTGCGGATACCCGCTATCATGCGCGCCCCCCGCAGGGGGCCCGATTCCCAGGAGACTGCCGTGGCCACAGCCGCCGGTACCGCCAAGCCAGCCGCCGCCAAGTCCGGCGGCGCCGCCATCGACCCGCTCGACTTCTATGCCGTGCGCGCCGCGCTCAGCGATGAGGAGCGCCTGGTGCAGGAGTCGGTGGCGCGGCTGGTCGACACCGAGGTGCTGCCGGTCATCCGGCAGTGCTTCGAGCAGCACCGCTTCCCGCACGAGCTGGTGCCGAAGCTCGCCGAGCTGGGCCTGCTCGGCTCCTCCATCCAGGGTTACGAGTGCGCCGGCCTCAACGGCGTCAGCTACGGGCTCATCTGCCAGGAACTCGAGCGCGGCGACTCGGGCATCCGCAGCTTCGTCTCGGTGCAGTCCTCGCTGTGCATGTACCCGATCTACGCGTTCGGCTCCGAGGAGCAGAAGCAGCGCTACCTGCCGCGCATGGCGCGCGGCGAGCTGATCGGCTGCTTCGGGCTCACCGAGCCGCACGGCGGCTCCGACCCGGCCAACATGAAGACGCACGCCAAGCGGCGCGGCGGCGACTGGGTGCTGAACGGCGCCAAGATGTGGATCACCAACGGCAGCATCGCCGGCCTCGCCGTGGTCTGGGCCATGACCCCGGATGGCATCCGCGGCTTCCTGGTGGAGAAGGACTCGCCGGGGTTCGCGGCACGCGAGATCGAGCACAAGTTCTCGCTGCGTGCCTCGGTCACCGCCGGGCTGTTCTTCGACAACGTCGTCGTGCCGGAGAGCCACGTGCTGCCCGGCGTGGTCGGCCTCAAGGGCCCGCTGTCGTGCCTGACGCAGGCGCGCTACGGCATTTCCTGGGGCGTGATCGGCGCGGCGCAGGCCTGCCTGCGCTCGCTGCTCGACTACAGCGCGACGCGGACGCTGTTTGGTCGGCCGCTCGCCGCCAACCAGACGATCCAGGTACGCCTCGCCGACATGGCACGACACATCACCACCGCGCAGCTGCTGGCGCTGCAGCTCGGGCGCATGAAGGACGCCGGCACCCTGCAGCCGGCGCACGTCTCGCTCGCCAAGTGGAACAACTGCCGCATGGCGCTCGACATCGCGCGCGACTGCCGCGACATGCTCGGCGGCGCCGGCATCAGCGCCGAGTACCCGCCGATCCGGCACATGCTCAACCTCGAGAGCGTGATCACGTACGAGGGCACCGAGACCATCCACCAGCTCACGATCGGGAGGGAGCTCACCGGCATCAACGCGTTCTGAAGAACGCGTTCTGAAGAACGCGTTCTGAGGTGCCCGCGCCCGCGCCGGGCGGCATACTGCGGGCATGCGACTTGCCGGCGCGCTCGCCGTGCTGCTGCTCGTGGCCGTGGTCGCGTCGCTTGAGCTGTGGCCGTCGCGTCCCGCACCACAACCTGCGATCCAGCGCCGGGCGGCTACGCCCGCCGCGACAATGCGGTGCTGCGGCAGGCGGCCGCCGCTCTGGGGAATCCGCGCGACATCACGCGCGGCGACGATGTTGATGCCGAGATCGCCTTCGACCGCAAGCTGACGGCGGCCGGCGATCCCAATGGTGTGGAGGCTCTCGCGGACGCGCTGTTGCGCAAGGACGCGCCCGCGAGCCAGGCGGAGGCCGTGACCTTATTGCGCACCGCTGCCAAGAATTCCGCCGTGGCCAAGACCCGCCTGGCGGTGTGTCTGCTCGAGGGGTGTCCCACTCCCGCCGCCGAACCCGACGAGGCGCGCCAGCTGCTGACCGCGGCGGCACCGGCCGGCGAGCTCGAGGCGCTGCGCAGGCTCTCAGGCGAGACCGCCGTGGTTGCCGGGCCTGGCGCCATCGATGTGCCCGTCGCCGAGCGCTACGCGTGGAGCGAGATGCTGCACCGGCTGCAGGCCGGGGGCTGCTTCGGCTCGACGATGTTCGAGGTCTGGACTCAATCGCCGCAGCCGGTGTCGCCGCTGGCCGCCATGTCACCCGCCGACGCCGACGCGGCTCAGGCCCGCGCCCGCGAGCTGCTGGCGGTGCAGCTCGATCAGACGCGGGCGCAACTCGGCTGCGACTGAGTGCAGCCCCCGGCTCTCCGCGCCGGGGGCTGCAGGTTTACTGCTTCAGCTCCATCGCGCCCGGGTGCACGAAGTAGCACAGCACCGCGATGACGATCAGGTAGGCGAGCAGGATGAACGTCCAGCCCATGTTGTGGCGGATGACGTCGCCTTCCTTGCGCACGAACTTGCTGGTCGAGACCCCGACGCTCGCGGTCTGCGGCGCGATCGGCTTGCCGATCTCGGCGCCCACCGAGTTGAGCGAGGGCAGGAGCAGCAGCGGCAGACCGAGCTGCGTGCCCACCAGCGCCTGGAACTTGCCGAACATGGCGTTGGTGGAGGTGTTCGAGCCCGACAGCGCCACACCGATGAAGCCGAGGATCGGCGCCACGATGATGAACGCCGTGCCCATGCTCGAGAAGCCCTTGGCGAGCGAGGCCGCCATGCCCGAGTAGTTGAACGTGTAGGCGAGCCCGAAGATGAACACGCCCACCAGGCACGCGCCCCACATCTGGTGGAACGTGCGACGGAACACCTCGCCGATCTGCCCGCCCTTAAGTTTCCCCATCGCCAGCAGCAGGATGGCGACGATGATCCAGGAGGCGAGGATGGCGCTGCCGCCGACGTAGGGGGCGAAGTTGAACACCGCCGTGACGTTGCCTTTTGCCGGGCAGGTGGCGGCGAGCGCCGAGCAGGCCACCGCCTGCGTCTTGAACCAGCTGATCTTCGGCAGCGGCGACCACGGGCCGGTCCAGGCCGCCACCACCACCAGCAGCACCAGGAAAGGCAGCCACGCCTGCATCACCCCGCCGGTGGTGAGGCCGTGGCCCCGTGTCTGCCGCGCAGCCGCCGCATCGACCGGCACACCGCCGTAGCCGAGCACGGTCTTCGGCTGCCATACCCGCAGCAGCAGCAGCAGCGCGATGAAGCAGACGATCGAGCCGGTGATGTCGGGCAGGTACGGCCCGAGGTAGACGGCTACCGGATACTGCCCGGCGATGTAGGCGAGCGAGCCCACCACCGCGAGCGGCCAGCCGCCCTTCATGCCCTCCTTGCCCGACACCAGGTACAGCAGCACCCACGGCGGCAGCAGCGCCAGCACCGCGACCACCGTGCCGACCGAGCCCGACAGCGCCAGCAGCGGATAGCCGGTGACGGCCGCGAGCGCGATCACCGGCGCGCCGAGTGCGCCGTAGGACACCGGTGCGTTGTTGGCGATCGCCGCGACGCGGATGGCGTTGAGGTCTGAGATGCCGAGCGAGATCAGGATCGGCGCGACCACCGCCCACGGGTAGCCGAAGCCGACCAGGCCCTCCAGCAGCGCGCCGAACGCCCAGGCGAACAGCATGGTCTGCACGCGCACGTCCATGCTGCCCTGGGCGATGAGCCAGCGGCGGAAGTTCTCGAACAGGCCGCTGATGGACAGGGTGTTAAACAGCACCATGCCCCAGAAGGTGATCCAGTCGACGTTCCACACGCCGGTGGCTGCACCGTACAGATAGGCGCGCGAGCCTTGGTCGGTGGGCATCTTCCACAGCCACACGGCGAGCAGGAACGTGACGATCGAGCCGAGCAGCGTCGCCAGCCACGCCGGCAGGCGGAAGATCGCCAGCAACGCCAGGAGGAAGACAACCGGAATCAGCGCCACGAGGCACGTGAGCGTCAGATTGCCGAGGGGGTCGATCAGCTGCGTGAACATGCAACCTCCGTCGAACGCGGCGGCGCGTGGAAGCGCCGCGTTTGATTCTTATTTAGCGACTGCTCCTGCCGAGGTAACACCTGCGCTTCCCGGCGCGGGCCGCCACGCTAGCACGCCGGGGCTGCGCCGCTCAACGGTGCGCCAGGAACGGCACGCGCAGGGCGGCCGGAACGCGCCAGCGTCAGCCGGGGCGTGTCGCTGGGCAGGGCTTGGTCAGGGCACGCAGCAGCGGGCGGGCGGGTGCGACGCGGCAGGCCCGCCATCGGCCGCCGGTCCCACGACGCCGAGCGCCAGCAGCGCGAGCAACGCCAGCCAGTTGGCGAGCCGCTCGCGCCGCTCGGCGGCGCTGCGCGATGTGGGCCGTGGCTCGCTCATGGCAACTCTCCCGCTTGCGACACGGGAGCAGTGTTGGCTGGCACGGCGCGGGTGGCGCGGGCGCAAAAGTGCCGGCGCGGCGAATAATTCTGGCGAATTGTGGCAGCGGCAGTGCGACCTGCGTCGCGCGCACGGCCGTGGCAGCAGGCGCGCGCAGCCTGTAGCCTTGAGCGCATGAAACGCCTCATCGCCATCGTCGAAGACGAGGCCGCGCTGCGTGACAACTACGCGGCCGCGTTCACGCGCGATGGCTTCGCGGTGCGCGGCTACGCCAACCGCGCGCAGGCCCTGGCGGCCTTCGGCACGCGCCTGCCGGACCTGGCGATCATCGACATCTCGCTCGAGGACGAGCCCGAGGGCGGCTTCGAGTTGTGCCGGCAGCTGCGTGCCATGTCGGCGGAGCTGCCGATCATCTTCCTCACCGCGCGCGACAGCGAGCTCGACGCGGTTTCGGGCCTGCGGCTCGGCGCCGACGACTTCCTCACCAAGGACCTGAGTCTGGCGCACCTGTCGGCGCGCGTGCACGCGCTGTTCCGCCGCGTCGATGCACTGCGCCAGCCCGAGAGCGCCGAGGAGCTGCTGCGCCGCGGCCCGCTCACGCTCGATGCCGAGCGCATGCAGGCGCAGTGGGACGGGCAGGTGGTGCTGCTGTCGCTGACCGAGTTCTGGATCGTGCACGCGCTGGCGCGTCATCCCGGCCACGTGCGCAACCGCCAGCAGCTGATGGACGCCGCCAGCGTGGTGCTGGACGACAACACCATCACCTCGCACGTGAAACGCATCCGGCGCAAGTTCCAGGCGCTCGACCCCCGGTTTGACGCCCTGCAGACCGTCTACGGTATGGGCTATCGCTGGGTCGAATAGCGGCGCGCGATGTCCCTGCGCCTGAAGCTGCTGCTGCTCGGACTTGCGACCCTGGTGCTGCCGTGGGGCGGCTGCCGCTACGCCCGCGAGATGGAGTCAGCGCTGCGCGAGGGCGAGGCCAACTCGCTCCAGGCCGTGTCGCAGACCATCGCCGCATCGCTGCAGGGGCGCACCGACCTGTTGTACCGCGCGCCGCCCCCGCCCGCCGAGGCGGCCGACGAGCCGCAGCCGGACAGCGGCGCGCAGCAGGCGACCGCCCAGGCCTTCGACAAGCCCGGCCCCGATGACCTCGAGCCGCTGGCACTCACGGCGGCGCCGCTGCTGGACGGCTACGGCGATGACTGGCCGCACCAGCCCGACGCGTGGACGGGTTTCAAGAAGGACGAGCATCACCACTTCGCGGTGCTGAGCGGTGTCTACGAGCGCATGCTGTACGTGTTGCTCGAGGTGAACGACGAGCACCCGCTGTACGACGCGCCGGGCACCAACACGCTGGATGCGGCGACCTTCGGCGACCGCGTGTGGCTCGGCTTCGACGATGCCCAGGGCGAGCAGCATCAGGTGTTCATCTCCGCCACCGGACCCGGCTCGGTGAGCGCGCGGCGCATCGAGAGCGGCGAGTACGGCCAGCGCAGCGCGCCGGTCGAGCCGCGCATCCGCGGCGCCTGGCAGCCGAGCCGCGACGGCTACCGCATCGAGCTGCGCGTGCCGCTGTCCATGATCGGCCACAGCTTCGGCATCCTGGTCGACGACCGCGACGCGCGCGGCGCGGCGCCGGTCAGCTACGGCACGCTGCGCAGCGACGACCTGCACACCCTCGGGCGCCTGATCGTCGCCTCGCCCGAGCTCAGCCCGTACCTGACGCAGTTCCTGCAGCCGGGCCTGAAGCTCGCGGTCAGCTCGCCCGCCGGGCGGGTGCTGGCGCGTGCGGATGCACTGGCGCGGCCGCTGACACTCGGCCGCGAGACCCCGGTCCTGGCGAGCCTCTACCGGCGCTTCGTCGACCGGCCGGGCGAGCGGCAGGTGCTCGAGTCGACCGCGCCCATCTACGACCGCGATCACGCCGCCGTGATCGGCAGCCTCGAGGTCACGCAGACCGCCGACCGCTGGATCCGGCTGCGCGATCACGCCCTGACGCGCATGCTCACCTTCACCCTCGCGACGAGCCTCGTGGCGGTGGTGGCGATGTTCGCATTCGCCGCGTGGCTGGCGCTGCGCCTGGCACGCCTGCGCAGCGCCAGCGAGTCCGCGCTCACGCGCTCGGGCCTGGTCACGAGCTTCCCCGAGACCGAGGCGCGCGACGAGCTCGGCGACGTCGCCCGCAGCTTCTCGACGCTGCTCGCGCGCCTCAACGAGTACACCAGCTACCTGCGGACGCTCGCCGGCAAGCTGGCACACGAGATCCGCACGCCGCTCACCATCGTGCGCTCCTCGCTCGACAACCTGGACAGCGAGCCGGTCGGCGAGGAGGCGCGGGCCTACCTGACCCGCGCCCGCCAGGGGAGCGAGCGGCTGAACGCCATCCTGCTCGCCATGGGCGCGGCGACCCGGGTCGAGGAAGCCATCGGCGGGGCGGAGCGCGTCACCTTCGATCTGGTGCCATTGCTCGGCTCCGCGGTGGCCGCCTACCGCGGCGCGTTCCCGGGGCGCGAGTTCCTGGCCGAGCTGCCCCCCGGCCCGGTGAGCCTGAACGGCGCCCCGGACCTCATCGTGCAGCTGCTCGACAAGCTCATCGACAACGCGGTGGATTTCAGCCCGGCGGGCGCGCGTATCACGGTCCGGCTGCACCTCGAGCCCCAGGCGGCGCTCATCGAGGTCGAAAACCCGGGCCCGCCCCTGCCCCTGCACGTCGAAGGCCGGCTGTTCGAGTCGCTGTGGCAGTCCCGGCCCGATGGGGACAGCCGCCCCCATTTCGGGCTCGGACTTTACATAGTGCGGCTGATCGCCGAATTCCACGGGGGCGAGGCCGCCGCCCGCAACCTCGAGGACGGGAGCGGAGTACGGGTCAGCGTCCGGCTCGCCCGCTGAGGGCATCTGTCGACAAATAGAGACATGGTTTTCTCCTCTGGAGTGAGTACAATTGGTGACGGAAGGTACCGTCGCTAAAAGAATTTCTGAGCCACTGCGGTCAGGTTGTTGCGGCGGTGATGCAGATTAGCTGCGGCGACACAGGAAGGTTTAAAACAGAAACTCGGGGATCGACGCGGGCACGGGTACGACAGCACCAAACTTGTTGGGGTTGTCAGGAACGACACAACGCGTGGATGAACACGCGGGCCTCGCGATAGAAGCCGGAGCGATGGCTCCAAGCGTTTCAGCCGGAAAGTCTAGATGCTCGTGATGACGCGACATGCCGGAGCGCAGCGCCGACTCATCTGGGTCTGATACGCGCGCCCCGGGACGAGCTGACAGCGAGCCACCGGGTCAGTCGAGGCGATGACGATAAAGCCCTGCTCTTGAGCAGGGCTTTTTTTATCCGGCCTCGCCCTGCGGGCCTGAGGCCGACGATGTGGGCGAGATCGCGCGCCGCTCCATCGTCATGATCACTGCTTAAGTCGCCAATACTCAGCTTACGCCGAGATAGTCGAGTATGCCGCGCGCCGCCTCGCGGCCCTCGAACACCGCGGTGACCACCAGGTCCGAGCCGCGCACCATGTCCCCGCCGGCGAACACGCGCGGGTTGGTGGTCTGGAAGGCCTGCGTCTGTGCCGCCGATACGCGCACGCGGCCGTTGTCGTGCACGCGGATATGGTGCTCGGCCAGCCACGCGGGCGGGCGGGCCACGAAACCGAAGGCGATGATGACCGCCTCGGCGGGCACGACGTGCTCCGAGCCCGGCAGCGCCTCCGGCACCCGCCGCCCGCGCGCATCCGGTGCGCCGAGGCGTGTCTCCACCAGCTTCACTCCCTCCACGCGCTCGGCGCCGACGATCTCGATCGGCTGGCGGTTGAACAGGAACTCCACGCCCTCCTCGCGGCTGCTCTTGTAGTCGCGCCGCGAGCCGGGCATGTTGTGCTCGTCACGCCGGTAGGTGCAGGTGACGGAGGCGGCGCCCTGGCGCAGCGCGGTGCGGTTGCAGTCCATGGCGGTGTCGCCCCCGCCCAGCACCACCACGCGCCGGCCGCGCATGCTGATGAGGCCCTGCGCCGCGCCCGGCAGCTCCAGCTCGTGGTTGATGTTGGATATGAGGAAGCGCAGGGCTTCGTGCACGCCGGGCAGCTCCTCGCCGGCGAAGCCGCCGCGCACGCTGCCGTAGGCGCCCATGCCGAGGAACACCGCGTCGTACTCGCCGAGCAGCCGCTCGAAGCCGAAGTCGGTGCCGACCTCGAGACCCAAGCGGAACTCGACGCCCATGCCCTGCATGATCTCGCGCCGCGTCTCCACGACCTCCTTCTCCAGCTTGAAGGGCGGGATACCGAAGGTGAGCAGCCCGCCGATGCGCGGGTGGCGGTCGAACACGACCGGCTGCACGCCGTTGCGCACCAGGATGTCCGCGCACGCAAGTCCTGCCGGTCCTGCGCCGACCACCGCCACGCGCTTACCCGTGGCGCGCACGTGCGACATGTCGGGACGCCAGCCGCGCTTGAGTGCCTCGTCGGTGATGTACTTCTCGATGGCGCCGATGGTGACCGCCCCCAGGCCGTCGTTGAGGGTGCAGGCGCCCTCGCACAGGCGATCCTGCGGGCAGATGCGCCCGCAGACTTCCGGCAGCGAGTTGGTCTTGTGCGACAGCTCCGCGGCCTCGAACAGGTTGCCCTCCTCGATCAGCTTCAGCCAGTTGGGGATGTAGTTGTGGACCGGGCACTTCCACTCGCAGAACGGGTTGCCGCAGGCGAGGCAACGGCCCGCCTGCTGCGCGGCCTCCTCGGCCTGGTAGGGCGCGTAGATCTCGCGGAAGTGCGTGACGCGCGCCTCCACCGGGATCTTGGCGGGCTCGGCGCGCGGGATGTCGAGGAACTGCAGGTTCTTGTCGGGCATGCCGTCAGGCCGCGCGCCGCAGGTTCTCGATGAGCGAGTCGATGGAGGCCGCCTTGGGCTTCACCACCCAGAACTTGGGCAGGAAGGTGCGCAGGTCCGCCATGATCTCCGCCGCCCAGGCGCTGCCGGTGTGCTCGCTGTGCCGCTCGAGCAGGCTCTCGAGGTGCTGCACGTGCGACTGCATGGCTTCCGGGTGGATGCGGCTGATGTCGATGAGCTCGTGGTTGTAGCGGTCGACGAAATTGCGCTCCAGGTCCAGCACGTAGGCGAAGCCGCCGGTGAAGCCGGCGCCGAAGTTGACGCCGGTGCGGCCGAGCACGCACACCGCCCCGCCGGTCATGTACTCGCAGCAGTGATCGCCGGCGCCCTCGATGACCGCGAGCGCTCCGGAGTTACGCACCGCGAAGCGCTCACCGGCGACGCCGGCCGCGTACAGCTCACCGCCGGTGGCGCCGTACAGGCAGGTGTTGCCCATGATCACCGTGTCGCGCGGCAGGTAGCGCGCCGCGCCCGGATGCCGCAGCACGATGCGCCCGCCCGCCATGCCCTTGCCGACGTAGTCGTTGGCGTCGCCCTCCAGATAGAGATGCAGGCCGCCGGCGTTCCAGACTCCGAAGCTCTGCCCGGCGTTGCCGCTGCAGCGCACGGTCACGGGCGCGTCCTGCATGCCGTAGTTGCCCCAGCGCCGCGCGATCTCGCCCGACAGGCGCGCGCCGATCGAGCGGTTGTAGTTGGCGAGCCGGTAGCGCCACTCGCCGCCGCCCCGGCTCTCGATCGCCGGCAGCATGTCGCGCACCATGCGCTCGGCCAGCTCGGCGGTGTCGAAGGGCGTGTTGGAAGCGGTGCCGCAGAAGCGCGGCGCAGCGGCGGCGAGCCCGGCCTGCGACAGGATGGGAGTGAGATCGAGCTTGCGCTGACGCGGCGTGGCGCCGGGGAGCGGGACGAGGCACTCGGTGCGGCCGATGATGTCCTCGAGGCGGCGTGCACCCAGGCTCGCGAGGATCTCGCGCACTTCCTCGGCCACGAAGCGGAAGTAGTTGATGACCATCTCCGGCAGCCCGGTGAAGTACTTGCTGCGCAGCACGCTGTGCTGCGTGGCGACGCCGGTAGCGCAGTTGTTGAGGTGGCAGATGCGCAGGTACTTGCACCCCAGCGCCACCATGGGCGCGGTGCCGAAGCCGAAGCTCTCCGCGCCGATGAGCGCCGCCTTCACCACGTCGAGGCCGGTCTTGAGGCCGCCGTCGGCCTGCAGCCGCACCCGCTGGCGCAGCCCGTTGAGGCGCAGCGTCTGGTGCGTCTCGGCGAGTCCCAGCTCCCAGGGAGTGCCGGCGTACTTGATCGAGGACAGCGGGCTTGCGCCCGTGCCGCCGTCGTAGCCGGAGATGGTGATGAGGTCGGCGTAGGCCTTGGCGACCCCTGCGGCCACCGTGCCGACCCCGGGCTCGGCCACCAGCTTCACCGACACTAGTGCCTGCGGGTTCACCTGCTTCAGGTCGAAGATCAGCTGCGCCAGGTCCTCGATGGAATAGATGTCGTGGTGCGGCGGGGGCGAGATCAGTCCGACGCCCGGGCGGGCGAAGCGCAGCGTCGCGATCATGTCGTTGACCTTGTGGCCGGGCAGCTGCCCGCCCTCGCCCGGCTTGGCGCCCTGCGCGATCTTGATCTGCAGCACTTCGGCGTTGATCAGGTACTCGGGCGTGACCCCGAAGCGTCCCGAGGCGACCTGCTTGATCTTGGAGTTCTTCTCGGTGCGGTAGCGCGCGGGGTCCTCGCCGCCCTCGCCCGAGTTGGAGCGCGCGCCGAGGCGGTTCATGGCGATGGCGAGCGCCTCGTGCGCCTCGGGTGACAGCGCCCCGAGCGACATGCCGGCGCTGTCGAAGCGCGCGAGGATCGCGGCCGCCGGCTCGACCTCGGCGAGCGGCACCGGCGGCGCCTGCGGGGTGAGCCTGAGCAGGTCGCGGAACGTGGACGGCGGCCGCTCGTTCACCAGGCGCGCGAACTGGCGGTAGTGCGCGACGTCCCCGGTCACCACCGCCGCCTGCAGCGCGGCGATCACGTCCGGGTTGTACATGTGGTACTCGCCGCCGTGTACGTACTTGAGAAGCCCGCCCTGGCCGATGGACTCGCGCGGGTTCCAGGCCTGCGCGGCGAGCGTCCGGGAGTCGGCCTCGAGATCGGTGAAGTCCGCGCCGCGCACCCGGCTCGGCGTGCCGGTGAAGCAGCGCTCCACCACCTGGTCCGCGAGCCCGACGATCTCGAACAGCTGCGAGCTGCGGTAGCTGCCGATGGTGGAGATGCCCATTTTCGACATGATCTTGAACAGTCCCTTGCGCAGGCCGGCGCGGTAGCTGCGTCCGAGCTCGAGGCGGGCGGCGAAGTCGAGCTTGACGTGTCCCTTGCGCATCATCTCGAACAGCACCTGGTAGGCCATGTAGGGATAAACGGCGGTGGCGCCGTAGCCGATCAGGCACGCAAAGTGGTGCGGCTCGCGCGCGGTGCCCGTCTCGACCAGCAGGTTGCACTTGCAGCGCAGCCCGGTCTTCACCAGGTGATGATGCACCGCCCCGGTCACGAGCAGTGCGTGCGCCGGGATGCGCCCGCGGACCAGGTAGCGGTCCGACAGCAGCAGCACGAGCTTGCCCTCGCGCACCGCGCTCTCGGCCTGGGCGCACAGCCGCCCAATCGCCGCCTCCAGGCCCTCGGCCGGGTCGTACTGCAGGTCGAGGAACTCGTGGCTGACCTCCTCGATCGCCAGGATCTGGCGCAGCTTGCGCTGCGACAGGATCGGCGAGCCGAGCACGATCTGGCGCGCATGCTCCGGGGCGGGCTCGAAGATGTTGCACTCCGGCCCGATCTGCGTCTGCAGCGACATGACGATGGTCTCGCGCAGCGGGTCGATCGGCGGGTTGGTCACCTGCGCGAACTGCTGGCGGAAGTAGTCGTACAGCGAGCGCACCTGGTGCGACAGCACCGGCATGGGGGTGTCGTCCCCCATCGAGCCGACCGCCTCGTTCTCGTCCTGGGCCAGCACGCGGATGACATCGTCGCGCTCCTCGTGCGTGACGCAGAACATCTTCTGGTAGAGGGCGAGCGTGGCGCGGTCCATGGGCTCGGCGGCGAGCCGCGCATCCACCAGGTCGCTCTCGAGATAGCGCACGCCCTGCTTGAGCCAGCTCTTGTAGGGATGGCGGCTCTTGAGCATCTGGTCGATGTCGGCGGAAGCCAGCAGCGTGCCGGTTTGCAGGTCGAGCGCGATCATGTCGCCGGGGCCCAGCTTGCCCTTCCTCACCACGTCCTCGGGCGGGTAGTCCCACACGCCGGTCTCGGAGGCGATGGTCAGGCAGCGGTTGCGGGTGATGCAGTAGCGCGCCGGCCGCAGCCCATTGCGGTCGAGGGTGCACAGCGCGTAGCGCCCGTCCGTCAGCACCACGCCGGCGGGCCCGTCCCACGGCTCCATGTGCACCGAGTAGTACTCGTAGAAGGCGCGCAGGTCGGGATCGAGCGCATCCAGCCCGTGCCAGGCCGGCGGGATCAGCAGGCGCATGGCGTGCAGCGGGTCGAGCCCGCCCATGAGCAGCACCTCGAGCATGTTGTCGAGGCTCTGCGAGTCCGAGCCGGTGAGCGTTACCAGCGGCAGCACCTCCTGCAGCTCCGGCAGCAGCGAGGAGCGCAACAGCGGGCCGCGCGCCGTGGCCCAGTTGCGGTTGCCCTGCACGGTGTTGATCTCGCCGTTGTGCGCCAGATAGCGGTAGGGGTGCGCGAGGCGCCACTGCGGCAGGGTGTTGGTCGAGAAGCGCTGGTGGAACACCGCCACCGAGCTCGTCAGGCGCGGGTCGGCGAGGTCGGGGTAGAACTGCGCCAGGTACTGCGGCATCACCATGCCCTTGTAGACGATGGTGCTGGCGGACAGGCTCGACACGTAGAAGGCCGCGTCCGCCTCGCAGGCGCGCTCGGCGAAGCGCCGCGCCATGAACAGGCGACGGTTGAAGGCGGCCTCGTCGAGCTCCACCGACGGGCAGTTGACGAACAGCTGCTCGATGCGCGGCAGCGACTTCAGGGCCTCGGCACCGCAGGCCTCGACCCCGACCGGCACCATGCGCCAGCCGGCCACCTCCAGCCCCTGGCGCGCCAGCGCCGCCCCCAGCGCGGCCCGGCCGGCGGCGGCCAGCGCGGCATCGTGCGACAGGAATACCAGCCCCGCGGCGAAGCGTGGGGCGAGCGCCAGGCCGGCCTCGGCGGCCACCGCGCGCAGGAATTCCTCGGGACGCTTCAGGAGCAGTCCGCAGCCGTCGCCGGTCTTGCCGTCGGTGGCGATGGCGCCGCGGTGCGTCAGGCGATTGAGGGAGGTGATCGCGGTGCGCACCAGCCAGTGGCTCGGCGCGTCGTCGAGGCTCGCGATCAGGCCGAAGCCGCAGCTGTCGCGCTCGTAGGCGCTCTCGTAGAGTCCGGGTGACTGGGCGTGCATAGTGATGATCCGGTGGAACGGGCAGCCCACGTCGGTGCCGCGGACTTGCAGTCCGCAACCGCGGAGCGGGCCGGCAATTCGTGCGTGGAGGCGAGAACGGGCGGCCGGTGCGCACGCGTGACGCGTGCCGTCGACCGGGCTGCCCTACACCATCACTATGCGTTCGATAATACCGGCATGCGAGTGCCTTGCAAGCATCGATGCACACCCTGACGACCGCGCGGCTCACGCTGCGCCAGTGGCGCGAGGCGGACCTCGTGCCCTTTGCCGCCCTGCATGCCGACCCGGTGGCCATGCAGTTCATGCCGCGCTGCCTGAGCCGGGCCGAGAGCGACGACTTCGCCCGACGCCTGCAGGGGCAGCTCGCCGCGCGCGGCTTCGGACTGTGGGCCGTGGAGCACCGCGCCGGCGGTGAATTTCTCGGCTGCGTCGGGCTTGCGGCGCCGGGTTTCGAGGCGCACTTCACCCCGTGCACGGAGATCGCCTGGCGGCTCGCCCGTGAGCACTGGGGCTGCGGCTACGCGACCGAGGCGGCGCGCGCGTGCCTGCAGTTTGCCTTCCAGACGCTCGCCCTGCCCGAGGTGGTGTCCTTCACCGCGCTCGACAACCTGCGCTCGCAGGCGGTGATGCGCCGCCTCGGCATGCGCCAGGACGGCGAGTTCGAGCATCCGCGTCTGCCGCCCGGGCACCGCCTGCGCTCGCACGTGCTCTACCGCATCGCGCGGGGGGACTGGCCGCCGCCCGTCGGCGCCTGAGGGATCAGCGTCGCCCGCCCCCCGCCGGGCGCCGGCGCAGGAACTGCGGGATCAGGCGAGCGCGCCCCGACAGCCGGATCAGCGTCGCGGCACGTTTGGAGACGTGTCGCTTCGCGGCGTGCGCTCAGCGCCCACCGGGGGGCGGCGCGCCGGTACGACGGCGTCCGGGCGTCGAAAAAGGCGGGGGCCGGCCGGTTGCGCTGGAGCATGCCGGCGTAGGACGCCACCAGGCGCCCGGGCCGCGCGTAGGAGTAACGGCCGGAGCGGTTCGCGGTGCGCGAGGCGAACGCCGCCCGTCCCGCAGCGCGCATGCGGCCGGCGGCGGTGAGGGCCGCGCCTTGGCGATGTTCACCGTGCTGCAGGTGCCGCCGGGCGCGGTGCGACGCTTGTGGAAACCCGCCAGGACCTGGGGCGCGCGCGTGGTGACGAGCCAGCCAGCGGCGCAACTGCGCGGGCGTGGTGAAGAATCGCGGCTGCACGCGAGGCTGGTATTTCACGACGCGGGCCCTTGCATCGCGTGGTGCTCTGCTCCACCATGCGCGCCGCCGCGACCGTCCGCGGCGAGCGAGGTGTTGCACGTAAAATGAAGCCGCGCAAAGTGTCGACTGACAGCGACCCTGGGCCCCGCCTTCAACGTCTCAACGCGTACCTGGAACGGAATTTCCCCGATTTCTTCGCCGAAGCCCGCTTCCAGGTCGGCAACGACGACTACTTCCTCTACGCGCGCTTTGGTGAATACCTGGCGCGCACCATCGAGCAGAACCGCGCCTCCGGACGCACCATCAGCCGCGGCTTCACGCTGCTGAACAAGATGGCGCAGGCCTCGGCGCGCCACCCGGCGATCCGGCAGATGCTGGTTTCGGGGCCGCTCGAGTACATCCTGGATGCGCCCAAGGCGCGGGAGCTGGCCCGCACGCGCCTGTCACCCGAGGCGCAGAGCTATCTCGAGAGCCTGTGCGAGTAGCTCACGGCCTGCGGCCCGGAGCAGATCAGGGCGGCTCGCGGGTGGTGAGCGGCACGGTCAGCAGCTGCGTGCGGCGCACGATGCCGAGCTCCAGCGTCGTACCGGGCGGCACCCGCCCGAGCAGCCGGTGCAGCGCATCGATGCCGTCGACCACCTGACCGCCCACGCCGACGATCAGGTCGCCGGGGTGCAGGTCGGAGGCCGCGGCCGGGCCCTCGCTCTCGCGTGACAGCACCTCGACCGCCTGCGTGGCGCTGAGGCCGAGCGCGCGCACCAGGCGCGTGTCGAGCGGCCGGTCGCGCGCGGCGACTCCGAGCCAGGCGCGCCGTACGCGTCCCTGGGTGAGGATCTCGGTCAGCACCCACTGCGCGGTCGCGGCCGGGATGGCGAAGCCGATACCCTGAGCCATGGCGATGATGGCGGTGTTGATGCCGACCACGCGCCCGGCGGCATCCACGAGCGGGCCGCCAGAGTTGCCGGGATTGAGCGCCGCGGTGTGCTGCACCACCCCCTCGATGAGGCGCCCCTGGCGACTGCGCAGCGAGCGTCCGAGCCCGCTCACCACCCCCGCCGACACCGTCGACTCGAAGCCGAGCGGGTTACCGACCGCGACCACCAGCTGCCCGGCGCGCAGGCGCTGGCCGCTCGCGAGCTGGGCGTACGGCAGCGCCCCGGCCTGCGCGCGCAGCACGGCAAGATCGGTGGCGGGGTCACGCCCGGCGACGACGGCCGGCACGCTGCGGCCGTCGACGAAGGTCACGCGCGCCTCGCTCACCCGCTGCACGACGTGCTCGTTGGTGAGCAGGTAGCCGTCCGGGGTCACGACCACGCCCGAGCCGGCGCCGCCACGCGCCTGCGCGGCCTCGGCCGCACCGCCGACGTAGACGCTCACCACCGCCGGCCCGACCTGGTCGACGGCGCCGACCACGGCGGCCGAGTAGGCATCGAGCGCCGCGGCGGGCGGCTGCACGTCCGGCGCCGGCTCGCCTGCAGAGGGTTGATCCAGCATTCGCGCAGGCATGGGGACCGGTGCCGGCAAACTCAAGGGGTGAAGCCGGCGACGGATTCCTGCGAGAATCGGCCGGCCGCATGATTTCCCTCGCCCAAACCATGATCCTGCTGGCCGCGGCCGTCGTCGCGGTGTCGCTGTTCCGCTTCGCGCGGCTGTCCTCGATCCTCGGCTACGTGGCCGCCGGTCTCGTCATCGGCCCGTGGGGTCTCAACCTCATCGGTGACATCGGCCGCATCACGCACGTCTCCGAGTTCGGCATCGTGCTGCTGCTCTTCATCATCGGGCTGGAGCTGCAGCCGACGCGCCTGTGGGTCATGCGGCGCCTGGTGTTCGGCCTGGGAGCCGCACAGGTGCTCTCGTGCACGCTGCTGCTCGGCCTGCTGGCGTGGGCCTGGGGGCAGCCACCGGCGGCCGCGGCCGTGATCGGTTTCGGGCTGTCCCTGTCCTCCACTCCGCTGGTGCTGCAGGTGCTGGCCGAGCGCGGGCAGCTCAAGACCCAGTACGGACGCAGCGCCTTCGGCATCCTCCTGTTCCAGGACCTGGCGGTGCTGCCGGTGCTCGCCGTGCTGCCGCTCCTGTCCCCCCAGGGAGGCGCGCACCCCGCCGGCGGCGCCGGGCTGGCGCTGGTGAAGCTCGTGGTCGTAGTGGCCGCGGTCATCATCGGCGGGCGGCTGCTGCTGCGGCCGGCGCTGCGACTGGTGGCGAAGGTGCGCGTCAGCGAGGTGTTCACCGCGGCCGCGCTCCTGACCGTCATCGCCACGACGCTGCTCGCCAACCTCGCCGGGCTGTCCGCCTCGCTCGGTGCCTTCATCGCCGGCGTGCTGCTCGCCGACTCGGAGTTCCGCCACGAGCTCGAAGCCGACCTCGAGCCCTTCAAGGGGCTGCTGCTCGGGCTGTTCTTCGTGTGCGTCGGCATGGCGGCAAACCTCGGCCTCATGAAGTCCGAGCCGCTGATGCTGCTGGCGCTCACCGCCACCTTCCTCGCGGTGAAGATCGCCGCGGTGACCGCGCTCGGGAAGCTCGCGCGCCAGAAGGGCGACGTGGCACGGCGCCTGGGGTTCGTGCTGCCGGCGGGTGGCGAGTTCGCGTTCGTGTTGTTCACGCTCGCCGCCGGCGAGCGGCTGCTGGACAAGCAGACCGCCGACCTGCTGGTGCTGGCGGTGACGCTGTCGATGATGCTCGGGCCGCTGCTGCTCATCGCCTACGAGGCGGTGGCCCGGCGCTGGCTGACCCCGGCGACGGCCCCCTACGACGCCATCGACGAGCACGACATCCCGGTAATCATCGCCGGCTTCGGCCGCTTCGGGCAGATCGTGGCGCGCGTGCTGCGCGTCAAGGGGCTGCCGTTCACCGCCCTCGACTCCAGCCAGACGGCGGTCGACTTCGTGCGCCGCTTCGGCAACAAGGTGTACTACGGCGACGCCTCCCGGCTCGACCTGCTGCGCGCCGCCGGTGCGGCCCCCGCGCGGGTGCTGGTGCTCGCGGTCGACGACACCGAGGCCTCGGTGCGCATCGCCACGCTGGTGCGCGAGCAGTTCCCGCAGCTGAAGATCTTCGCGCGCGCGCGCAACCGCCAGCACGCCTTCGCGCTCATGGACGCGGGCGTCAGGAATGTGATCCGCGAGACCTACGTGTCCAGTCTGGAAATGGCGAGCTCGGTGCTCGAGGCGCTCGGCGAGAGCCCGGCGGCGGCACGCGAGGCGGTGCGGCGCTTCCGCACCCACGACGAGGCCACGCTCGAGGCGCAGTACGCGGTCAAGGAAGACCAGGTGAAATTCGTCGCCACCACGCTCGCGGCTGCGCAGCAGCTGGAGCGGCTGTTCGAGGCTGACCAGGCGCGCTCGGAGTAGCGGTGGACGAGGCGCGCAGCGTCCGCGACTTCTGGTTCGGCAAGCTGCCGCTGACGGCCGCGGCACTCAACCGCCGCATGCGCTTCTGGTTCGGCAACGAGGGGGTGCAGGAGCGGGACGAGCAGATCCGGGTGCGCTTCGGCACTCTGCTCGAGCGCGCCGCGCGCGGTGAGCTGGATGCCTGGGCGGACGGGCCGCGCCGCCGCCTGAGCCTCGTCATCCTGCTCGATCAGTTTCCACGCCACATCGTCCGCGGCACGGCGCGCGCCTTCGACTACGACGCCCAGGCGCTCGGCCTGACGCTCTCCGGCATGCAGTCGGCGGCCGATGCGGCGCTCGGCGTGGTGGAGCGCATCTTCTTCTACATGCCGCTGCAGCACGCCGAAGTGACCGAGGTGCAGGAGGAGTCGGTGGCCGCCTACCGGCGGCTGCTCACCGAAGCGCCGGGCGAGCTGCGTCCGGTGTTCGCAGGCGCGCTGCGCTCGGCCGAGAACCATCGCGCCATCGTCGAGAAATTCGGGCGCTTCCCGCACCGCAACCGCCTGCTGCAGCGGCCGAACACGCCGGCCGAAGACGCCTGGCTGCGCCGCGGCGGCGAGAGCTTCGGTCAGTAGTCCCCGGCGAGCCGCTCGAGGTGCCGGATGCGGCTCTCGAGCTGACGCTGTGCCTCGAGCAGCTCCACCGCCAGCGCCGCGCCGCTCACGTTGACGCCCAGATCGTGCATCAGCCGCCCGACCACGCGCAGGCGCGGCAGCGCGGTCGCCGGGACCTGCCACTCACCCGGTCCTGCCTCGCGCGACGCGACCAGTCCCAGCGCCGCGAGCTCCAGCATGGCCTCCAGATCGATGCGACACAGCTGGCAGATGTCGCTGGCTGCGATCCAGTCGCCGTCACCGATCAGGTGGGCTTCGAGCACATGTGTCACGCGTACCATGACTCACCTCTGCGCCGCGCGCGGATCGAAGTTCAGCTTCGCGCGCATGTCCTCGTAGACCGCACGCGCCTCCGGCGAGTTCGCCGCCGGCAATACCACCTTCAGCTGCACGTACTCGTCCCCGGGCGGTGAGCCCGGCAGGCCGCGGCCGCGCAGGCGCAGCTTCTGTCCGGACTGGCTGCCGGCGGGGACGTGCATCTCGACCTCGCCGCCGAGAGTCGGCACCGTGACCGCCGCGCCGAGCGCGGCCTCCCACGGCGCGACCGGGAAGGTCAGCGTCACGTCGCGGTTGTCGAGCTGGTAGAGACGGTGCGGCAGGATGTGCGTCTCCAGGTACAGGTCGCCGGCGGCGCCCTCGCCCGCTCCCGGCTCGCCCTGGCCGGCAACCCGGATCAGCTGGCCCGTGGCGACGCCGGCCGGAATGCTGACGCGCACGGTGCGCGTGCGCATCTCGACCGTGCCGTCGGGCTTCACTTCCGGGTGGCGCAGCTCGAACGTGCGCGTGGTGCCGCGGAAGGCCTCCTCGAGCTCGATGTCGATGCGCGCGTGATGATCGCGGCCGCCGGCGTGCATGCGCTCGGCGCCGGCGAACGGCGAGCCGCCGCCGAACAGTGAGGAGAAGAACTCGCTGAAGTCCTGCTCGGAGGCGCCGCCGCCGCGGCCGGCGCTGCGGCCGCGGCGGCCGCCCGGGGCGCCTCCGGCGGACTCGAAGCCGCTGCCCCAGTCCGGCGGCGGCCGGAACTGCTGCCCCGACGTCCACTCGCTGCCGAGCTCGTCATACGCGGCGCGCTTCTGCGGGTCCTTCAGCACCTCGTACGCCTCCTGCACTTCCTTGAAGCGCGCCTCGGCGTCGGCCTCCTTGCTCACGTCCGGGTGGTACTTGCGCGCCAGCCGCCGGTAGGCGGTCTTGATCGCATCGGCGGCCGCGCCGCGCTCGACGCCCAGGACTTTGTAGTAGTCGCGGAATTCCATTGCTTGCCTTCGCGGGTCTGAAAGCCCTGCGGCGCGGGTGAGCGCAGCGGCTCGATTCTAGGCCGGACGCACGCGCGCGGTGCGCGCACCACCGCCCGGGCACCACGGCGATGCAGACTCCCGCGCCGTGGCCGCGCCGAGCGCGCCAGGGCGCCCTTCATATGGGGCATGGAACTTGCTACCTCAAGAAAGCCGGCCGGCTTCGTAACCTCACTGCCTTGAGCGGCGGCGAGAATCGCAGGCGGCGGCAACCATGACCGGAGCGGGAGGCGGGGCGTACAGATTCGATCCCCCTCGAGCGCGTCTCGCCTCCCCTCCGATCACCAAAAAAAACGCCGCGAGGCGGGGGAAGTCGCATCGCGGCGTACAGGAGCGAACACGGGGAAATTGTTCGCAACTGGGCTTATCAAAGCAAAGCCCATGCCACCGCATGAAATTCATTTAAAACAAAGAGTTATTGGATCCTGGAGCGGTCCGTACAGGTGACAGGAATTGTCAGTTTGGGGCTTTGGCCACCCAAACGTGGCAGGTACCGACGCGCGGGAACGGGCCGCTTCAGCGCGGCAGCACGGGCACGCAGGACTGGGACTGCTCCTTGAGGGAATCGCACAGCGCGCGTGCCTGGGCTTCGCCGGCTGCGGCGACCTGCAGGCGGTAGAGCTGGCCCGAACCGGTGCTGGCCTGGACGATGCGCGGCGACAGGCCGCCGAGCTCCGCGCCGAAGCGCTCGTGCAGGCGCTGCCACTCGCGGCCGGCGCTGGCGGGACTGCCGAAGGCACCGAGCTGAACGCCGTAGCCACCGTCCGGGACACCCACGGCATCGGCCGCGACGGGTGGCGGCTCGGGCGTTGCGGCCGCGAGGCGCACGTCCGCCGGCATCGCGGCTTCACCGGGCTGCGCCAGCTCCCCCACCGCGGCGCGGGCCGGGGCCACGGCCGGCTCGATCACGCCGGCGGCGGGCAGCGGCGCGGGGGCCACCACGCCGGTCGCCAGCTGCAGGGCGCGCACGCCGGTGCGCGCGACGGCCGCCTCGGCGGCGGTCTGCGGCGCGATACGCGGCGCGGAGCCGAGCGCGGAAGCCTCGATGCGGATGCGCGCCTCCTCGGACCAGTGCCCGCTCGGGTGGTGGGCGAGGAACTCCCGGTAGGCGTCCACGGTTCCGACCGTACCGGCGTGCTGCCAGTCGCGCTGCTCGGCCAGCTGCGCGATGCGCTCGCGCGCCTGGGCGGCGAGCTCGCTGTCGGCGTGCTGTTCGAGGAAGCGGCCATAGGCCTCGGTCGTGTCGGCGGACTCGGCCGAGCGCC
This sequence comes from Steroidobacteraceae bacterium, assembly GCA_025451275.1. Classification (GTDB taxonomy): domain Bacteria; phylum Pseudomonadota; class Gammaproteobacteria; order Steroidobacterales; family Steroidobacteraceae; genus 13-2-20CM-66-19. Next base: position 25,971 of record JANWKR010000056.1, read on the forward strand.
AGTCCTGCTGCTCGCGGCTGCAGGCCGCGCAGGCAATCCCCAGAAGTGTGATCAGTGCCACCCTTCCTGCCCGGAATGTGATCATGGTCGGCATCCTTGTAGGACCAGCTCCGTATTATGACCCGGCGCACCCCGCGGAGCACCGGATGAGCGAAACCCTCAAGCGCAGACTGATAGACCAGATCGGCGATTCGCCGACTTTCGTCGCCGAAGGCTCGCGGCTGACCGGCGACGTCGAGAGCGCCGGTCCGCTCGTGGTCTGCGGCGCCATCCGCGGCGACGGTCGCGTCGGCGGCGCGCTGCGCATGGCCGTGACCGCCGAGTGGGACGGCGAGATCCACGCGCGCGCGGCCGTGATCGCCGGGCGCATCAGCGGCCGGCTCGTGGTCGAGGACAAGCTCGAGGTTGGCGCGACCGCCGTGCTGCGGGCGGACATCGTGGCGCGCAGCATCGCCGTGGCCAAGGGCGCCATCATCGACGGGGTGGTCACCGTCACCAGCGGCGAGCCGGTGCTCGAGTTCGAGGAAAAGCGCGCCGCGCGCTGAGCGTCTCAGGAGTTCTCGCCCAGCACCTCGGCCTCCACCGGCGTCCCGGCACGCGTGGCCTCCGCCCCGAGCTGCCTGAGGATCAGCCTCTCGAGCCAGGTCTCCCCACCCAGCCGCTCGAAGAAGCCGCAGTGCCCGCCCCGGCGCGTCACGGTCAGCGTCAGCGCCGGCGGCCGCGCCAGCTGCGCCAGTCCCGCCGCCGGGATGATCGGATCGTCGAGCGAGGTGATGATGCGCGCGGGCACGGCGAGGCCGGCCAGCCGCGCGCCGGTGATCGCATAGCCCTCGAGATAGTCATCGAGCGTCGGGTACTCGGTGTGGGCGCGCACCAGCTCCGCGGTCATGAGCTTCAGGTCGCGCCGCCGCGCGAGCGGGCCGAAGTCATACGCGTCCGGCCAGGCGGCCTGCTTGCGGCGCAGGCTGCGCAGCCACTTGCGTACGAAGTAGCGCTCGTAGCCGGGAATGCCGTTCTGCAGCGCCACCAGGGTCGCGGCCGGATCGAGCACCGGCGACACCGCGATCACCCCGGCGAGCTGCAGCTGCGCGGGCCCCGCCTGCGCCGCGACCCGCAGCACGAAGTTGCCGCCGAGCGAGAAGCCGATCAGGTACGGCGGCCGGCCCGGATAGCGCTGCTGCACGGCGCGCACCGCGCCGACCACCTCGGGCAGGCGGCAGGAGTGGAACAGGTCCTGGTTGAGGTGATGGGTCTCGCCGTGATCGCGCAGGTTGAGGCGCAGCACGTCGAAGCCGCGCGCGAACAGCAGCGCGGCGAGTGACAGCACGTAGTAGGAGTCGGCACTGCCCTCCCAGCCGTGCAGCAGCACCACCGGGCGGCCGTTGCCCGCCGGCGGGCTCGACAGGAAGCACTGCAGGCGCACGCCCGCACCGCAGTCGAGCAGCAGCTCGCGCGCCGCGGCGAGCAGCGGCGCCGCACGCCGCAGGACGCGCCCGCGCCGCCAGCCCGTGCTCGCCAGCATCGACTGCACATGGTGGTTGCCCAGCCAGCGCGCCGGGCGGAAGTCATCGTCAGCGGTGCGCTCGGGCGTATTTCCGTTCAACGCACGCGGATCTCGACGCGATTGTTGGCGCTGGCGGCGCGGTTCCAGTCGCCGGCGTTGACCTCGCTCCCGGCCGGCGGATACGGGCTCAGCACGCTCGCCGGGTCACCCACCGACACCTGCGCGTCGAGCGCGCCGTGGGTGGAAGCGCGGATGTCGCCGATCAGGTTGGCGAGCCCCAGCGGGATGCGCTGCGTGGGCGACAGCGCCTCCTCGGACGGATTGCCGACGATGTCGCACTTGGCGAGCGGCGTCTCATCGGGCGCGGGCGAGTAGCCGTCCACCGTGTTGCCGACCAGGCAGAAGCGCCCGGCGAAGGTCTTGATGTCGGCCACACCGGCGACCTTCTGCTTCGCCAGGCGATACAGCAGCTGGCGGATGGTCTCCAGACGGGCACCGCCGAGGGCGTCGGCGCCGTAGGGCACCGGCACCACGATCGGCTTGTTGTCGGTCGGCAGGGCGCTGCGGGTCGCGCCCGGGGCACGCGGCGCCTCCGGCGTCCCGGCCGGCGCGACCGCGGTGGCGGCGAACGGTGTGGCCTGGCGCTGACGCAGCTGCGTCAGCTGCGCGTCCATGTCCTCGAGCAGCTGCACGCTGCGCCACCACAGCGCGCTGCTGAGGAGCGCGATGGCGAGAGCGGCACAGGCGACGATCCAGGCCCACGGCGGGGTGAGCGGGCGCGGCGGCGGCGGCGCGTCCTCGGCCGGCGGCGGCGGCAGCGCCTCGAGCAGCAGCGCGCGCACCTCGGCGGTGATGCGGTCGGTCTGCGTATCGACCCCGGCCACGAGCGCGCGGCGCAGCTCCGCGAAATGCTCGCGCAGCGCCGTGTCGGTGAGCGCCTTGGCGTTGGCGGGCAGCCCCGGCTCGCCGGCCTCGACCGCCACGTTGACGGGAGTGAAGGTCGACTGCTCGCTGCTGCGGCGGTCGGGCACCAGGTGCAGCTGGTACAGCACCTTGGAGACGTCCGTGGGCTTGATCTGCTTGGGCAGCACGCCGACCGCGCCGAGCGCGCGCGCCTGCCCGAGGTACAGCTCACCTTCCTGCGAGGTGTACATCATGATGGGGATGGTGGCGGTGCGCGGGTCGTTCTTGATCGCCTGCACCGCCTGCAGGCCGTCCATGCCCGGCATCATGTGATCCATGAAGATCACGTCGGGGCGGTTGTTGGTGAGGTAGTCGATCGCCGCTTCGGCGTTCTCGGCGGCATCGACGTCGATGTCGTACTTCTCGAGCACGCGGGCCAGAAACAGTCGCGCGGACTTGGAGTCGTCCACGATCAAGGCCCGTTTTGCCCCCATTTCCGCTCCCGAAAGACCTGCGGCGGCGCGCTTTCGGGAGTGTAGCCGAGAACGCCGGGGGTTCAACTGCTGTCGCTGCGGGAAGACGCGCCGCGACGGTCGCGCGGCGCGCTCCGCTCAGGCCAGGAGCGCCGGTGCGTGACGCAGCTCACAGTAAATGCCCGCCAGGCGCTGCGCCATGGCGGCCGACGACCAGGTGCGCGCGTAACCGCGGCCGCGCACGCCGAGCTCGGCGCGCAGCTCCGCATCCTGCAGCACGCGCACCACCGCCGCGGCGAACGGCGCCTGCTGCTCCGCCACCACCAGCGCGCCGCTGCCGGCGACCAGGATCGAGCGCGTGCCGAGCTCGGCGGTCGAGACCACCGGCGTGCCCTGCGCCATCGCTTCCAGCAGCACCAGTCCCTGCGTCTCGGTGCGCGAGGCGAACACGAATACGTCGGCGGCCGCGTAGCAGTCGAGGAGCTCGGTGGCGCGCTCGAGATAGCCGGCGAAGTGCACGCGCTCGCTGAGCCCGAGTGCCGCGACCTGCGCGCGCAGCGGCTCGCGCGCCGGTCCCTCGCCGGCGATGACCAGCAGTGCCTCGGGCACCGACTCGAGCACCCTGACGAACATCTGCACCAGGAAGCCGATGTTCTTCTCGTGCGCGACGCGGCCGATGTAGGTGACCAGCGGGCGAGCGGCGCCGATGCCGGCGCGGGCGCGAAATGCCGCGCCGTCGCCGGCGCGGAAGCGGTCGGCCGCGAGCCCCGTGGGCAGCACATGGATGGGCGTCGTGACGCCGTACTGCGCCAGCACCGCGCGCATCGGCTCGGAGGGCGCGATGAGGCCCTGCACCGCCGCGCACTGCGAGCGGGTGAAGCTGCGCGCCAGCTGCCGCCCGAGCACGCGCGGCAGCAGCGGCAGGTAGTGGTGCAGGTACTCCTCGAAGAAGGTGTGATAGGTGGCGAGCGCCGGGATGCGGGCGCGGCGCGCGAGGCCGACGCCGGCGTAGTGCGCCACGAACGGCGTATGAATGTGCACCAGGTCGAAGCTGCCGTCATCGAGGGCCGCGAGGGCGCGACGCAGTGCCCGCCAGCCCATGCGCCGGTCCTCCGGGTCCCCGGGCACGCCGGCTGCGGACACGCGCGTGATGCCCGGCTCCGCACCGGCGCCGGCCGGGTACGCCGGCGCCACCAGGTGCGTGTCGACGCCGGCCTGTGCCAGGTCGTCCCGGAAGGTGCGGATGGAGGTCGAGACGCCGTTGACGCGCGGAAAGTAGACGTCGGAGACGAACAGGACCCGCACGCGCTAGGCGAGACTCAGGCCGAGTTGCGCCAGCCCCGCGCCCACGGCTGCGCCGGCCAGCACGTCCGAGGGGTAGTGCAGTCCGAGCACCACGCGCGAGCCGGCGATGAGCAGCGCCACCGGCACGAGCACCCAGGCGAGCTCGGGGAAGTGCGCGCATACCTGCCAGGTGAAGGACACGGCGTGCAGCGTGTGCCCGGAAGGGAAGCTGTAGCGATCGAGCGGCACCGCGGCGCGGCTGATGGCGGCGTGGGTGATGAACGGCCGCTCGCGCACGAACACGCGCTTGAGCAGGGCGTAGACCGCCACCCCGAGTGCGCCGGTCCCGGCCATGACGATGGCAGGCCGCGCCGCCGGCGCGCCGTACAGCAGCGGCAGCGACAGGATCAGCACGTACCAGATGAGGCCGTTGCCGAGCCGGCTGGCGAGCTGGAACACCCGCCGCGTCGGGGCAAAGTCGGCCCCGCGGTTGAGGCGCCGGCACAGGCCGTACTCGGCGGCATCCACCCGCGCCATGAAGGCATTGAAGGCGGTCGCTTTCATACGGGTGACAGGTTCGATCCGGCGCACGTCAGCGCCATGAAGGAAATGTGAAAGTTTCTTTGCGCCAGAGGCTTAGGCGCTATTTTGTGTGCGGTGTCTCACATAATTGCCGGGCGGTGCCGGGCCGGCCGCGCTTCAGGGACGCGACAGCCTGGCCAGCGCGGCGTGCGCGTAGCGTGCGGCCGAGCCGGCTGCATGGCTAAAGAACAGTGATGGCTCGCACAGCTCGAGCTCGAGCAGGCATGGGGCCCCTTCGGTGCCGCGGATCAGGTCGATGCGCGCGTACAGCAACGAGCCGAACGGCAGCTGCGCGAGGATGCGCTCCCCGACCGCCAGCTCGTCCGGGCCGGGGGCCCGCGCGCTGATGTCCTCGGGGGCGAAGAGCGCCGCGGTGGCGGCCGCGCCCGGGCTCAGCAGCGGCCCCTTGCGGATGGAGTGGCTGAAGCGCCCGGCGATGAACACCAGCGCCGTCTCCCCGTGCGCATCGACGCCCGAGAGGTAGGGCTGCAGCATCGCGCTGCGTCGCGCCGCGAGCAGCGAGCCCATGTGCGCGAGGATCTCGGCGCGGGCGGTGCGCGCGTGGCGACGCGTGTCGCGCGAGCCGGCACCGACTGCGGGCTTGACCACGAGGTCGTCGCAGGCGTGTCGCGCCAGGAACGCCTCCAGCACCGCGCCGGCATCTCCGCCGGGCTCGGCAAAGTCGGTCGGCACCACCGGCAGCCCGGCGCGCGTCAGGTCCCGCAGGTAGTGCTTGTCGCAGTTCCAGCGCACCACCGGCACCGGATTCAGCAGCTGCGTGCACGCAGCCGTGCGCTCCACCCAGGCGAGGAACTCCGGCAGCCGCTCGGTGTAGTCCCACGCCGAGCGCAGCAGCGCCAGGTCGAAGCGCTGCCACTCGACCTGCGGGTCGTCCCAGTCAGCGCTCTCGGCCGGGGCGCCGGCGGCAGCGAACGCCGCGAGCAGCGGCGGCATGTCATCGTCCAGGCCGCGCGCAGCGCGCGCGCTCACCAGCGCGACGGCGGAACTCACTCCCGCGTTCCCGTCCCGCGGTTCATGAGGCCGACCGCAACGGCGAACAGCACCACCGCCGCGCCCGCCATCAGCGCGAATGCCGCGCCGACGTCGACGTCGGAAACACCGAGGAAGCCGTAGCGGAAGGCGTTGACCATGTAGAGGATGGGATTGACGTAGGAGAGCGTGCGCGCCCAGTCCGGCAGCAGGCTCACCGAGTAGAACACGCCGCCGAAGTAGGTGAGCGGCGTGAGCACGAACGACGGGATCCAGTTGACCTGGTCGAAGTTCTTGGCGAACAGCGCGTTGAGGAAGCCGGCGAGCGCGAAGGTGAGCGAGGTCAGTACCAGCGCGCTCACGATCAGCCCGAGGTGATGCACGTGCAGGTGCGTGAACACCAGCGACACCACGGTCACCGCTACCCCCACCAGCACGCCGCGCACGACGCCGCCGGTGGCGTAGCCGGCCACGATCACCCAGTTGGGGAGCGGCGAGACCAGTAGCTCCTCGACGTGCTTGCCGAACTTGGCGCCGAAGAACGAGGCCACCACGTTGCCGTAGGAGTTGGTGATCACCGACATCATGATCAGGCCGGGCGCGATGTACTGCTTGTAGTCGAAGCCGCCCATGACGCCGACGCGGCGGCCGATCAGGCTGCCGAAGATGGCGAAGTACAGCACCGCGGTGACCACCGAGGGCACGATGGTCTGGCCCCAGATGCGGATGATGCGCCCGTATTCGCGGATGACGATGGTGCGGAAGCCGACCCAGCGCACCACCCTGAGCTGCAGCGGCGGGGCGGCGGCAGCGGCGACGTCGTTCACGGCGTCACCCCCGGCGACGGGCGCGCGCCGCCCGCCGCCGCCGGCTCGCCGCGGGCGCCGTCGCCGGCCGCGCCGCGCCCCTCGACCAGGCGCATGAAGATCTCCTCGAGCCGGTTGACCTTGTTGCGCATGGAAAGCACCTCGATGCCGAGCGCCGAGAGCCGCGCGAAGATGTCGTTGAGATTTTCCTCCTTCGACACCTCGACCTCGAGGGTGTGGTCGTCGATCAGGCGCGTGAGGTAGCCGGGCAGCGTCGGCGCGGCGGTGAGTGCGTCGCGCACATTGAGCACGAAGGTCGCCACGTGCAGGCGGCGCAGCAGGCTGCTCATGCGGTCACGCTCGACGATGCGGCCGCCGCTGATGATGGCGATGTTGCGGCACAGGGTCTCGGCTTCCTCGAGATAGTGCGTGGTGAGGATGATGGTGGTGCCGCGCGCGTTGATCTCGCGCAGGAACTCCCACATCGAGCGGCGGATCTCGATGTCCACCCCGGCGGTCGGCTCATCCAGGATCAGCAGGCGCGGCTCGTGCATCAGGGCGCGCGCGATCATCAGGCGCCGCTTCATGCCGCCCGACAGCGCGCGCGCGATGGAATTGCGCCGGTCCCAGAGCTGCAATTGCTTGAGATATTTCTCCGCGCGCAGCTTCGCGAGCGGCCGTGGTATGCCGTAGAACCCGGCCTGGTTCACCACGATGGTGAAGCAGGTCTCGAACATGTTGAAATTGATCTCCTGCGGCACGAGGCCGATGCAGGACTTGGCGGCCTCGAGGTCCCGGTCGATGTCGGGCCCGAACACCTCCCCCCCGCCGCCGGTCTGGTTGACGAGCGAGGTGACGATGCCGATGGCGGTGGTCTTGCCGGCGCCGTTCGGCCC
>JANWKR010000057.1 GCA_025451275.1 Steroidobacteraceae bacterium
GAATCATGTGCCGCATTGCCGCTTGCCAACCCTAACACCAGGAATACGCCTTCATAGGGCACGGACCACCGGGAGGCTTCCGGTAGACGTCAGCGTCGAAACCAGCCTGTGTTTTTCTGCGGAAATACGCGGGACCTTCGGGCAGGCCGACGCTAACCGCGCGACTTCCCGTTGGAACCCTCCGTGTACCGCCGACTACGCCTTCTCACCCACCGGTAACTCCGCGACTTTAAAGGGCACCCCGCACCCTCCAATCCCGCAGTACCCATCCGGATTCTTCGCCAGGTACTGCTGGTGGTACTCCTCGGCGTAGAAGAACGGCTGCGCATCGCGGATCTCGGTCGTGACCGTGCCCCGCCCTGCCGCCGTCAGTTGTGCCTGATAGGCACGCTTCGAGGCTTCGGCGGCTGAGCGCTGCTGTGCGTCCGTGACGTAGATCGCCGAGCGGTACTGGGTGCCCACATCGTTGCCCTGGCGCATGCCCTGGGTAGGGTCGTGCGATTCCCAGAACGCCTTGAGCAGCTGCTCGTAGCTGATCTTCTGCGGGTCGTAGATGACCCTCACCACCTCGGTGTGCCCGGTGTCCCCGCTGCAGACTTCCTGGTAGGTCGGGTTGAGCGTGAAACCCCCGGCATAGCCGACGGCGGTCGAGTAGACGCCCGGCAGCTCCCAGAACAACCGCTCCGCGCCCCAGAAGCACCCGAGTCCAAACACCGCCTCGCGCAGGCCCGCCGGAAACGGCGGCACGATGCGCCGTCCGTTCACGAAATGCGTCTCGGAAACCGAGAGTGCGGTAGTGCGGCCGGGAAGCGCGGTGTCCGCGGCCGGCATCGTGGACTTCCTGCGGGTGAGGGCCATGCTCTGACTCCTTCTTCTGCGGACCTCAGAGTGTGGGGACTCGGGCGCATCGACTCAAGCCCGCCCCGGCAGCTCCGCTCCCGCTGCCGTACCCGGCGGCCGGCCCCGGGTTGGGCCGTGGTAGGCTCGCGGCGGGACTCGCCGCGAGGTCAGCAGCCGTGTTCAGCCTGTTCCGCATGCTCACCCGCAGCCAGCGCCGCGCCTACTTCGCCGCCCTCGCCGGCTGGTCGCTGGATGCCCTCGACTTCTTCATTTTCGTCTTCTGTCTGAAGGCGATCAGCGGTGAATTCCATACCGACGTCAAGGCCGTGGCCGAGGGCATCTTCCTGACCCTGGCGTTCCGCCCGCTGGGGGCGCTGGTGTTCGGCTGGCTGGCGGAGAAGTACGGGCGGCGGCCCATTCTCATGCTGAACGTGGCGAGCTACACCGTGGTGCAGTTCGCCACCGCGTTCGCGCCGAGTCTCACCGCACTGCTGGCACTGCGGGCGGTGTTCGGGTTCGCGATGGGGGGCGAGTGGGGCGTGGGCGCGGCGCTGGCGCTCGAGAGCCTCCCGGCGCGCGGTCGTGGTTTCTTCTCCGGACTGCTGCAGGAAGGCTATGTGATCGGCTACCTGCTGGCCTCGCTCGTGTTCTGGTGCGCGTTCGATCACGTGGGCTGGCGCGGCATGTTCATCATCAGCGCGCTGTCGGCTCCGCTCGTGATCTACATCCGCTACGGCGTCGAGGAATCGCCCGCCTGGGTCGCCGGCGTGTCCCCGCACCGTGCCTCGCTGCGCGCGGTATGGACGGCGCTCGGGGGCTACTTCCCCACCTTTGTGTACCTTGTGCTGCTGATGGCCTGCTTCAACGCCTTCTCACACGGCTCGCAGGACATGTACCCCACGTTCCTGCAGGTGCAACACAAGTTCTCGACCGCCGCGACCGGCACGATCGCCATCGTCATGAACCTGGGGGCGCTCGCCGGCGGCATCTGCTTCGGCGCGCTGTCGGAGCGGCTCGGGCGCCGGCGCGCCATCACCCTCGCCGCGTTCCTCGCCCTGCCGCTGATCCCCTTGTGGGCGTACTCGCAGACCGCCGTGATGCTGGCCGTGGGGGGCTTCCTCATGCAGTTCATGGTGCAGGGCGCCTGGGGCATCGTTCCGGCGCACCTCAACGAGCTGTCCCCGCCCTCGGTGCGCGCGATCCTGCCGGGCTTCGCGTACCAGCTGGGCAACCTGGCCATGTCTAAGATGGGACCGTTCCAGGCGGGCATCGCCGAGCGCCACGGCGGCAACTACGGCTACATCCTCGCCTGGACGCTCGCGGTGGTGGCGGTGGCGCTGATTATTGTCACGCTGCTCGGACCGGAGGCGCGGGCGGCGGAACTCAAGGTCGAGGCGTAGCGGCTTGCGGCTGGCGCGGGGCGCGCCGTAAGCTTTCCGCACCATGGGTATCAGCCAGCCACAGAATCTGCGCACTCCTCCGATCGAGAAGCTGCGCCCCTACGGGATTCGCGTCAGCCTGCCGCCCGGGGACCCGTTTCGCAAGCTCCTCGGGCCCGAGTGGCAGCGCCTGCACTGGTATCCGACGCCGGTGGAGCGCGATGCCGCGATGGCGGACATGAGCCGCCGCCACGAATATTCGCGCGGCCTGGACAAGCCCGCGCTGGTGTTCCAGAAGATCGAGAAGCTCGCCGAGAGCCGCGGCCTGTGAGCGAGCCTGCCAACTATCCCTACGCCACCTTCCTCGACGTGAAGTTCGCGCCCCTGTCGGTGGTGGACGTGCCGGGCCTCGTCGCGCAGGTCAAGGACCGCTGGTACAACCAGACGCTGTGCAAGGTCAACGACTCGGTCATCCGCCTGGGCGTCATGCAGGGCGAGTACCACTGGCACAAGCACGAGAAGGACGACGAGTTCTTCTTCGTCCTGGAGGGGCACTTCATCATCGATCTCGAGGATCGCTCGGTGGACCTGCAGCCGCTCGAGGGATTCGTGGTGCCGCGCGGCGTCGTGCATCGCACCCGCGCGCCCGACCGGGCCGTGATCCTCATGGCGGAGACCTCGGCCATCACGCCCACCGGCGACCCCTGACGCCCGACCCTGTTCCATGGCCTCCAACGGCCCACGCACCCACCTGCGAGTCGTCGCCCCGGCCGGCGAGGCCGGCCAGGGGGCGCAGGAGTTCGCGGTACGCTTCACGCCGGCGGGGCCGCTCGCGTGGCTGCGCAAGCCGCGCAATCCCTTCGGCTGGGTGGGCGCCGGCACGCTGTGCTTCGATGAGCGCGGTCTGGAGATCCGTGCCCGCACGCTGACGCTCGCGGGCGTGCGCCGTACGCGGCGCGTGCTCCATGGCAGCGACATCGCCGATGCCAGTCGCACCGGCGCCGCGATCCGCATCTCCCTGCGCCAGGCCGGGGGCCCCGCCGTCGTGAGGCTCTCGGCGCGGGATGCCGCCTCCGCCGCGCACATCATGACGCTCCTGCCGACCCGCCGGACCGTCGAGCTCGACCACGCGCCGGCCGGCACGGCTCACGAGAGCGCACGGCCCGGCATCGCCTGGCTGCTGGTCGCCGCCGCGACGCTGCTGCTGGCCGCCGTGTGGGTCGTGAGCACGCGCTTCGTGAGCTCGCCGCCGCCCGTGCCCGCAGCGGCGCGGCCGGCGACCCCGGCGCCGGCCCCACGCGGCAGTGCACTGGAGCAGGCCGTGACCGAGGCTTCCGAGGCGGAAGCCCTGCTCGCCTGGGCTGACCTCGAGCGCTTCGGGCGCGCCGCCGACGCACTCACCGTGCAGTTCGGCAGTGCCTTCAATGCCCTGCTCGAGGGGCCGATGTCGCAGGAGGAGTTTGCGAGCGGACTCGAGCGCTGGCTCGCGCCACAGTGGCGGGTGCTCGAGAAGCAGCTGCCGCCGCCGGGCGGCGCCATCTCCCTGCGCACCCTCGCGGACGAGCAGCTCAGGGGAGTGATCAACGACTGGCAGCGGGCGCTGGAGCGCTATGCCCACGGTCTGCGCAGCCACGACGCGGCCGAGGTAAACCGCGCCTTCACGCTCATCCGCAGCGCCGAAGGCCATCAGGCGCGGGCGCGGGCGCTGCTGGCGGAACTCGAGCAGCGCCACCGCGACGGCACGCGGCAGAGCGCCGCGCACTAACTAGAAGGTGCGGCCGAGGAACAGGTAGAAAGCCTGATTGCCGTGGGTGTCGAAGCCGCTGGCGAGATACACCGGCCCGAGAAAAGTGTCCAGGCCGAGGAAGATGCTGGCGTCCTTCTCGGTGTTGTTGAAGCGCGCCTGGCTGCGGCTCTGCCACACGTTGCCGATCTCCAGCGACATCCCGAGGTAGGTGGGCACGTCGAAGTAGCCCGGGCCGCCGCGGCCGATCTGCCGGTAGTACAGGGCGCGCGCGATGCCGAAGTCGGGCCCGAGCAGTGAGTCCTGGCGCAGCCCCGACAGGTTGAGGAAGCCGCCGAGCGGGAACATGAGGTTCAGGTCGGTGACGCGGGCCTGCAGCGTGCCACCGCCGGTCGCCGAGAACGAGAACGTGTCGCGGCCGAATGAATAAGCCCCCAGGTAGCTGCCGGTCACCTGGTCGGCGGTCTGGCCGAGGCCGCTCGGACTGCGGTAGGCGCTCCACTGCAGCGTGGCCTGCTGGCCGCGGTGCGGGAAGTTGATGTCGTCCAGGCGGTCGTAGCTGAAGCGCACGAAGTAGTCGTGCGTGTTGAAGGGCGTAAAACTCTGCACCGGCAGGTTCGGATCATGCGGATCGCCGATTGCGAGCACGTAGTGCCCCTGCTGCTGCTGCGCACCGACGCGTATCTCGCCCCAGTTGCCGAACTGGCGGCCGAAGTCGACTCCATAGTCGAAGGTATGCACGCGGTACTCGGCGAGCAGCGTTTGTCCCTGCAGCACGAACAGGTCGCGCGCTTCGTCCGCCACGTGCGGCATCACGAACCAGCCGGAGAACTGGGCCAGCGGCAGGAACAGCTCGGTCGAGATGAGCGACGTGCTGCCGATCTGCAGGTCGGTGACCCATTCGCCGGCGTTGCGCGTGATGTTGGACATGACGAAGCGCACCGCCGCGTCGTAGGTGGAGTTCCCCTGAAAGTCGTCCTGCAGACTCAGTCCGAAGCGCAGGTAATTCGGGCCCTGCCAGTCGGGGCGCGCATCGAGCGCGAGCCCGTAGTGGTCGGGCTCGCCGACCACGTGGTAATCGAGGCTGTCGAGGCCCCCGCGGCCGTACATGGCCGTCACGCGGCGCGCCACCGCCGCCGGGTCGAGCGGTTTGCCCACCATGTCCTGGAACAGGTCGGCGGTGGCGGACTGGTAGCGTTCGGAGCCCGGCTCGACCTGCACGTAGTCGATGCGGGGCGGGGCCTGCCGCTGCGCCTCGCGCCGGGCGAGATACCCCTGCATGTCCTGCTCGCTCACCGCCAGCTGCGCCAGGCGCCCGCTCTGCACGCGGGCCGCGGCCTCGCCGACCCCGATCACGCGCGCCACCTTGCCGAAGTCGAACGACGAAGCATCGCCCAGCGCCGGCTCGATCAGGATGTCGCGCGGCGTCAGCGTCGCCAGCTGTGTCCGGGCGTTGCGGCGGATCAGGATCGCCAGCATCTGGTTGGAAATCACCCCGGCATTGCCCAGCTCGCGGCGCGGCAGCAGCGGGAAGCCCACGTCGACCACGATGACGATGTCGACGCCCATGGCACGCGCGATGTCCACGGGCACGTTGTCGGCGATGCCACCGTCGACCAGCAGCCGGCCCTCGCGCTCGACGGGCGCGAATACCCCGGGGGCGGACAGGCTGGCGCGCATGGCGCTCGTCAGATCGCCTGAGCCCATGACTACCGCCTCGCCCGTCTCCAGGTCGGTGGCGACGGCACGGAACGGCGTCGGCAGATCGTCGAAGTTGCTGAAGCGCGAGACCGGCAGCGTCAGGCGCCGCAGGGTCTCGGTCAGCCGCTGCCCCTGGATCAGTCCGCGCGGCAGTATGATCTGGCCGCCGCGCAGGCCGAGCGGGAAGTTCACGAGGAAGGTCTCGTCCTCCTGCTTGCGGCGCAGGGTCAGATCCTCGCGCGGTGGCTTGTCGCGGAACGCACCCTGCCAGTTGATGGAGGTCATGATGCGTTCGATGTCGCGCGAGGCCAGGCCGCTCGCGTACAGGCCGCCGACCACCGCACCCATGCTGGTGCCGGCGATCGCATCGACCGGCACGCGCATCTGTTCCAGCACCTTCAGCACGCCGATGTGTGCCGTGCCGCGTGCGCCGCCACCCGACAGCACCAGCCCGACGCGCGGCCGGTGGCCCGCGGGCTCTGCCGCAGGTGGTGCCGGGTCCTGGGTCGTGCTGATGGCGGGGGCCGCGAGCGACTGAGCTGCGAGAAGGATGAGACTCAGCGCCGCGAGGCGCGGCGCGACCGCCCGTGTTGAACTCACGCCGCGAAGAATACCAGCATGCGGGCGCCGGTGCGCCCGGGCCTCGCCGCCGGCGCGTCGCTTCGCGGATAATGCCGCGCATGATGCTGACCCCAGCCCCACGCGCGCCGCGGCGTGTCGACGCCGGCCGCAGCGCGGCCGTCGTGCTCCTGGCACTGCTGCTCGGCGCACTCGCGCCGGCCGCGCACGCCCAGGCGCCCGCGGTCAGCGACTGGGGCTACTACGGCGGCGATGCCTTCGGCCGGCGCTTCTCGAGCCTCGACCAGATCAACCGCGGCAACGTGGGCAAGCTGACGCTCGCCTGGAGCTATCGCACCGGCGAGCTGGGTGCGGGCTTCGCGCGCGCCAGCCGCCTCACCTTCGAGTCCACGCCGGTGCTGGCCTTCGGCCTGCTGTACGTCGAGACCGCCACCAACATCGTGATCGCTCTCGACCCGGAATCCGGGCGCGAGCGCTGGCGCTTCGATCCGCATGTCGACCGTGGCCGCCACTACAGCGAGGCCACCTCGCGCGGCGTCAGCGTCTGGGAGAGCAGCGACCCGGCGCGCACCGGCCCGTGCCGGCGCCGCGTGTTCACCGGCACGCTCGATGCGCGGCTGCTGGCACTGGACGCCGACAGCGGCCGACCGTGCGTCGATTTCGGCGCCGGGGGCGAGGTCGACCTGACGCGCGGCATCCACGTCCGCGATGCGGGTGCCTACCTCGTGACCTCGCCGCCGGCGATCTACCGCAACGTCGTGATCGTCGGCTCGGCGATCGGCGACAATCGTGCCGTCGACCTGGAGCGCGGCGTGATCCGCGCCTACGACGCGCTCAGCGGCCTGCAGCTGTGGTCGTTCGACCCGCTGCCGGATGCGGCCGAGCACCCGGCGGCGGCCGAGTGGGACCTCGCCCAGGCGCGTGGCACCGGGGCGGGCAACGCCTGGGGAGTCATGTCGGTCGATGCCGAGCACGCCCTGGTGCTGGTGCCGACCGGCTCGGCCAGTCCGGACTTCTACGGCGGCCTGCGCGCCGGCAGTAACCGCTTCGCCGACTCGCTGCTGGCGCTGGATGCACGCAACGGGCGCCTGGTGTGGCAGCAGCAGCTGGTGCATCACGACCTGTGGGACTACGACCTCGCCGCGCAGCCGGTGCTCGGCGACCTCGACGTGCAGGGCGTGCCGGTGCCGGCGGTCATTCAGGCGACCAAGACCGGCATGCTGTACGCGTTCGAGCGCACCCGCGGCGCGACGCTGTTTCCGATCGTCGAGAAGCCCGTGCCTGCCAGCCGCGTGCCGGGTGAGCATGCGGCGCCGACCCAGCCCTTCTCCACGCTGCCGGCGCTCACGCCGCAGAGCCCGGTACGCCCGGAGGACGCCTGGGGTCTGACCTTCTGGGATCGTGCCAAGTGCAGCAGCCTGATCGCCTCACTGCGCAACGAGGGCCTCTTCACCCCGCCCGACACCGCCGGCACGCTGCTCTCGCCCAGCTACATCGGCGGCGTCAACTGGGGCGGCCTGGTGTTCGACGAGCAGCGCGGTCGCGTGATCGCCGCCGTCAATCGCCTGCCCATGGTCGCGACCCTGATGAGGCCGCAGACGCTCGACAGCGAGGCGCACTCGGGCAACTACCCCCATTCCGAGTTCGCGCGCCAGGCCGGCGCGCCCTACGCGGTGCGTCGCGAGCCGCTGCTGTCGCCGTTGGGCCTGCCGTGCACGGCCCCGCCGTGGGGCACGCTGGTGAGCGTCGACCTGCGCCACAACCGCATCGCCTGGCAGGTACCGCTCGGTTCCACCGCCGGCCTGACGCCGTGGTTCGTGCCAGTACGCGACTTCGGCATGCCGAACATGGGCGGCCCGATTGCCACGGCCGGCGATCTGGTGTTCGTCGGCGCCGCCATGGACAGCTACCTGCGCGCCTTCGACATCGAGACCGGCCGGGAGTTGTGGAAGTACCGCCTGCCCGCGGGCGGGCAGGCGACGCCCATGACCTACCGCGCCGGCAGCAGCCATCGCCAGTACCTGGTCATCAGCGCCGGTGGTCATGGACCGCTCGGCACGCCGCGCGGCGACTACGTGCTGGCGTTCGCGCTGCCGCCCGCGGTGACCGCGGCGCGCCAGTAGCATTGCGGAGAAGCGTTCAATGTTGTTTCTGATCCTGCCCTACGTCATCCAGGCGCTGCTGATCGTCCACGTCATCAAGACCGGCCGCAACCAGCTGTGGATCTGGGTGCTGCTGTTCGTGCCGGTGGGCGGCGGGCTCGCCTACCTGGCCGTGGAGATCATCCCGGAGCTGTTCCGCAGCCGCACCGCGCAGCGCGCCGCGCGGGGCCTCAAGAAGGCCATGGATCCCGGCGCCGCCCTGCGCCGCGCCGAGGGGGAGACCCGCGTGACCGGCAACGTGGCCAGTCGCCAGCGTTACGCCGAGGAGCTGGCGCGCCACGGGCGCTACGACGAGGCGATTGGGCAGTACCGCGAAGCGCTCACCGGACTGTACGAGCACGATCCCAATCTGATGCTGGGCCTGGCCCAGGCGCAGTTCGGCAAGGGTGACGCGCCGGGTGCGCGCGTGACGCTCGACGAGCTGATCCGGCGCAATCCGGACTTCCGCTCGCCGACCGGGCACCTGCTCTACGCGCGTGCCCTGGAGGCGGAGGGCGACATCGCCAGGGCGCTGGAGGAATACCGGGTGCTCGCCACCTCATATCCGGGGGCCGAGGCGGCGGTGCGCTACGCGCAGCTGCTGCAGGCCCAGGGCCGGCGCGCCGAGGCACAGAAGGTCGTCACTGAGCTGTTGGAGCAGGCGCGCATCGCGCCGGGGCACTACCGGCGCGCGCAGCGCACCTGGCTCGAGGCCGCGCAGCGGCTGCTGTAGGCAAGCACCAGCATCAGCAGCGTGAACAGGTCCATGCCGCCGCCACCGCCGCCTCCGCCGGTGGCGCCCCCGCCGGTGGCGCCGCCGCCGGCCGCGCCGCTCGGCGTGCTGCTACCGCCGCCGCTCGTCGGGACCGTGTAGGAGACGGGCGCAAGACAGGCGTGGTCGCCGGCGCTCGTGGCACCGAGCGGGCTGGTCTTGGTGGTGCTGACCACCACCTGCTCGGAATCGGTGCGGCCGGCATCATCGGTCACGGTAACCTGCAGCAGGTAGGTGGTGCTGTTGGCGCTCGGAGCCGTGAGGCTCGCCTGCGCGCTGGTGGGGTTCTTGATGAGCGTCGTATTGTTCGCCGGCCGGAGCGAGGTCCACTGGTAGCTGACGATGCTGTCATGGCACGCGGCGGCGCTGCCGCCGGCATCGAGCGTCACCTGCGCGCCGGACGTGTGCGTGCCGGCGGAGACGGCGGCGATCGGGCGCAGCGCCTGCTGCACGGCACCGTTGGCGTTAGCCATGCCGGCGCCGCAGGCAGCGGTGGTGCAATTGCACTCGCTGGTCTGCAAGTCGGTGGCGCTCGCGGGCACGTGACACATGGGTACGCTCGGGTCGCTGGAGAGCGGGAAGGGCGTGGCGCCATGCTGCAGGCGCTTAATCAGCTGCGCGGGCGTCAGGTTGCCGTTGACCGCGAGCATCAGGCCGGCGGTCGCGGCGACGAGCGGCGCCGAGAAGCTGGTGCCGATGTTGAAGCTGATCTGATTGGTGTAGGTATTGGTGGACGGCACGGTCGTGCCGGTGTTGGTGGTCGTGGTGATTGAATACAGGCACGGCTCGCCGGCGCCGGTGTTGCCGCAATTGCCAGCCGGGGCGCTGAGCGCGATCTCGGGACCCAGACTGCTGAAGCCGACCTTGGTACCGATGTGGCGCAGGCCCGCGACGCCGACCGCGCCGGCGCAGTTGGCGGGCGCATCCACCGGTCCGCCCTCGTTGCCGGCCGACACCACCACCAGCACGCCGGCGGCTGCCAGCTCGGCGACCAGCTGCTGGTAGTCGCGCGGGCAGTCGCCGACCGCGCCCAGGCTCATGTTGAGGATCTGCGCCGGGTAGGGATTGTCCGGCACGCCGTCGACGTGCATGCCGGCCGCCCAGGCCATGCCGGCGAGGATGTCGGAGTCGTAGCCGCCGCACTTGCCGAGCACCCGCACCGGCAGGATCCAGCCGCTCCAGGTGGTGCCGGCGATGCCGGCGGCGTTGTTGGTAATGGCGCCGAGAATGCCGGCGGTGCGCGTGCCGTGCCAGCTGCTGTTGCCGACCGTGCAGTTGCTGAACAGGGAATTCTTGGTGTCCTCGCTCGATACCCAGTCGCCCGGGTCGGAAGCGTCGGGATCGCGGCCGTCACCGTCGTTGGCGGTGAGGAAGTTGCCCTGCGCGTCGGCGCCGATCATGTCGTAGCCGGGCAGCAGGCGGTTGGCGACGTGGTTGCGCAGGTCCGGATGGTCGAAGCGCACGCCGGTGTCGAGATCCGCGATCACCAGCCCGGTGCTGCCGGTGGTGACCTCCCAGGCATCCACCGCATCGAGCGCCGCGGGCTGCTCGCTCTGCAGATACCACTGCCCGGCGGCGAACAGCGTGTCATCCGGCACGGCCAGCGGGTAGCGCCGCTGGTCGGTCTCGGCGTATTCGACGTCGCGGTCGGCCCGCAGCCGCGCCAGCGTCTGCTCCGCGGAAGCCGGCCCGGGCGGCAGCTGCACGCGCAGCAGCTGGATGTCCGAGACGATGTGGCGCGAGTCGCGCACGCTCACCCCGGCGCGCCGCGCCACGGCGCCCAGGCGCGCCGGCATGTCGCCAGCGGGCGACGCCGACGGGCGCAACTTGACGATATAACGTCCGGTCGCGGCGTGCGGCGCGGGCGCGGCCGTGCGCACGCCCTGCGCCAGGAGCGCGGGCGCGGTCAATACCGTCACCAGCGTGCCGGCCAGCCACGGCGCGCGGAGCACAGACGAGCGCATGCCGGGACGATACCGCAAGCGGCACGCCCTGACCCCCACTCACGACGCAGACGGTGACCGGGTTCGCGTTCCGGCGGGGACCTGCTGCGTGATGCAGTGGATATTGCCGCCGCCGAGGAGAATTTCGCGCGCCGGCACGCCCACCACGCGCCGGCCGGGAAACAGGCGCTTGAGACGCTGCGCGGCCAGGCGGTCGGTGCGTGCATCGAGCAGCGGCATCACGATGCCGCGGTTGGCGATGTAGAAGTTGACGTAACTGGCGGCCAGGCGCTCGCCCGCCCGGCGCGCCCTGCTGCCCTCGAGCGGCACGATGCCGCGCGCCTCGCGCTCGCGCAGAAACAGCGGGCCCGGCATCGGCAGGCGGGTGACCTTGAGGCGCCGGCCGCGCGCGTCGCGGGCGTCCCTGAGCCGCTCCCAGGCATCGCGCGACACCGCGTGCTGCGGATCGCGGCGGCGATCGGTCCAGGTGAGGCACACCTCGCCCGGCCGCACGAAGCAGGCGAGGTTGTCGATGTGACCGCCGGTCTCATCGTTCACCACCCCGCGCCCCAGCCAGATGACCTGCGTCACGCCGAGGTAGGCGCGCAGCTGTGCCTCGAGCGCCGCGCGTGTCAGGGTCGGATTGCGATTGGGATTGAGCAGGCATTCCTCGGTGACCAGCGCCGTACCCGCGCCGTCCACGTGGATCGCGCCGCCCTCGTTGACGATCGGGGCCCGGTAGCGTGCGAGCCCCTCGCAGGCCAGCACCTTGCGCGCCACCAGCTCGTCCTGGTCCCAGGGAAAGTACAGTCCGCCGGCGAGGCCGCCCCAGGCATTGAAGTGCCAGTCGACCCCGCGCACCGTGCCGCGCCGGTTGACGACGCAGGTCGGCCCGACGTCGCGCATCCAGCAGTCGTCGTGTGCCATCTCCACCACGCGCACGTCCGCGGGCAGCAGCGCGCAGGCGGCGGCGTAGTGTGTGCCCGAGACCCCCATGGTGAGCGGCTCGAACTGGGCGATCGCCGCCGCCACCTGGGCGAACGCCGTCTGTGCCGGCCGCGCGGCCTCGCGCCAGTTGTCCGGCCGCTCCGGCCACAGCATCCAGCAGCCGGCGTGCGACTCGAATTCGCCCGGCATGCGGAAGCCGTCTGCCGCCGGCGTGCCCTGCAGGGTGCGGGTCATTGCCGCAGGCGGCTGTGCCTGAATCCGTAGAAGGCGTAGATGGACATGCCGAGCGCCGTCCAGATCACCAGCCGCATCCAGGTGGCGCCGGAGAGGAAGTAGGTCATGCCGAGACACACGACGGTGCCGAGCACGCACGTGACCGGCGCCCACGGCACGCGGAACGGCCGCGGTTCGTCGGGGCGCGTGTAGCGCAGCACGAGCACGCCGGCGCACACCACCGCGAACGCCAGCAGGATCCCCATCGAGATCAGGTCGGTCAGGAGATCGAGCGGGAAGACCGCGGCGATGAGTGCGGCGAACAGCCCGGTGATGACGGTGGAGACGTGCGGGGTCTTGAAGCGCGGGTGGCAGCGGCTCATGAACGGCGGCAGCAGGCCGTCATCCGCCATCGACAGCAGGATGCGGGGCTGGCCGAGGAGCGAAGTGAGGATGACGGAGGTCATGCCGGCGATCACACCGATCTTCAGCAGCGGCGACAGCCACGAGAGCTGCGGGTGCATGTCGAGCGCCACGGCCACCGGCGCGTCGGAGTCGAGTTTCGGGTACGGCACCATGCCGGTCAGGACCGAAGACATCGCGACGTACAGGACCGCCGAGATCAGCAGCGCGCCGATGATGCCGATCGGCAGGTCGCGCTGCGGATTGCGCGCCTCCAGCGCCGTGGTCGAGGCGGTGTCGAAGCCTACGTAGGAGAAGAAGATGATGGCCGCGCCCTGCATCACGCCGCTCCAGCCGAAGTGTCCGCGCACGCCGGTGTTCGGCGGCACGTACGGGTGCCAGTTGGCGACATCCACGTACGACAATCCGGCAATACAGATGATGACGATGATGCCGACCTTGAGGGCCACCATGAGGGAGTTGGCAGTGGTCGAGCCGCGCACCCCCACATAGAGCAGCGCCGTCATCGCCGCGACGATCAGCACCGCCGGGACGTTGATGATCGCACCGGTCTGCATGACGTGATCATGCGCATCGAGACCGAGCGGCGCGTTGATGAACTGCGCCGGCGGGTGGATGTGCGCATCGTGCAGCAGGCTCACGACGTAGGCCGACCAGCTCACGGCGACCGCGGACGCCGAGATCGCGTACTCGAGCAGCAGATTCCAGCCGATGAACCAGGCGAGTGCCTCGCCGAGGGTCGCGTAGGTGTAGCTGTAGGCACTGCCGGGCACGGGCAGGAAGGCGGCAAACTCGGAGTAACACAGGGCCGCCAGTCCGCCGCCGAACGCGGCGACCAGCAGCGAGAGGGTGATCGCAGGTCCGGAATGGTTCGCGGCTACCGTGCCGGTGAGCACGAATATCCCCGACCCGATGGTGGCGCCGAGGCCGATGGCGATGAGTGCCCGGGCGCTCAGCACCTGCTTGAGGCGGCCCTTGCCGGCGGGCGCCGGGTCGATGGGACGCACCGCGCACATCTGCCGCAGCACTGACGGACGCGCCACCCCCGCCGCACCACTCTTATTAATAGCCTCGGACATATGCGCTTTCGCTTCCCCTGCCCTGCTCGAGCGTGCGGCCAGTCTCTCATACGTGCCGGCGCTTAAGTTAGCGGCGGCTCGTGCCCGGAGCTGTGTGCTAGCATTTCGCGCCCGGCGGCCCGGCGCCGGCGCTTTTGCAGGAGAGTCCCCGCCATGTCCACCGCCCCGAGTCCGAAGGTCGCGCCGCCCGCCCAGGGGGCCAAGATCACGATCAGCAACGGCAAGCTGAGCGTGCCTGCCAACCCCATCATCCCGTTCATCGAGGGCGACGGCACCGGCGCGGACATCTGGCGTGCCAGCGTGCGTGTCATGGATGCGGCCGTGGCCAAGGCCTACGGCGGCCAGCGCCGCATCCACTGGCTGGAGGTGTACGCCGGCGAGAAGTCCAACAAGCTGTTCAACACCTGGCTGCCGGACGAGACGGTGGCCGCGTGCCGCGAGTACCTGGTGTCGATCAAGGGGCCGCTCACCACTCCGGTCGGCGGCGGCATCCGCTCGCTGAACGTGGCGCTGCGCCAGATGCTCGACCTGTACGTGTGCCTGCGACCGGTACGCTGGTTCAAGGGCGTGCCCTCCCCGGTACGCCATCCGGAAAAGGTCGACATGGTGATCTTCCGCGAGAACACCGAGGACATCTATGCCGGCATCGAGTTCGAGTCGGGCACGCCCGAGAACCAGAAATTCCTGGAGCTCTTCAAGCAGGCCTTTCCCAAGGCTTACGCCAAGATCCGCTTTCCCGACAGCTCCGGCATCGGCATCAAGCCGGTCTCCAAGCAGGGCTCGGAGCGGCTGATCCGCTCGGCACTCGGCTACGCGATCAGCAACAAGCGCAAGAGCGTCACGCTGGTGCACAAGGGCAACATCCAGAAGTTCACCGAGGGCGCGTTCCGCAACTGGGGCTACCAGCTCGCGGAAGCCGAGTTCGCCGCGCAGACCTACACCTGGGAGCAGTGGGAGCGCACCAAGGCCGCCAAGGGCGAGAAGGAAGCGAACGCGGAGATGGATGCCGCCAAGAAGGCCGGCCGCGTGATCGTCAAGGATGCGATCGCCGACATCACGCTGCAGCAGGTGCTGACGCGCCCGGAGGAGTTCGACGTCATCGCGACCCTCAACCTCAACGGCGACTACCTCTCCGACGCGCTCGCCGCCCAGGTGGGCGGCATCGGCATCGCCCCGGGCGGCAACATCAACTACCTCACCGGGCACGCGGTGTTCGAGGCCACCCATGGCACGGCGCCCAAGTACGCCAACCTCGACAAGGTCAACCCCGGCTCGCTGATCCTGTCGGGCGAGATGATGTTCCGCTACCTGGGCTGGACGGAGGCCGCCGATGCCATCATCGGCGCCATGGACCGGACCATCGGCCAGAAGACGGTGACCTACGACTTTGCCCGGCTCATGGAGGGGGCGCAGGAAGTCTCGACCAGCGGGTTCGGCGATGCGCTGATCCGCAACCTCTGACAGCGCGATGCGCGGCCGCGGCGATTCATGAGCGGCTACTCGGGCACCCCGCTCGCCAAGAAGCTGGGCATCCGGGCCGGCGGCCGCGTGTTCGTGCACGCGCCGCCGCCCAACTATGCCGCGCTGGTGGCACCGCTGCCGCCCGGGGTGCTCATGCCGACGCCGGCCGCCGCCGACGCCGACCTGCTGCACGTATTCGCCACCGAACGCGCGCTGCTGGGGAAGCTGCTGAAGCAGCTGCGCACCCGCATGCGTCCCGATGCCGCGCTGTGGGTCAGCTGGCCGAAGCGGACCTCCGGGGTCAGCACCGACATCACCGAAGACACCATCCGGGCCCTGGCCCTGCCGCTCGGGCTGGTCGACATCAAGGTATGCGCGGTCGATGACACCTGGTCGGGGCTGAAGCTCATGGTGCGCCGGAGCGAGCGGCCGGCGCCGCCCGCGCGCCGCGCCGCACGGCGCGCATGAGCGGCAGTGACAACCTGCTCGGCTGGGCGCGGCGTGCACAGGCCATCGCCCAGACCGGCCTCGCCTACACCAAGGACCCGTTCGACCGCCAGCGCTACCTGCAGCTGCAGGAGCTGGTCACGGAACTACTCGCCGAGAAACTGCAATTGCCGCCGGATGCGGTGCGCTCGCTCTGGGCCGGCGAGACCGGCTACGCAACCCCGAAGGTCGACGTGCGCGGCGCGGTGTTCCGGGGCGACCAGGTGCTGCTGGTGCGCGAGCGCAGCGACGGCCGCTGGACGCTGCCCGGCGGCTGGGTGGACATCGACGAGGCGCCCTCGCAGGCGGTCGAGCGCGAGATCCGCGAGGAATCGGGCTACGAGGCGCGCGCGCTGAAGCTGGCGGCGCTGGTCGACAAGAACCGCCACCCCCATCCCCCCGGCATCCACCACATCTACAAGCTCATGTTCCTGTGCGAACTCACCGGCGGCAGCCCGGCGCCCAGCGAGGAGACCGACGCGGTGGACTTCTTCGCGGTGCAGGCGCTGCCGGAGCTCTCCACCGGGCGCACACTCCCACAGCAGATCCTGCGCCTCTACCAGCACCGGCTGCAGCCGGGGCTGCCGACGGACTTTGACTGACCGGCGGCATGGCGGCCAACACTGACACCGGTTCCGACAGCGCCGCGCAGTGCTCGCGCCACATCGTCGATGCCTTCGCGCATTACAACGCCGAATTCCGCGCCATTACCCGCCGGGCACCGCAGCGCTTCGACGCGCGTGACTGGAAGGGCAGCCAGCGCGACGCCGTCGAACGCATCGAGCTGTACGACCGGTTCGTGAACCAGACCATCGCCGAGCTGCGCGAGCGGCTCGGCGCTGCGGCCGGGGACCGCGCGCTGTGGCGCGAGGTGCACGGCCAGTTCAGCGCGCAGATCCAGGAGCTGCCGGATCCGGAGTTCACCAAGACCTTTTTCAGCTCAATCAGCCGGCGCATGTTCGGCACCGTCGGGGTCGCGCCGGACATCGAGTTCGTGGCCACCGAGCTCGATCCGCTGGCGAACATACGCTCCCCGGTCGGCAGCAACAGCTACCTGAACCACGGCTCCCTGTCGCTGCTGTTCGAGGACCTGCTGGGCGACGTGCGCTTCCGCTCGCCGTGGCGTGACCTCGACAAGAGCATCGCCCACGTGACCAGCGAGGTGCACGCCTACCTCAGCGGGCGCGGCGAGCGGCGCGAAGTCTCGAAGGTCGAGGTGATCCGCCCGGTGTTCTACCAGATCTCGCGCGCCTACCTGGTCGGGCGCATCGTCGGGCGGGAGTTCGTGACGCCGCTGGTGATCGCGCTCAAGAACACCGACGGCGGCGTGCTGGTGGACGCGGTGATGCTGGCGGAGGACGACGTCAGCATTGTGTTCAGCTTCACCCGCTCCTACTTTCACGTCGACCTGGAGCGCGTCGCCGAGGCGGTCGTGTTCCTCAAGTCGATCATGCCGCGCAAGCCGGTGAGCGAGCTGTTCACCGTGCTGGGGCGGGCCCGGCAGGGCAAGACCGAGCGCTACCGCGAGCTGATGCGCAACCTCGACCGCACCCGCGACCAGTTCGTGCACGCCGCCGGCGAGCGCGGCCTGGTGATGGTGTGCTTCACGCTGCCGTCATTCGACGTGGTGTTCAAGGTGATCCGCGACCGCTTCCCCTATCCCAAGACGGTACTGCGCGAAGAGGTAGTGGCGAAGTACCAGCTGGTGTTCATCCATGACCGCGCCGGGCGCCTGGTCGATGCACAGGAGTTCCGCCGGCTGCGCTTCCCGAGCGCGCGCTTCGCGCCTGAGCTGCTCGAGGAGCTGCGGCGCGAGACGGCGGACACTGTGCACGAGGACGGCGCCGACCTGGTGTTTGACCACGTGTACATCGAGCGGCGCATGACGCCGCTCAACCTTTACCTGCGCGCCGCCGCCGCCGCCGACGCCGAGCGCGCCGTGCTCGACTACGGCCAGTGCATCCGCGACCTCGCCTACACCAACATCTTTCCCGGCGACCTGCTGCTGAAGAACTTCGGCGTCACGCGCCACGGGCGCGTCATCTTCTACGACTACGACGAGCTGTGCCGGGTCACCGACTGCAACTTCCGCGACGTGCCGCCGGCGACCAACGCCGATGACGAGATGCGCGGCGAGGCCTGGTTCTACGTCGCCGACAACGACGTCTTTCCCGAGACCTTCATAAACTTCCTCGGCTTCAACGACGAGCAGCGCGCTGCGCTGCTGCACATGCACGGCGAGATACTAACCGCTGCCTTCTGGCGCAGCGTGCAGCAGCGCCTGCGCGAAGGCGAGGTCGTGGAGGTGCTGCCCTACCACCCGCATCGCGTGCGCGTGGCGAGCAGCCTGTAGCGCGGCGGCTGCGGCTCAGTGCCCCGCCGCCGCGGGCGCCGCCGCCGCCTCGGGCGCGGCCACTGCCGCCGCCACCGTGATCGCGAACGAGGGAGACGGGCTGCCGCAACGGAACGTGGCCGAGCTCACCCGCACCGGCACCGCAGCCAGCAGCAGGCCGCGCAGCTGATCCATCAAGGCGCAGTCATCGCGCTCGAGCGAGGCAGGCTCGCCGGGGGCCAGGTGGATCGTCTTGCTCAGGCTGGTGAACTCAGCGTAGCGGGTGTCTGCGCCCGCGAGCGGAAACGGCAGCTGAAACTTCAGATGCACGCGTGGCGAGAGGGTCGCCGGCTTGCCGGCCGCGGCGCAGGCGTACGGCTCGATGAGCATGTAGTGGCGCGCGCCGATGTCGAGCAACACGTCGCGCAGCTTGTACCACAGCTGCGTGCACGAGTAGCTGCGCGGCAGCTGCTGCAGGTCGATGAGCAGGTCATAGGTGCGCCACTGCGCGGGACTGCCGCTGCCGGGGGCCGGCGTCACCGCCGCGGCGCCGGAACTGCTCGCGCTGAGCGCCAGCAGGGCGCCGGCCAGCGGCGCGCAGCCGCAGCGCGCTCGGTGCTTACAGAATGATCTGGCGTTCAGCTTCGATTGCCACGCGCGGCCGCACGACGCGCGGTTCGGGGCTGCTGCCGAGCTCCGCCAGCGTGCGGTTGGCGTGCTCCCAGTTGACCAGTTCGTCGAGAAAGGCGCTCACGTAGGCGCTGCGCCGGTTCTGGTGGTCGAGGTAGTAGGCGTGCTCCCACAGGTCGAGTCCGAGCAGCGCGGTGTCGCCGCGCACCAGCGGCGTGCCGGCGTTGCTGGTCGTGACGATCTCCAGGCCGCCGGCGCGCCACACCAGCCACAGCCAGCCGCTGCCGAAGTGGCTGCTGGCGGCCTCCTTGAATTCGCGCACGAAGCGTTCGTAGGTACCGAAACGCGTGCGGATGTGCTCGGCCACGAGGCCGCCGGGTGCACCGCCGCCCCGCGGGCGCATCGAGCGCCAGAACAGGTTGTGGTTCCACACCTCGGCGGCGTAGCGGTACAGCGTGTGCTGCGCCGGATTGCGCTCGGTCACGCGGATCACGTCCTCGAGTGAGAGCTCCTCGAGCTCACTGCCGCGCAGCATGGCGCTCATCCGATCGAAGCACACACGCTGGTGACGCAGCAGATGGAACACCAGCGTGTCACGCGACATCGCGGGCTCCAGGTCCGCGAAGTTATACGGCATGCCGGGAGACTCGATGTTCATACGACGTCCTTCCTGTACGTTCGGTGTGCGGCCATCCGGGCCCAGCTCATACGACATGATGATCCTGCCACGGTTCCGTCGGCAACGGTCCTAGATGCAAATCGGCGCAGTCTGACTTAGCCTCGGCGCGGTGTCCGAGCCGGCGTCGCGAAGGCGCGAGCGGGGTGACGAATCGGTTACGTTTACTTGAGATTCTCGGCGAGGAAGGTTTCAAGTTTCCGATAGAGCGTGAGACGCATCTGCGGGCCACGCAGGCCGTGTTCGCCGTCCTTGATCAGCACCAGCTCGTAGGGCACGTGCTGCCGGGCGAGTGCGCGTGCCATGGCGCGGCTCTGTTCCGCGCGCACCGTGGTGTCATCCTCGCCGTGCACCAGCAGCACGGGCACGCCGATGCGGTCGGCGTGCCGCAGGGGAGACTCGGCCTTCAGCTCGGCCTCATCAGTTCCGGTGGACTCGTGCGCCGCCGCGGCGCCGCCGTAGAAGCGCGCGACGTCGCGCGCCAACGGCCCCAGGTCCGTGACTCCCGCGATACTGGCGGCGCACCGATACAGCCCGGGGTTCCGGACCACGCCGATGAGCGCGGCATAGCCCCCGTAGCTCCAGCCGACGATGCACAGGCGCCGGGGGTCGGCGATACGCTGATCGATCAGCCAGCGGGCACCGGCGGTGATGTCATCGCTCATGATGGTGCCCCACGCCTGGTGCCCGGCGTCCTGCCATTCCTCGCCGTAGCCGCTGGAGCCCCGGAAATTGAGCTGCAGCACGGCGTAGCCACGATTGGCCATGAGTTGCAGCAGCGGGTCGTAGCCCCAGCTGTCCCGGGCATGCGGGCCGCCGTGCGGAAAGACCACGGCCGGCAGCGGCTTGCCGGGCTCGGCCCCGCGCGGCCGCGTCAGATACCCCGGGATGAGGGTGCCCCCCGGTCCCGGCACGGTGATCGGCGTCATCGGCGCCAGCTGCGCCGGCGAGATGGCGGCGTTCTCCGCGCCCAGTGGAGTCAGGATGCCGGTCGCGGTGTCGAACAAGTCGTAGCGCGGCGGCACCACGTCACTCGAGGACATAACCACCAGCAGTCGGCTGTCCGGGGTCGCGTCGATCACGCGGTGATATGTATTGGGGAGCGCGCGCTCGAGCGCCTTCTCGACGGCCTGCGCCTGCGGGTCGAGATAGAAGATGTGCGGCCGGTCGGTCTCGTACTGAAATCCGGCCACGTGCCAGTCGCTCGGCCACTCGATGAGCGCCTGGACATCGACCTGCGGCTGCGCAAATACCAGCTGCAGATCACTGGCGTCGGTGGGATCCATCCGCCAGACGGCGGCATGGCGTTGCTGCGGCGCGACGACGTACAGCTGGTTCGGCTGCACGCCGAAGGCCAGCGGTTCGAAGCGGGCCCGGTCGAAGCGCCTGAACGTCTCGAGCGCATGCCAGGAGTCGTCCGTGCCATTGCGCGTCACGTACAGGGCCGAGTCGCCGCGGAACCCGTAGCCGAAGCGCACCACGCCGTTGTGGTCGGCGATCCAGTCCAGGACCGGCGGGTGCTCGGCCACCAGGAGCTTGAGCCCGCCGCTGTCCACGTCGACCCGGTACACGGAAGGGAATATCCCGTCGTGGTCGGCGAGCGCCACGAGGACGTGATGCGGGTCGTCCGGCAGCCAGCTCACGATCCGGTCCTGGTACTGCGCGTGCGTCCCGAGCGAGGTGTTCTGGAACAACACTCGCACTGCCCCGCCGTCGGGATCGAGCGCCACGAGCCGGGACACGGGGAAGGGCTCGGTGGCGCTGTGCAGCACTCCCTCGAAGTGACACAGCAGTCGCTGAGCGCTCTTGAACGAGCACGAGGTGGCGCGGAACGACCCGCCCCCGCCGTGCAGCAGCGAGTGCACCTGGCCGGTGTGCAGGTCGCGCAGCACGATGAGGCGGGTGCCGGTCGAGCTCGACAGGTATACCAGCCGCCCGCCGTCCGGAGAGATGCGCGGCGCCTCCATCGCCGCGCCCGACGCAAACTCCTCGGCGCTGACGTGCGGCGCCGCGGCCCAGCTGCCGGCCGAGCCCGTCAGCCAGAGCGCGCCGGCCACGCCGGCCCCCCGCGCCACGCGCATCGCTCCTCCTGCCGCGCCGCCCACGCAGCGCTGCGTCTAGTCTAGCGCGCGGACCGCGAGTTCAGGAGCCGGTGGCATCGAGCGCGCGGCCGAGGTCTTCGGTCAGGTCGTCCGCATCCTCCAGCCCGATCGACAGACGGATGGTGCCCTCGGTGATCCCGGAGATGCGCTGCTGCTCGGCATTGAGTTCCCGCCCGCGCATCATGTGTGGCGTTACCACCAGTGACTCGCTCGATCCCAGGCTCGGGGTGAGTGCGAACAGCTCCAGGGCGTCGACGAACGGACGCACGGCCGCCGCGCCGCCGCGCAGGTCGAAGCTCACGATGGTGCCGAAGTCCTGCATCTGGCGGGTCGCGAGGGCGTGCTGCGGATGGCCCGGCAGCCCGGGATAGTGCACCCGCGCGACGCCCGGGTGGCCGTCCAGGAACGCGGCCACCCGTGCGGCACTGGCGGTCTGAGACTGGTAGCGCACGAAATAGCTCT
Organism: Steroidobacteraceae bacterium; assembly: GCA_025451275.1. Lineage (GTDB taxonomy): Bacteria > Pseudomonadota > Gammaproteobacteria > Steroidobacterales > Steroidobacteraceae > 13-2-20CM-66-19. Next base: position 21,912 of record JANWKR010000057.1, read on the forward strand.
TGAGCCCGCGCAGGATCAGGAACGCGGCGTGCGGATCGAGCGTGCCGCCGAGCACACCGAAGTCGGTGCGCAGGGCGCGAATCAGCTCGGCACGGGCGATGACGGCTCCGCCCATGACATCACCGGTGCCGGAAGCGTGCTTGGTGAGGCTGTGCACGAACACGTCCACGTCAAAGGCACCATGCTGGTGGAAGCCGGCAAACGTGTTGTCGAGGACGCTGAGGGCGCCGGCGGCGTGTGCCAGGCGCGTCAGGGCTTCGATATCGGCAATCTTGGTGACGGGGTTGGTCGGGCTCTCGAAGAACACCAGCCGCGTCGGCCGGGCGCTCAGCACGCGCTCGACGCCCTCCAGCTCGTCGATGGACAGCAACGTGTGGGTCACGCCGAACCGCCCGAGCAGCCGGCGGATGAGGTAGCGCGTCGGGTTGTACGTCTCGACGAAACAGACGATGTGGTCGCCCTGCTTGGTGAGCCCGAGCAGCGTCTGGGCGATGGCGCCCGCGCCGGACGCAGTCACCAGGCAGTCATCGCGCCCCTGCAGCTCCGCGAGCAGCAGCTCGAGCTGGCGCGTGGTGGGATTGCTGCTGCGTGAGTAGAAGAACCCCGGCCGCTCACCCCGCAGGTAACGCTCGGTCTCGGCGAGCGTGTCGAACTCGAACTTCACCGTCTGGTAGATCGGTGCCACCAGCGCGCGATTGTCCTCGGCCAGCGTCACCGGCGGCGGATGGTTGACGCGCGTCCGCTTCTTCATGGCTCGAGCGTAAAGCGGTCCGCGTCCAGGTGTGCGGGGAACTTGGTGCGGAAGGCCTGCAGCGGGGCGGCTTCGAGCGTCACCGTGGCGACGGCCGGGCTGTCGCCGCAATCGACCAGCGCCTGCCCCAGGAAATCGATCGCGGCGCTGTCGCCCGAGTGCGGCACACCGTGGCCGTCGGGGCCGACCCGGTTGACGCCGACGACGTAGGCGAGGTTCTCGATGGCCCGCGCCCGCAGCAGCTGACGCCACGCAGCGGCGCGCGGCGCGGGCCAGTTGGCGACATAGATCAGCAGATCGTAATCGAGCCCGCTGCGCCGCCGGCTGAACACCGGGAAGCGCAGGTCGTAGCACACCTGCGGGCAGACGTTGAAGCCGCGCCACGGCACCACCCAGGGGCTGCGTCCCGGCGTGAAGTGTTCGTGCTCGCGGCCCATCCGGAACAGGTGGCGCTTGTCGTAGGTGCGCAGCTGGCCCTCCGGCGTGGCCCAGTGCAGGCGGTTGTAGTACCGACCGCCGTCGGCCGTGATGATGCTGCCCGCGACCGCGGCGTCCAGCCGCTGCGCCAGCTGCCCCAGCCACTGCGCGCTCGGTCCGCCGGCCGGCTCGCCGAGCCGCTCGACCTCCATGCTGAAGCCGGTGGTGAAGGTTTCCGGGAGCAGCACCAGGTCGGTGTGCCCGGCCAGCGGCAGCAGCAGCGACTCGAAGTGCGCGCGGTTGGCGGCCGGGTCCTGCCAGGCCAGCGGCTGCTGCACGAGTGAGACACGCAGGGATGTCATGCTCCGGCCCTCCCGAGCCGCGTGGCGAAGTCGTTGAGACGCGCGGCCGCTTCGTCGAGCGTCGCGTCGCGCTTGGCGATGCACAGGCGCAGAAAGGTCAGCCGCTGCGGCTGCGCATAGAAGGGCGACAGCGGGATGGTGGCGACGCGCGCCTCGGTCAGCAGCCGTTCGGCGAAGGCCAGGTCGTCGTCGCGCGCGAAGGCGCCGTAATCGAGCAGCTGGAAATACGTCCCCTGGGCCGGCGGCAGGCTGAAGCCCGAGTGCGCCAGGGCGGCGCGCAGCCGGTCGCGCTTGGCCTGGAAAAAGCCCGCCAGTGCCTCGCCGCAGCGCGGCTGCGCGTCCAGATAGCCCGCGATCGCGTGCTGCAGCGGGTGGGAGATGCTGAAGGTGTTGAACTGATGCACCTTGCGCAGCTCGCGCGTGAGCGGCGCCGCCGCCACGCAGTAGCCGACCCGCAGGCCGGTGGCGTGCAGGGTCTTGCCGAACGAGAACACCGCAAAGCTGCGCCGCGCCAGCTGCGGGTGCTGCAGCACGCTGTGATGCCGCGCCCCGTCGAACACCACGTGGTCATAGACCTCGTCGGACAGCACCAGCAGGTCGCGCGCGGCGGCCAGCTGCGCCAGTGCCTCGAGATCGGCGGCACTGGCGGTGGTGCAGGCCGGGTTGTGGGGGCTGTTGAACAGCAGCAGGCGGGTGCGCGCGGTGAGCGCCGCCGCGACCCGCTCCCAGTCGTAGCGGAACCCCGGCTGCGCGAGCGGCAGGCGCACGCAGCGCCCGCCGGCGAGGCGCACCGCCGGCTCGTAGGAATCGTAGGCGGGATCGAAGGCGATGGCCTCGTCACCGGGGCTGATCACCGCCTGGATCGCCGAGAAGATGGCCTCGGTGGCGCCGAGCGTCACCGTCACCTCGCTGTCCGCATCCACGCTGATGCCGTAGGACGCGGCCAGCTTGCCGGCGATGCGCTCGCGCAGAGCCGGCAGTCCCTCCATGGGCGCGTACTGGTTGTGGCCGGCGCTCATGGCGGCCGCGACCAGCGCGGTCAGCTGCGGATCGATGTCGTAGTCGGGAAATCCCTGGCCGAGGTTCAGCGCGTCGAGCTCGCGCGCGCGCCGCGACATCACGGTGAAGATGGTCGTGCCGATGTCCGGGAGCTTGCTGAGCACGCTGCGTGCCCGGGCTGCGTCAGGTCGAGGACTCGGCCGCGGCCAGCGCGGCGCCCACCACACCCGCCTGCCCGGCGAAGTGTGCCGGGCGCAGCACGGCCGGCGAGCGCAGCAGCGGCGCGAATTCCTCGAAGCGCTCGCTCACCGCGCCGCCGAGAATGAACAGGTCCGGCCAGAACAGCGCATGCAACCGCCCGAGGTACTCGTTGACGCGGGCGATCCATGTCGGGAAGTCGAGCTTTTCCGCCGTACGCACCTGCGCCGAGGCCCACCGCTCGGCGTCCATGCCGCGCAGCTCGATGTGTCCAAGCTCGGTGTTGGGGAACAGGCGCCCGTCGCAGAACAGCGCCGTGCCGATCCCGGTGCCGAGCGTGACCATGATGGCGATGCCGCTGGTGCCGCGGCCGGCGCCCCAGCGCATCTCGGCGACCCCGGCGGCGTCGGCGTCATTGAGCAGCAGCGCCGGGCGGCCGAGGGCGCGGGCGGCGAGCGCCGCGCCGTCCGTGCCCACCCAGCTCGGATCGATGTTGGCGGCGGTGCGCACGATGCCGGACTTGACCACGCTGGGAAATGCGATGCCGACGGTTCCGCTCGGGCCGGGCAGCCGTGCCGCCAGCCCGGCGATCACCGGCATCAGCGCCGCGGGCGGCGAGGGCCTGGGGGTCGGCGCCGAGATCAGCTCGCCGGTGACCCGCCCCGCTTCGAGGTCCACCACCCCGGCCTTGACCGAGGAGCCGCCGACGTCAATTCCGAGCACCAGGTTGGTCATGGGCATCTCACAGATTCGCCGCCGCCGCCAGTTGCATGTCGCGCTCGAGGCGCCGCTGGCGGTGCCGCATCCACACCGTGGAGATCGCGATGCCGGTGGCGACGACCAGCACCATGATGGTGGCCAGCGCATTCACGTCGGGTGTCACGCCGAAGCGCACTTTCGAGAAGATCACCATCGGCAGCGTACTCGAACCGGGGCCGGCGACGAACTGCGTGATCACCAGATCATCCCAGGACAGCGTAAAGGCCAGCAACCACCCGGAGGCGATGGCCGGCAGGATGAGCGGCAGGGTGATGCGCAGGAACACCCGCAGCGGGCGTGCCCCCAGGTCCATGGCGGCCTCTTCGAGCGCCTCGTCGAAGCCGGCCAGGCGTGACTGCACCACCACCGTCACGTAGGCCATGCAGAAGGTGATGTGCGCGAGCGTGATCGTGACGGCGCCGACCCCGCGGGGCCAGCCGACGAGCTGGGCCATGGCCACGAACAGCAGCAGCAGCGACAGCCCGGTGATCACCTCCGGCATGACCAGGGGTGCCGTGGTCATGCCGGCGAGCAGCATGCGGCCGCGGAAGCGCCCGAAGCGCGTCAGCGCCATGCCGGCGAGCGTGCCGAGCACCACCGCCGCCGTCGCGGATACGAGTGCGATGCGGATCGACAGCCAGGCGGCGCCGAGGATCTGCTGATTGTGCACGAGCGCCGCGTACCACCTGAAGCTCGGCGAGCGCGCTGAATCCCACACGGTGACCAGGCGCGAGTAATTGAAGGAGAACACGATCATCGAAATGATCGGCACGTACAGGAACACCAGCCCCAGCACCAGCGCGCCGCGCGCGAACCAGCCCTGCGACCTCACTTGGCCGCCTCGAGCTCGCGCCGCTCGAGCCGCTGGAACCACATGATCGGCACCACCAGCACCAGCAGCATGAGGATCGCCACCGCGCTCGCCACCGGCCAGTCGCGGTTCTCGAAGAACTCATCCGACAGCACCCGCCCGATCATCAGCTGGTCGGTGCGGCCGAGCAGCGTCGGGATGACGTATTCGCCTACCGCCGGGATGAACACCAGCAGGCAGCCAGCGGCGATGCCGGGCAGCGATTGCGGCACCGTGATGCGCCAGAACGCGCGCCACGGGCGCGCACCGAGATCGGCGGCGGCCTCGAGCAGGGTCACGTCGTGCTTCTCGAGGTTGGCGTACAGCGGCAGGATCATGAACGGCAGGTATGAGTACACGATGCCGATGTACACAGCGAAATCGGTCTGCATGAGCGCCAGCGGGTGATGGATCACGCCGAGGTACAGCAGCACGTTGTTGATGACGCCGTTGTTGTTCAGCAGCCCGATCCACGCATACACGCGCAACAGGAACGAGGTCCAGAATGGCAGCACGATCAGCATCAGCAGCACCGGGCGCACCGCGCTGCCCGAGTGCGCGATCGCATAGGCCATCGGATAGCCGATCAGGAGGCAGCACAGCGTCGACACCGCGGCCACCTTCAGCGAGTACAGGTAGGAGCTGATGTACAGCTGATCGGTGAACAGGAACGAGTACGCCGACCAGTGCACCTCGAGGTGCGGCGCACCGTGGTGCCAGCTGAGGAGCGGGGTGTACGGCGGGATGGCGAGCCGCACTTCGGAGAACGAGATGCGGAACACGATGACGAACGGAATGAGGAACAGCACCAGCAGCCACAGGGTGGGAATGCCCGCCACCAGCCGCTGCCCGGAGCGTTGCGTGAGCCGCACGCGCCTACTCCGTCAGCACGACGGGGCTCGAGCCGTGCCAGGAGAGCCATACGCCCTCCTCGCGCGCCAGCGGCCGCTCGCCGCCACGGGTGATGTTCGGCAGTGTCACGCGCAGCATCTTGCCGGAGTCGATTTGTACCAGGTAGATCGACATGTCGCCCATGTAGGCGATCTCGCGCACCGTGCCGCGCACCGCGTTCTCGGCCCCCGCGGCGCCGGCCGCTGGCGGGCGGCGACTGATGTTGATCTTCTCGGGGCGGATGGCGGTCCATACGGTGGTGCCGTGGCCGCAGGCGACGGCACGCTCGGCGCGTACGGCGCAGCCGAGTTCGCCGCACTCGATGCGCACGAAGCCGGTGCCCTCCTCGCTCACGCGGCCCTCGAACATGTTGACCGAGCCGATGAAATCGGCGACGAAGCGGCTGGCCGGCGACTCGTAGATGTCCGACGGGGTGCCCACCTGCACGATCTTGCCGTGGTTCATGACGCCCAGCCGCTGGCCGAGTGTCATGGCCTCCTCCTGGTCGTGCGTGACGACGATGAAGGTCACACCGAGGCGCTGCTGGATGTTGAGCAGCTCGAACTGGGTGTGTTCGCGCAGCTTCTTGTCGAGCGCCGCGAGCGGCTCATCGAGCAGCAGCAGCTTGGGGCGCTTGACCAGCGCGCGCGCCAGCGCCACGCGCTGGCGCTGCCCGCCGGACAGCTGGTGCGGCTTGCGCGCTCCGTAGCCGCCCATCTTCACGATGTCGAGGATCTCGCCCACCTGGCGGCGGATGGCGTCGCGCCCGAGCCCCTCCTGCTCGAGACCGAAGGCCACGTTCTTCTCCACGCTCATGTGCGGGAACAGCGCGTAGGACTGGAACATCATGTTGACCGGACGCTCGTACGGCGGGATTGCGCTCATGTCCACACCGTCGATATAGACGCTGCCCGCACTCGGGCGCTCGAAGCCCGCCAGCATCCGCAGCAGCGTGGTCTTGCCAGATCCCGAGCCGCCGAGCAGGCAGAAGATCTCGCCGCGCCGGATGTCGAGCGACACCTCGTCCACGGCCGTGAAGTCGCCGAACTTCTTGGTGACCCGGGCCAGGCGCACGTAGGCAGCCGGATCGGGACTCGCGGAGGGTGTGGCGGCGCTCATCGGGTTGGCAGTCATTGTAATTCGAGGATGTTGCTGCCGCTCAGCGGCCGGTCTTGAAACGTGTCCACATGCGCGTCAGCAGGCGCTGGTAGTCCGCCGGCCGTGCCCGCTCGGGATGCAGCCGCTCGCGCACCTCGGCCGGCGGGTAGACGCCGGGGTCGTTGCGCACCGCCGGATCGAGCGGCTGGATGTCCGGCAGTACCGCGTTGGCGTACTTGATCAGGTTGGAGTTCTTCGCGGCCACCTCCGGGCGCAGCAGGTAGTCGATGAACAGGTGCGCGTTCCTCGCGTGCGGGGCATCCGCCGGGATGGCGAGCACGTCGTAGTTGACGATGGCGCCCTCCTTGGGGATCGAGTACGCCAGGTCCACGCCCTTGCCGGCCTCCTTGGCACGGTCGTGCGCCTGCTTGATGTCGCCCGACCAGCCCATCACCAGGCAGATGTCGCCGTTGGCGAGGTTGTCGATGTAGCGCGAGGAGTCCACATAGCGCACGTATGGGCGCATGGCGCGCAGCACCTGCTCGGCCGCCTTCAGGTCCGCGGGCGAATTGCTGGCCGGGTTGCGGCCGATGTAGAGCAGCACCGTGCCCACGACTTCGGAGGGCGCGTCCAGGATCGACACCCCGCAGTCGGCAAACTTCGCGACGATCGCCGGGTCGAAGACCATGTGCCAGCTGTCCACGGGCGCGTCCGGCAGGCGCTGGCGGATGGCCGCGGTGTTGTAGCCCACGCCCGATGTGATCCACATGTAATCGACGCTGTACTGGTTGCCCGGGTCGTACAGCGCCTCGTTGTGCGCCACCTGCGGATCGACGTTCTTGAGGTTCGGCAGCAGCGACTTGTTCAGCTTCTGGTAGATGTCGGCCTGGATCTGGCGCTCGAGGAACGCCGCCGATGGCACCACGATATCGTAGTTGGTGTGGCCGGTGAGCAGCTTGGTCTCGAGGATCTCGTTGGAATCAAACACGTCGTAGTTGACGTGAATGCCGTACTCCTTCTGGAAGTCCTCGATCACCGAGGGCTGGATGTAGTCCGACCAGTTGAAGACGTTGAGGACCTGCTCGTCGCCGCCGGCGGCGCCGGGGTGTGCGCCGGAATCCGTGCCACAGGCGGCCAGCAGCAGCGCCGCAGCAGCGGCGCTGATCGTCAGACCTCGGGGGACACCTGTCACGCTTGTTCTTATATATCAGTGCTGCCTGCCCTGAGAAGGCGCGCGGGCATCGCGGCGGCGGCGACCCCGCCGCTACACGTTGAGCAGCAGGTGCTCGCGCTCCCAGGAGCTGATGACCTGCAGAAACACCTCGTATTCGGCTTCCTTGACGATCGTGAAGGCCTCCACGAACGGCTCGCTGAGCAGCTTCACGAGCGGCTCGCAGGCGCGCAGCTCGCGCAGCGCTTCATCCAGCGAGCGCGGCAGGCCGAACGGCAGGTCGTGGGCGCTGCCGACGATCGGGTCGGACGGCTGCGCGCCCTCGACCATGCCCAGGTAGCCGCAGGCGAGCGAGGCAGCCAGCGCGATGTAGGGGTTGGCATCGGCGCCGCCGACGCGGTTCTCGACGCGGCGCGCCTGCGCATCCGACATCGGCACGCGCAGCCCGGCAGTACGGTTGTCGTAGCCCCAGTGCACGTTGATGGGCGCCGACAGGTAACGGGTCAGGCGGCGGTAGGAGTTGACGTTGGCGCAGAACAGCGCCATCGCCGCCGGCAGGTACTTCTGCAGGCCGCCGATGTGCGCAAAGAACAGCTGCGAGGGCGTGCCATCGGGATTCGAGAAAATGTTCTTGCGCGTCTTCACATCCACGACGCTCTGGTGGATGTGCATGGCGCTGCCGGGCTCCTTGGCGTGCGGCTTGGCCATGAAGGTGGCGTACATCTTGTGGCGCAGCGCCGCCTCGCGCGCCGTGCGCTTGAACAGGAACGCCTGATCGGCGAGGTCGAGCGGATAGCCGTGGATCAGGTTGATCTCCATCTGCGCCGGGCCATCCTCGTGGATCAGGGTATCGATCTCGATGTCCTGGTCCTCGCAGAACTGGTAGATGTCGTCGAACAGCGGGTCGAATTCGTTGACCGCCGCGATACTGTAGGACTGGCGTCCGGGCTCGGCACGCCCGGAGCGCCCGACCGGGGGCTTGAGCGGGTAGTCCGCGTCCTTGTTCTGCTCGACCAGGTAGAATTCGAGCTCCGGGGCCACCACCGGCTCCCAGCCACGCTGCGCGTACAGCTCGAGCACGTTGCGCAGCACGTGGCGCGGCGCCATCGAGACGCGCCGGCCGTCGGAATAGAAGCAGTCGTGGATCACCTGCGCGGTCGGCTCCGCCGCCCAGGGCACGCGCCGCACCGTCTTGGGATCGGCCTTGAGGATGATGTCGATCTCGGCCGGGCTCATGGCCTCGCCGGTCTCGGGCGGATAGTCGCCGGTCACCGTCTGCAGGAATACGCTCTCGGGCAGGCGCATGCCGCCGTCCTCGGCAAACTTCTCCGCCGGCATGATCTTGCCGCGCGCAATGCCGGCCATGTCGGGGATGATCGCCTCGACCTCGGAGATGCCGTGATCGCGGAAGAATTGCCGGATCTCACTCACCATGGCGGCAGCCTCTCATCTTGACTGGGCGCGCTCGCGGCTCGCCTGCCCGAAGGCGGCGAACAGCGCGCGCGAAAACGGGTTGTTCATCACGTGCCACTCCGGGTGCCACTGCACCGCGAGCGCGAAGGCGCGCGCTGCGCGCACGCGGAACGCCTCGATCACGCCGTCGGGCGCGCGCGCCTCGACCTCGAGCTCGTCTCCCAGCCGCTCGATACCCTGGCTGTGGAGCGAGTTCACGCGCACGCGCTCCGTGCCGCTCAGTGCGCGCAGCGTGCCGCCGGGCTCGAGTGTTACGTCGTGCGCGGGCCCGTACTGCACTTCGAGCGGCTGCGACTCATCATCGCGATGATCGAGGTTGCCCGGCACCTCGTGCAGCTTCTGGTGCAGCGTGCCGCCGAACGCAACGTTCATCTCCTGGAAGCCGCGGCAGATGCCGAACACCGGCACCCCGCCGGCCACCGCCTTGCGGATCAGCGGCAGCGTCGTGGCATCGCGTGCCGGGTCATGCAGCGTTCCCGGCGCGCTCGGCTCGCCCTGGTAACGGTGCGGCTCGACGTTCGAGGGGCTGCCCGTGAACAGCAGCCCATCCAGGCGCTCGAGCAGCTCCTCGAAACGCAGCTCCTCGGCGAGCGCCGGGATCAGCAGCGGGGCCGCGCCGGAGGCCACCATGACCGCCCGGGCATACTTCTCCCCCACCATGTGGAACGGGTGTTTGCCGACCATGCGCCGGTCGGCGGGGATACCAATGAGCGGGCGGACGGCTGCCATGGCGGCTGCGAGGCCTGTTTAAGATCTTAAACAAAGGGCCCCGGCGACTCTCCAAAGTAGGCCACCATTAGACCACAGGTGCGGTGTGGAAGCTTAGCCTTGCGCCACGGGCCGGAAGTCCGCTAATGCCGAAACTGCGCTTTTAACGGGTCCATGCGGGCCCGGCCCGATTTGCCGGCCCCCAGGGCGGCTCGCTATCCTGCCCGGCCCGCGCCTCACCCCGAAATTGCGAAGATCTTAAACACTCCATGTCCCGCCTCGATTATGTCGCCTCTTACTATGCCGCCTCCGCGCACGCCTGGCCGGAGCGCCCGGCGCTCGAGGGGACCCTCGAGTGCGACGTGTGCGTGGTCGGCGGCGGGATCGCCGGCTGCTCGACCGCGCTGCACCTGGCGCAGGCGGGGCTGTCGGTGGTGCTGCTGGAAGAGCACCGCGTCTCCTGGGGCGCATCGGGTCGCAGCGGCGCCCAGGCGCTGTTCGGGGTAGCGGCCGGGCAGGCCAAGCTTGAGCGCCTGATTGGCGCAGGCGCGGCCCGCACGGTGTGGGACGTGAGCGTCGAGGGCCTCGCGCTCATGCGCGAGCTCATCGCCCGGCACGGCATCGCCTGCGACTGGGCCGACGGCTACCTGCTCACCGCGGTCAAGGAGCGTCACGTCCGCGAGCTGCGCGCCGAGCTCGCCGAACTCACCGAACGCTACGGCTATGGGAGCGTGCGCTACGTGCCACGCGAGGAGCTGGCGACCACGCTCGGCACCGCGCGCTACCTCGGCGCGCTCTACGACAGCAACAGCGGACACCTGCACCCGCTCAACTACTGCCAGGGGCTGGCGGCCGCGGCCGAGGCCGGCGGCGCGCGCATCTTCGAGGGTACCCGCGCCCTGCGCTTCGCCGCCGGCGGCCGCGCCGGAGTGCGGGTGACCACGCCGCGTGGCGAGGTGCGGTCGCGCTTCCTGGCGCTGTGCGGCAACGTGTACCTGGGCGCCATGGCACCACAGCTGGCGCGCAAGATCATGGCGGTCGCGACCTACATCGTGGCTACCGAGTCCCTGGGTGTGGAGCGTGCGCGAGCGCTGATCGCCAACAATGCCGCCGTCAGCGATATGAACTGGGTGCTCGACTATTTCCGCCGCTCCGCCGACCACCGTCTGCTGTTCGGCGGCCGCGTCAACTACTCGGGCCTCAGGACCTTTGATGCGCCGGGCGCCACCCGTGCACGCATGCTGGCGGTGTTCCCGCAGCTGAAGGACGTGCGCATCGAATACGCCTGGGGGGGTGAGGTGGACATTACCCTGAACCGCGCCCCGCATTTTGGACGCCTGGCGCCGAACGTGTACTTCCTGCAGGGGTTCTCCGGCCACGGCATCGCGCTCACCGGCATCGCCGGCAAACTGCTGGCGCAGGCCATCGCCGGCACCGCGTCACGCTTCGACGTGTTCGCGCGCATCCCGCACGCCAATTTCCCCGGCGGTCTGGCGCTGCGGCGCCCGGCGCTGGTACTGGCGATGCTGTACTACAGGCTCAGGGACCTGCTGTAGGGGTACGCACCCGGCCGCCTTCCGCTAGGATGCGCGCCATGCACAGCGACCCGGCTTTTCACCGCCATCTCATCGGGTGGCTGTGGTGTGCCTGGGCGCTGTACTGGCTGGTTACGGCGTTCAGCAACAAGGCGACCCGACGCCGTGAGCCGCTGTCCGCGCGCCTGCTACACGTCGTGCCGCTAGTGGTCGCCGGCGTACTGATCGGCGTGCGCGATATGCCGTGGCCGCTCATGCTGCGCGTGTGGCCACGCTCGCTGTCGCTGTACTGGCTCGGCGTGGCGCTGGTCGCCGTCGGGCTGGCCTTCGCCGTCTGGGCGCGCGTGCACCTCGGGCGCAACTGGAGCGGCTCGGTTACGGTCAAGGAGGCCCACGAGCTGATCCGCACCGGTCCGTATGGCTACGTGCGCCACCCGATCTACACCGGCCTCATCGCGGCGATGCTGGGCACCGTGATCGCTTCGGGCACAGTGCGCGCGCTGCTGGCGCTCGTGATCGTCGTCGTCTCACTGCTGCGCAAGCTGCGCACCGAGGAAGCGTTCATGCGCGAGACCTTCCCGCGCGAGTATCAGCGCTACAGCGCGGCGGTGCCGGCCTTAGTTCCCTTCACAAAGCCTCGGCAATCTGCAGCGCGTTGAGCGCGGCGCCCTTCAGCAGCTGATCCCCCGCCACGAACAGGCAGATGGAGCGGCCGCTGGGGTCGCTCAGGTCCTGGCGAATGCGGCCGACCAGGATCGGATCCCGGCCCGAGGCGTCCTGCGGCATGGGAAAGTAGTTGCGCTCGGCGTCGTCCACCAGCTCCACGCCCGGGGCTGACTGCAGCAGGCTGCGCACTTCGGCCGGCGTGATCGGACGCTCGCACTCGAAGGTGATCGCGACCGAGTGTGCGCGCAGCACCGGCACGCGCACGCAGGTCGCGGAGACGCGGATCGTGTCGTCGCCAAAGATCTTGCGCGTCTCGTTGATGACTTTGGTCTCCTCTTCGTTGTAGCCGGTCACCGGGTCGATCCGGGTGTTGTGACTGAAGAGGTTGAAGGCGTACGGGTGCGGCAGCACCTGCGGGCGGTACTCCCGCCCGTCGAGGTAGGCGCGGGTCGACTCGAGCAGCTCCTGCATGGCGGCGGCGCCGCCACCCGAGGCGGCCTGGTAGGTGGCGAGCTGCAGCCGCGCGATGCGGTTCACCTGGTGCACCGGCCACAGCGGCGTGATCGAGATGATGGCGCAGCAGTTGGGGTTGGCGATGATGCCCCGGTGCGTGCGCAGCGCGGCGCGGTTGATCTCGGGAACCACGAGCGGCACCTGCGGGTCCATGCGGAAGGCCGAAGAGTTGTCGATCACCGTGGCACCGGCCTGCACGGCGAGCGGCGCGAAGCGCTTCGAGGTGGCGCTGCCGGCGGAGAACAACGCGACGTCGACACCCTGGAAGCTGTCCGCGCCGAGCTCACGCACGGTGAGCTGCTCGCCACGGAACGGCAGCTGCCTGCCGGCCGAGCGTGCCGAGGCGAACAGCCGCAGCTCCGCCAAGGGCTGGCTGCGCTGCTCGAGGCAATGCAGCAGCTCGACGCCCACGGCGCCGGTCGCACCCACGATCGCGAACACCGGTGCCCGTCGCGATGGCTCAGTCATCCAGGTCTCCACCCAGCGCACCCCGAGACTCCGCGGGGCCCGCTACCAATATCACAAGCGCCGCGCCGGACGCAGGTTCCCCCGGACGACCGCCGTCGCCTCATGCAACCATGAGGTTGCTCATTGGGCGAGGTGGGCCTAATATGCAACCAGGAGGTTGCTATATGAAAGATCGCATCGAGAAACGCCTGGAGCTCAAGGCCCCGCCCGCCCGGGTGTGGCGCGCCCTCACCGACCACCGCGAGTTCGGCACCTGGTTCCGCGTAAAGCTGGACGGCCCGTTCGTGCCGGGCCAGCCGGCGGAGGGCCAGATCACCCACCCCGGCTACGAGCACGTGCGCTGGAAGGCGGTGGTGCAGAAGATGGAGCCCGAGCGGCTGTTCAGCTTCACCTGGCATCCCTACGCAATCGACCCGGCGGTCGACTACTCGGCCGAGACGCCGACGCTGGTCGAGTTCCGCCTCGAGCCCATCGCGGACGGCACGCTGCTGGTGCTCACCGAGTCGGGTTTCGACAGAGTGCCCGCCGGCCGCCGTGCCGAGGCCTTCCGCATGAACGACGGCGGCTGGAGCGCGCAGATGCAGAACATCACCGACCATGTCACGCAGCGCGGTTGAGGGCGGTGTCGCGCTGCGCCGCCACCACGCCGCGGTATTCTCAGCGCTCGGCGACGAAACGCGCCTGGCGCTGGTCGCAGCGCTGGCGGCCGGTGCGCCCCGCTCCATCGCGCAGCTCACGGGCGGCAGCCGGATCACCCGCCAGGCAATCACCAAGCACCTGCGGGTATTGGAGAGCGTCGGCGTCGTGCGCAGCGCGCGCCGCGGCCGCCACAGCCTGTTCGAGCTCGATCCGGCGCCGCTTACCGAGATGCAGGAGTATCTGGGCCGGGTCGCGGAGCAGTGGGACCAGGTGCTGGGGCGCCTCAAGTCGCTGGTCGAGAGCTGAGTGGGGCGCGACGCAGCTCACGGCTGCCGCTGCGGCCGGGACTGTTATGTGACGGCAGTCACCGGAGCGGGCGTGGCGCGGACGTATCCTTGGCCGGTCGGAGGGTACGGTGGGCAAGGTGCGAACGATGTATGGCAGCTCATGGCGCGCAGCGCTCGGCGTCCTGGTCGCGCTCGCCTGCCTGCCGCTGCCAGCTCAGGAGGTCTACAAGTCCGTAGACGCGCAGGGCCACGTGGTCTACTCGGACCGCGGCAGCACCAAGACCGCCCCCAAGACCGCCCTGCACGTCGAGGAGCCGGACCCGGCCGAGGCGGCACGGCTCGCCAAGCAGCAGCAGATCCTGGACGCCCAGGAGCAGCAGCGCGCGAAGGAGCAGGTCGCCAGCGACCACGCCAAGGCGCTCGAGGACCGCAAGCGCCAGCAGAAAGAGAAGTCCTGCGAGAACGCCCGCAACAATTACTTCCGGCTGCAGGAAACGAACCGCCTGTACAAGCGTGACGCCGACGGCAACCGTGTGTACTACTCCGACGCCGAGGCCGACACGCTGCGTCAGCAGGCCAAGCAGGCCATGACCTCCGCCTGCGGCTGACGGGGCCGCAGGACCTGCGCATGCGCCGGCGTCGCCTCCTTGCGCTGCTCGTGACGCTGGTGTTCGGCTGCGCGGCGTCCGTGGCAGCGGCCCAGTCCCAATCGGGCTATCGCTTCCGTGACGCCAACGGCCAGTGGGTGTTCACGGACCGCACCGCCGGCGACACGGCCTCCGGCGGTGCACCACTCAGCCTCGCGCATGAGCCCGACGCCCTGCACGCCGACATCGAGCGCGTCGATCTCGGCAGCTCCACCCGGCTGGTGGCCGTCAACGACTGCCTGTGCGTCGTCACGCTGCGGGCCTGGATCCAGCGCTCGGATCTGGCGCAGATTCCTGCCGGCACCAGCTACCAGGCCACGCTGCAGCCCGGTGCCAGCCGCACACTCGTCGAGGCACAGCGCGCGGACGGCGCCAAGGGCCAGCTGCAGTTCGCCTGGCGCCGCACGCTCGGCGCGCCCGACGCAGTGCACACCCCGCCGCGCCCCTACCGCGCGCCGTTTGCGCTCGGCGCCACGTTCCTGGTGTCACAGGCCTTTCCGACACGCGTCACCCACGTCACCCCCGACAGCGTCTACGCCGTCGACATCGCGCTGCCCGACGGCACGCCGGTATACGCCGCGCGCGCCGGCACGGTGATCAACGTGCGCCACGACTCCTTCAGCGGCGCGCCACTGCCGGCACTGCTCGACCAGGCCAACGTCGTCGAGGTGCTGCACGAGGACGGCACCATCGCCATCTATGCGCACCTGCACTGGGACTCGATCCGGGTACGCATCGGCCAGCGCGTGCAGCCGGGCGAGTACCTCGCCAACTCCGGCAACACCGGCTTCACGACCGGACCGCACCTGCACTTCGCCGTGTGGCGCAACAGCGGCTCAGGCGACGTCTCGGTGCCGGTGCAGTTCGCCGGCCCCGGCGGCCTGGCCGTGACGCCGGCCACCGCGCAGCCGCTGACTGCCTACTGAGCTCCTGAGCGCTGCTTACCGCGCCCGGACTCCTCGGGCATGATGACCCGGGGCACGATCGGCGCAGCGGAGGCGGAATGATCCGGAGCACACCGTCCGTGGCGGCATTCGGCTGGCTGCTGCTCGCGGCGCACGCGTACGCCGCACCCGCGACCGAGCAGCTGCAGCAGCTGCAGGGCGGGCTGCGGCAGGCGCGTGCCGCCAACGACTGGCCGGCTTACCTGGCCACCGCCACAAAGCTGCAGACGTTCCTCAACGCGGCCCCCAGGTCGCTGCTCGAGGTGTCGCGCGCGCAGCTGCACGTGGGCAACACGGACGCGGCACTGCAGGCGCTGTCGCAGTTCGCGGCCATGGGCCAGGCCGCCGACCTGCCCGGCCTGGCGCAGGAGTTCGCCACGCTCCCCCAGGGCCCCGCGCTGCAGCGGCTGCAGGAGCGCATGTCCGCCAATGCCCGCCCGGTGGCGCTGGGCGCGAGCGCCTTGGTGCTCGCCGATGCCGGCCTGCTGGCGGAGGACCTCGACTACGATCGTTCCGGCAAGCGCTTCCTGGTGAGCAGCATCCGCGAGCGCAAGATCGTCGCGCTCAGCCGCCACGGCCGCAGCACGGACTTCGCCCGCTCTCCCGACGGCTGGCCGATGGTGGCACTGCGGATCGACGCGCAGCACGGCCGGGTCTGGGCGACCGAAGTCGCCTTCCAGGGCTCGGCCCTCGCCCCGGCAGCTGACTGGGGGCGTTCGGCGCTGCTGTGCTTCGAGCTCACCACCGGCACCCTGGTGCACCGCATCGAGGCGCCGCACGCGGCAGCGCTCGGCGACCTGGTCATCACGCCGCGCGGTGACGTCATCGCCAGCGACGGTGAGGGCGGCGGCCTGTACCGACTGCCCGCCGGCGGCACGGCACTGCAGGTCCTGAACAGCACCGACCTCGTCTCACCGCAGACACCGGCGCTGCACCCGGACGGCCGGCAGGTGTTCGTCCCGGACTACGTACGCGGCATCGCCGTGCTGGACCTCGCCAGCGGCGAGCTGCGCTGGCTGTCGATGCAGGGGCGCTTCGCGCTGAGCGGTATCGACGGGCTGTACTTCCAGCACGGTCGGCTGATCGCGGTGCAGAACGGCACCCTGCCGGAGCGCGTGGTGCTGTTCACGCTGGACCCCACCTTCGACCACATCGTCGCCGAGACGGTCATCGAGCGCTCGACCGCAACCCTCGGTGATCCGACCCATGGTGTGATCGTGGGCAACGACTTCTACTACATCGCCAACTCCGGCTGGGACCTGCTCGACGAGCACGGTGCGCTGAAGTCCGATGCGCACCCTTCGCCGCCGCGCATCATGCGCGTTCAGCTGCCACGCACCTCGTAGCAGCGATGCACGCGCGGATTGCGCGCGAAGTCCTGCGGCAGGGTCGCTGCCGAGATGTCGCGGATGGCGCAGCGCGCCTGCAGTGCCTCGTCGAGACGGAAGCGCTGGGCATTGGTCGAGAACAGCAGCAGTCCGCCAGGGGCCAGCAGCCGCACGCAGGCGTCGATGAGCTGCGCATGGTCGCGCTCGATGTCCAGCACACCTTCCATGCGCTTGGAGTTGGAGAAGGTCGGTGGATCGAGGAACACCAGCTCGTAGCGCGCGGCGGCGTGCGCCGCCTGCTCGAGCCAGGCGCGGCAGTCGGCCTGCACGAAGGCATGGCTGGCGCCCGCCAGGCCGTTGAGCGCGAGATTGCGCTGCGCCCACTCGAGGTAGGTCCGTGACAGGTCCACCGTCGTGGTCGCAGCCGCGCCGCCCGCGGCGGCGTACACCGTCGCCGTGCCGGTGTAGCCGAACAGGTTGAGGAACCGCGCACCGCGCGCCGCGGCGCGCAGCCGCGCGCGCGTCAGGCGGTGGTCGAGAAACAGCCCGGTATCGAGGTAGTCCTCGAAGTTCACGTAGAACTTAAGGCCCGCCTCCATCACCACGTGAAACTGCCCCTGCTCGTCCGCTTTCTGGTACTGCTCGCCGCGGCGCGTGCGCCGGCGCGTGGTGCGCACGCGCACGCGCTCCGGCGCGACTCCGGTGGCCTCGGGCAGGCTGGCCAGCACTTCGGCGCGGCGCCTACGCACCGCCTCGGCCTCGATCTCGGCCGGCGCGGCGTATTCCTGCACGCACAGCCACTGCTGCTGCGGCTCGATGACCGTGTAGGTGTCGACCGCGAAGGCGTACTCGGGCATGTCGGCGTCGTAGAGGCGATAGCAGGAAATCCCCTCGCGCTGCGACCAGGACCTGAGGCGCTTGAGGTTCTTCGCGATGCGGTTGGCAAACATCTGCGCCCCGGGCGAGTCGCGGTGCCGCGCCAGCCCGTGTCCCAGCGTCCCCGGTACGCGCGTGCTGGCGCTGTCGACCCGCAGGCGCAGCAGGCGGCACTCGAGGCCGCCATTCCAGATCACGTGCGTGCGGTGGGCCCGCAGACCGAGCTCGCGCCCGAGTTCGGGGGCACCGGTGAGCACCGCGACATCCCAGCCCTGGAAGCGCTCGCGCAGCACCACGCCGAGCTCGCGATGCACGGCGCGTGCCCGTTCGCGATCCTCGAGACGCACCCCGTAGGGCGGATTGGTGCACAGCAGGCCGCCGTGCTCGGTCGCCGGGGCCGCCGCCGCGAGCGCCCCGGCAGCAAAGTGCACCTGTCCCTCGAGGCCTGCGCGCCGCGCGTTCTCCTGCGCCGCGCGGATCGCCGCGGCATCGTGATCGCTGCCGCGCACGCACAGCGGGCGGCGGGCGGCGCTGGCGCGCGCCACGGCCTCGGTCTTCAGCCGCTCCCACAGCGCGGGGTCATGCCCCTGCCAGCCGAGGAAGCCGAAATAGCTGCGCGTCAGGCCAGGCGCCCGGTCGCCGGCGATGAGCGCGGCCTCGATGCAGAACGTGCCCGAGCCGCACAACGGATCGAGGAATTCGGCGTCCGCCGCCGCCAGCTCCGCCCAGCCGGCGCGCAGCAGCACGCCGGCGGCGACGTTCTCTTTCAGCGGCGCCTCGCCGCCCTGTGCCCGGTAGCCGCGCCGGTGCAGGCTGTCGCCGGACAGGTCGATGGCGAGGGTAACGCTGGCGTTGTGCGCGTGCGCATGCACCCGCACGTCGGGGCGGTCGGGGGCGACGTCGGGACGCGCGCCGCGCGCCGCGCGCAGCGCATCGACGATGCCGTCCTTGAGCTTGAGGGCACCGAAGTGCGTATGGGTGATGGCCGGGTGGCGGCCGCTGAAGTCGCAGGCCAGCGTCGCACCCGCTGCCAGGTGCGCGGTCCAGTCGATGCGGCGCACCTGTGCGAGGAACTCGTCCGCGTCGCCGGCTTCGAACTGCGCCACCTCGAGAAACACGCGGTTGGCGACGCGCGACCAGAGGCAGGCGCGATAGGCGCTCTCGAGCGAACCGTGGAAGGCGACGCCGCCGGCGCGCTCGCGCGGCTCGCTTGCGCCGCAGCTGCTCAGTTCGCGTGCCAGCAGGTCCGCCAGCCCGCGCGGCGCGCTGGCCAGAAACCGCAGCGGTGCCGCGCTCACGGCGGCGGGCGGCAACCGCTCAGGAGAGGTCGAGCCACGTGGTCTTCAGCTCGGTGTACTTCTCC
>JANWKR010000058.1 GCA_025451275.1 Steroidobacteraceae bacterium
ATGAAGTTCCAGGGCACCGACACCTACGTCGCCGACGACGACCTCAAGCTCGCGGTGAACGCCGCGGTCACCTTGCAGCGGCCGCTCCTCATCAAGGGCGAGCCCGGGACGGGGAAGACGCTCCTCGCCGAGGAGGTGGCCCGCGCGCTCGGCAAGCCGCTCTACCAGTGGCACATCAAGTCCACGACCAAGGCGCAGCAGGGGCTGTACGAATACGACGCCGTCTCGAGGCTGCGCGACTCCCAGCTGGGCGACCAGAGGGTCGGGGACATCGCCAACTACATCGTGAAGGGCGTGCTCTGGCAGGCGTTCGACAGCGCCGAGCAGGCGGTGGTGCTGGTCGACGAGATCGACAAGGCCGACATCGAGTTCCCCAACGACCTGCTGCGCGAGCTCGATCGCATGGAGTTCTACGTCTACGAGACGCGCGAGCTGGTGCAGGCGCGCCACCGCCCGATCATCGTCATCACCAGCAACAACGAGAAGGAACTGCCGGATGCATTCCTGCGCCGCTGCTTCTTCCACTACATCCGCTTCCCCGACGAGGCCACCATGCGCGCCATCGTCGCGGTGCACTTCCCGGACCTGAAGAAGGCGCTGCTGGCGGAAGCGCTGGCGGCGTTCTTCGACGTGCGCGCCACGCCCGGCCTGAAGAAGAAGCCGTCCACCTCCGAGCTGCTCGACTGGATCAAGCTGCTGGTGGCCGAGGACATCCCGCCCGAGGCGCTGCGCAGCGCCGATTCGAACAAGGTGATCCCGATCCTGCACGGCGCGCTGCTCAAGAACGAGCAGGACGTGCACCTGTTCGAGCAGCTGGTGTTCATGCACCGCCGGGTGCGCTGAAGGGCGGCGGCTGGTGCTGGTGCGGTTCTTTTTTGCGCTGCGCGCCGCCGGTGTGCCGGTCTCGATCACGGAGTTCCTGGTGCTGCTCGAAGCGCTGCGCGCCCGCGTGGCCCAGGCCTCGGCCCTGGATTTCTATCATCTCGGGCGCGCCTGCCTGGTGAAGGACGAGCGCCACTACGACCGCTATGACCGCGTGTTCGCGGGCGTGTTCCAGGGCGTGGAGGGCGCCTTCGCGCAGCTGCTGGCCACGGTGCCGGCGCACTGGCTGCAGCAGCTGGCGACGCACGGGCTGTCCGAGGAGGAGAAGCGCCGCATCGCAGCACTCGGCGGCTGGGAAAAGCTCATGCAGACGCTGCGTGAGCGGCTCGCCGAGCAGCAGGGGCGGCATCAGGGCGGCAGCAAGTGGATCGGTAGCGGCGGCACCTCGCCCTTCGGGGCGGGGGGCTTCAACCCGGAAGGCATCCGCATCGGGCGCCACGCCGGCGGCGAGCGCCGCGCGGTGAAGGTCTGGGAGCTGCGCGAGTACCGCAACTTCGATGACGGCGTCGAGCTCGGCACGCGCAACCTCAAGCTGGCGCTGCGCCGCCTGCGCAAGTTCGCGCGCGAGGGTGCGGCCGAGGAGCTCGATCTCGATGGCACCATCGACGCCACCGCGCGCAACGGCGGCCTGCTGGACCTGAAGCTGGTGCCGGAGCGGCACAATGCCGTCAAGGTACTGCTGTTCCTCGACGTCGGCGGCTCCATGGACGAGCACGTGCGGGTGTGCGAGGAGCTGTTCTCCGCCGCGCGCAGCGAGTTCAAGCACCTCGAGCACTTCTACTTCCACAACTTTCTCTACGAACACGTGTGGCAGGACAACAGCCGCCGGGCTGCGACGCAGACGCCCACCGAGCGGGTGCTGCGCACCTACGGGCGTGATTACCGCGTCATCCTCGTGGGGGACGCCACCATGAGCCCGTACGAGATTGCGCAGCCGGGCGGCAGCATCGAGCACTGGAACGAGGAGCCGGGCGCCGTATGGATGCAGCGCCTGTGCGCGGCCTTCCCGCGCCTGGTCTGGCTGAACCCGGAGAACCCGGCGCGCTGGGACTACACCCCGTCCCTGCGCATGACGCGCGAACTGGTGGGCGAGCGCATGTTCCCCCTCACGATTGCGGGCCTTGACAGGGCTATCGGCGAATTGCGCCGCCCCTTGAGTGCTGTTGGTTCGGCGCCGCCCGGTGCGGCCGCGACGTCCGTCACACAGGAGCCGCTACCGCCGGTTTCATAATAGCGGCGATGTACGCAACTATGGATGGTCTCGCCGAAACCGCTACGCGCATAGGCCCACGCCCGATGGTCGGGCTGGTGCTGACGGGCGGTGGTGCGCGCTCGGCCTACCAGGTTGGCGTGCTGCTGGCGCTGGCCGAGCTGCTGCCGCGCTCGCGCAATCCGTTCCCGATCATCGTCGGCACCTCGGCCGGCGCGGTGGCGGCGAGCGTGCTGGCCGCCGAGGCGCACCACTGGCGGCGCGCGGTGGCCGGTCTGGAGCGCGTGTGGGCCAACTTCCGCTCCGAGCAGGTGTTTCACGTCAACACGCGCCACATGATGCGCGCCGGGGCGCACTGGGTGTTGGCGCTGGTGTCGGGCGGGCTCGTGCTGTCGCCGCCCAGGTCGATGCTCGACAACAGCCCGCTGCGCGAGCTGCTGTCCGTGCACGTCGATTGCAGCGGCATCCGCCGCAGCATCGCGCGCCGGCACCTGCATGCCTTCGCGCTGTGCGCTACCAGTTACAGCAGCGGTCATTCGGTGGCGTTCTTCGACGGCGTCGACTCGATCCGCGACTGGTCACGCGTGCAGCGCCTCGGCCGCCGCACGCAGCTCACCATCGACCACCTGATGGCGAGCGCCGCCATCCCGCTGCTGTTCCCGCCGATGCGCATCGGCGACGATTTCTTCGGCGACGGCGCCATGCGCCAGCTGCACCCGCTCAGCCCCGCGATCCACCTCGGTGCCGAGCGGCTGCTGATCATCGGCGTGCGCCAGCGCCGCGCCGCCGGCGTCTCGGTCAGCCGCCTGCACACGACCATGCCGAGCCCGGGCGAGATCTTCGGCTACATGCTCGACACCCTGTTCACCGACCAGATCTACGGCGACCTGGAGCAGCTCGAGCGCATCAATGAGCTGGTGCACAGCGCGCCGGAGGCGACGCGCGGTGAGCGGCCGATCGAGACCCTCATGCTCGCCCCCAGCGTCGATCCGCGCGAGATCGCGGCGCGCCACGTGCGCGAGATGCCGCCGGGGCTGCGCGCGCTGCTGCGCGTCATCGGCGGTCGCGATGCCTCCGGCAGCCAGCTCGCCAGCTACCTCATGTTCGAGTCCGGCTACACGCGCGCGCTCATCGAGCTCGGCTACCGCGACGCCATGGAGGCGCGCACCCCGCTGCTCGCCTTCATGGGCGGGGAGAAGCTGCCGCAGGTGATGACCGCCTCGGGGGTCGCGCAGGTGACCTGAGCGGCCGGCGCGGCGGCTAGCTCTTGGCGCCGCCGGCGGCGCGCGGCCGCGGCTGGAACAGCGTCGCCCCGGGCTGGCCGCTGTGCCGCGCCGTCACCTGGCTGAACTCGGCCGCAAAGATCTCCGCCAGCCGGTCGACGATGTACACCGAGCGGTGCTGGCCGCCGGTGCAGCCGACCGCCACCGTGAGGTAGCCGCGGTTGCTGGCCTGGTATTCGGGCACGCGGCCGCGTACGAAGGTGGCGATGTCCGCCACCAGCGTCTTGACGTTGGTCTGGGTCTCGAGGAAGCGGATGACGTCGGGATCGCGGCCGGTGAGGTTGCGCAGGCCCGGCTCCCAGTAGGGATTGGGCAGGGCACGGGCGTCGAAGACGAAATCGGCGTCCCCGGGGATACCGCGCTTGAAGCCGAAGGACTCGAAGGTGATGGACAGCTTGCCGGCGGTGCGCTGCTCGACGCGCTTGTGGATGATGTCGCGCAGCGCGTGGACCGACAGGCGCGAGGTGTCGATCAGCAGGTCGGCGACCGAGGCGATCGGCTCGAGCAGCGCGCGTTCCATGGCCATCGCTTCGCGCAGCCCGATATCGCTGCGCGCCATGGGGTGCTTGCGGTGCGTCTCGCCGAAGCGCCGCAGCAGCTCGTCCTCCGAGGCTACCAGGAACAGCACCTCGCACTGCAGGCCGCTGCGTTTCAGCTCGTCGATCAGCTGCGGCACGCTCGCCACCTCGGCGACGGTGTTGCGGGCGTCCAGGCCGATGGCGGTGCGCTCGTAGGTCGACTCGCGGCTGCGCACCGTGTGCGACACGAACGGCTTGAGCAGCGCCGCGGGGATGTTGTCGATGCAATAGAACCCCAGGTCCTCGAGCATGTGCAGAGCCACGCTCTTACCGGACCCCGACAGCCCGCTGAGTATGATGATGCGCACGCGCCCATGGTCATCCAGCGGCCGGGCCGCTGCAAGTCCCGGGGCGCGGCGCCGTGACCTGCGTCAGGGACGCAGGGCGCGCACGTCGGCGGCGTGATGGTCGCCGCGCTTTTCCTTGTGTTTCTTGATGCAGCGGTCGAGTTTGTCCGCCAGCAGGTCGATGGCGGCGTACATGTCTTCGTCGCTGGCGTCGGCGTGGATGGCGTTGCCGCTGACGCGCAGCGTCGCCTCGGCCCTCTGGCTCAGCTTTTCCACCGTCAGCACACAGTGCACGTCGATGACGTGGTCGAAATGCCTGCCGATGCGTTCGAGCTTCTTCTCGACGTAAGTGCGCAGCGGGGGGGTGACCTCGACGTGGTGACCGGTGACGGTGAGCTGCATAAGCCTCTCCTTTGTTCGCGGTTACATCTGCTTGGATCCTGTACGCCGGCGCTCGTTCGAGGCGGCGATGCCCATGGCTTCGCGGTACTTGGCGACCGTACGGCGCGCCACCGGGATGCCCTCGCTCGAGAGCAGCTCGGCGATGCGGCCGTCGCTCAAGGGGGCCTCGGAGTCCTCGTCCTTGACCAGCTTGCGGATCTTGGCGCGGATCGCGGTCGAGGACGTGCCCGAGCCGTCCGCGCCTTCGACCTGGCTGGAAAAGAAATAGCGCAGCTCGAACACCCCGCGCGGGGTGTGCATGTACTTGCCGGAGGTGACGCGCGAGATGGTCGACTCGTGCATCGCCACCGCCTCGGCGATGTCCTTGAGGATCATCGGCCGCATGTGCTCTTCGCCGTGCTCGAGGAAGGCCGTCTGGCGTTCGACGATCGAGCGCGCCACCTTCATGAGCGTCTCGTGACGGATCTCCAGGCTCTTCAGCAGCCAGCGCGCCTCCTGCAGCTGCGCGCGCATGGTGGCATGGCTGGCATTGCGGCCGATGAGGCTGGCGTAGCTCTGGTTCAGGCGCACGCGCGGCAGCGTCGCCGGGTTGATCTCGACTCCCCAGCCGTGCTCGGTGCGGCGCACGAACACGTCCGGCACCACGTACTCGGCGCTGCCCGCGCTGACGGTGGAGCCGGGGCGCGGATGGCAGGAGCGCACCAGGGCGAGCGCCGAGGCGATTTCCTCCTCGCTGGCGCGCAGCTCGCGCCGCAGCAGCGACAGCTCGCGCTCGGCGACCAGTTCCAGGTGGTGGCGGGCGATTTCCAGCGCGGTGGCGAAGCCGGGCGTGGCGGGATCGAGCTGCCGCAGCTGCAACTCGATGCACTCGCCGACCGAGCGTGCGCCGACGCCGGGTGGGTCGAGCGCCTGCACGCCCTCGAGCACCTGGGCGATCTCCTCGGCGGACGCCTCGATCTCTGGCTTGAGCGTCTGGGCGACTTCTGCCAGCGACTCGGTGACGTAGCCGTCGTCGCTGATGGCATCGACGATGGCGCGCGCGATGGCCAGATCGCGCGGCGCGAGGCTGGCAAGCTCGAGCTGCCACAGCAGGTGCTCCTGCAGCGACTGGCCGCTCGCGTCGGCGTACTCCTGCTGGCGTTCCTCGTCGTCGCCGCTCCAGGGAGTCTCGGCCGGGCCGACGCTGTGATCGCTCCAGCCCTCATCGAGAACCTCGACGTTGGTCTCGGCGCTGCGCTCGGGGGCCTTGGGTTGCTCGGCGGCGGTCACCACCGCCTCGAAGGTGCCGGTGCCCTCGGTCTCTTCCATGGGCTCGAGCATCACGTTCGACTCGAGCAGTTCGCGGATGTGGGCCTGCAGCTCGAGGGCGGGCAGCTGCAGCAGCCGGATCGCCTGCTGCAGCTGCGGAGTCATGGTCAGTTGCTGACCGAGCTTCAGCTGCAGAGAAGGTTTCAGCATGGCTTATCAGGCGTGGAGGCCTCAGGCCAGCCCCCGTGATGCACTTCGTAACTAATTGGAAAACAATGCTTTTTTAGCTTCCAGGCTCCGGGAGCTTCAAAGGCGGAACGACTCGCCCAAGTACACCTCACGGACTTGGGGGTTGGCAAGGACTTCTTCCGCAGTCCCGGCGGCGATCACCGTGCCCTGATTGACGATGTACGCGCGCGCGCACACGCCGAGCGTCTCGCGGACATTATGGTCAGTGATGAGCACGCCGATGCCGCGGTGCGTGAGCTCGCGGATGATGCGCTGGATATCGAGCACCGAGAGCGGATCGACGCCGGCGAACGGCTCATCGAGCAGCATGAAGCGCGGCTCGGCGGCGAGCGCGCGGGCGATCTCGACGCGGCGCCGCTCGCCGCCCGACAACGCCAGGCCGAGGGTCTTGCGCACGTGGCCGATGCGCAGCTCCTCGAGCAGCGCCTCGAGGCGCTCCTGGCGCGCCGCCCGCTCGAGGTTCTCGCGCGTCTCGAGGATCGCCATCACGTTGTCCTCGACCGAGAGCTTGCGGAACACCGAGGCTTCCTGCGGCAGGTAGCCGAGCCCGAGCTGCGCGCGGCGATGCATGGGCAGGAGCGTCAGGTCGGTGTCGCCGAGGTATATGCGTCCGGCATCGCAGGGCACCAGCCCCACGATCATGTAGAAGGCCGTGGTCTTGCCGGCGCCGTTCGGGCCGAGCAGTCCCACCACCTCGCCGCTCTCGAGCTCGACCGACAGGTCCCGCACGACCTGGCGGGACTTGTAGCTCTTGGCCAGGCCGGTGGCTTTCAGCGCGGTCACTGCGGGGATTCCGGCTTCGGCGGCGTCGGACCACCGTCGGGCTTCACGGGCTCGCCCTTGCCGGGGTTCTGGACCGCACCCGTCGGGATCTTGATGTGCACACGCTGATCGGTGCCGGGAGCAGCTCCGGCCTGCAAGCTCTGACCGCGGATGTTGTAGACCAGCAGCGATCCGGACACCTCGGTCTGGCCGTTGGTGAGCCAGGCATCGTTCGACAGGCGCACCGTGCCGTTAGTGACGTCGTACACGATCTCGTCGGCGTGGCCGCGCGCCGGCTGGCCGGAGTCGGCGCGCTCCTGCTCGAACTCGGCCGGCTTGCCGGTGATGGTGGCGCGCGTGATGCGGTTGTCCTTGAACTCGACCACGGCCTGGTCGGAGCGCAGGCTGCCGCGCTGCTCGGCCTCGATGTGCACGTTGCCGTCGAAGGTCCAGCGGCTATTGGTGAAGTTGAGGCCGGTGGCGTGGGCGTGGTCGGCCTGCACGCGCGTGGTGCACTGGGAGATCACCACCTGCCTGAAATCCACGGTGTTGGACCTGTAGTCGACCTGCGAGGAAGCCGCATCGAGCGTGATCGGCTGGTGGCAGGAGCCGAGGCCCGTGGGCAGTGGCGCCGCGAGCGTGGGCGCAGCCGGCGCCGCGGCCGCCGCGGCCGCCGCGGCCTCGTGCGCTGCCGCCACGCCGGCAAGCACGGCCCCGAGCACGAACGACAGGGACTTAAGGCACGAAGGAGCCATGCACGGCCGATTCTAACTGCACGTGACGCTCCTTCAAGCTCGCCACCAGCCCTTGTGCGTTCAGCTGCCGGCCGGACATGACGATCGTCACCGGATCCTGCGTCGCGACTACCTGTGCCTTGGTATCGAAGGCCAGATGCCCGGTGGCGATCTCGGCCACCTGGTCCGTGCCGGGCAGCACGCCGCTGACGTGCACGTTGCCGCTGAGGCTGACGATACCGCTGTTCTGTGCCAGCTGGCCGCGGTCGCCGCGCGCGTTCCACTGATCGCCGCTGGCGTCGCGGAAGCCGAGCCGCACCTGCTGCATGTCGACGGTGCCGGTGTCGGGCTGCTGCTGGATCTCGGCCGCATTGAGCGTGTAGACCGGGCGGCCGTCGGCGCCGGTCTGCACCAGGCTCGCCTGGCGGGCGGAGTAGCCCGGATCGTGCGCCGGCCCGACGCTGGTGGTGGCGATGGTCTCGCGCTGCGTGCCCGACAGCACCACGACGCCGACCACCAGCGCCGCCAGCGCCAGGAGCGCGAACAGGCGGCTCACCGCCGCCGCCGCCGCCGCGGCCGGCGCAGCGCCAGGAGGTGATCGCAAACCTCGCGCACCGCGCCGCGACCGCCGGCGGCGCGCGTCACGATGTCGGCCGTGCGCCGCACCTCGCGGTGCGCATCCGCTACCGCAAAGGACAGGGCCGCCGCCCGCATCAGCGGCAGGTCCTGCACGTCATCGCCCACACACGCACAGGACGCGGGCGTGAGCTTCAGCCGCGCGCACAGCCGGGCGAATACCCCGAGCTTGTCGACAATGCCCTGGTGCAGGTGGCGGATGCCGAGCTCGCGGCAGCGCACCGCCATCATCGGCGAGCGCCGCCCGGAGATGACCGCCACGCGCACGCCGGCCTTCTGCAGCTGCACGATGCCGTAGCCGTCGCGCACGTCGAACACCTTGAGCACCTCGCCGCGCGGGCCGATGTAGACCCGGCCGTCGGTGAGTACACCGTCGGCGTCGAGCACCAGCAGGCGGATGGGAGCGGACATGTGCAGGGAGTGCCGCTACACCACGCCGGCGCGCATCAGATCGTGCACGTTGAGCGCGCCCACGAGCCGCCCCTGGGAGTCCGCGACCGGCAGCGCCGTGATGCGATGCACCTCCATGAGATGCACGGCCTCGGCCGCCAGCTCGTGCGGCCCGATGCTGCGTCCCGGGACCGTCATGACCGAGCCCATGGTGGTGGCATGCACGTCGATCTGCTTGTCCAGCGCGCGGCGCAGGTCGCCGTCGGTGAATACGCCGAGGATATGGTCCGCCTCATCCGTCACCACCGTCATGCCGAGCCCCTTGCGCGACATCTCCAGGAGCCCCGCGCTCAGCGGGGCGTCGGGGGCCACGTGCGGCACGGCCTCGCCGGTGCGCATCAGGTCCTCGACGTGCAGCAGCAGCCGGCGGCCGAGCGTGCCGCCCGGATGCGAGCGCGCGAAGTCGTGGCGCGTGAAGCCGCGCGCCTCGAGCAGCGCCACGGCCAGGGCGTCGCCCATGGCGAGCGTGGCGGTGGTGCTGGCGGTGGGGGCGAGATTGAGCGGGCAGGCCTCCTCGTCCACGCCGACGTCGAGCGTCACGCTCGCGGCGCGGCCCAGGGTCGAGTCGCCCTTGCCGGTCATGACGATGAGCGGCACGGCGAGGCGCTTCAGGTGCGGCAGCAGTACCACCAGCTCCGGAGTCTCGCCGGAGTTGGACAGCGCCAGCACCGTATCGGCGCGCGTGATCATGCCGAGATCGCCGTGGCCGGCCTCGGCCGGGTGCAGGAAGAAGGCCGGGGTGCCGGTACTGGCGAGCGTTGCGGCGATCTTGCCGCCGACGTGCCCGGACTTGCCCATGCCGGTCACTACCACGCGGCCGTGACAGTCGAGGCAGATGCGACAGGCGGCGGCAAAGGCGGCCGTCAGGCGTGAGCTGAGCGCCTCCACGGCACGCGCCTCGATGCCGAGCGCGCGGCGCGCGGAGGCCAGAAGCGAGGCATCGTCGGGCAGGGCGCCGGGGGTGGCCGGGGCGGCCGGGTGCAACTCCATGGGGGCATTATAGGCGCGTGCGCAATGGCGCCATGTAATATCCAACCCATGAGCCCCGAAGATGTTGCGCGGCTGATCCGCGCCGGCCTCCCTGGAGCGGAAGTGCGCGTGGAGTCCGACGACAACCCCCATTTCGCCGCGCGCATCGTCGCGCGCGAGTTCGCCGGCCAGCGCAGCCTGGCGCGCCATCAGCTGGTGTACCGGGCGCTCGGCGAGCGCATGGGACGCGAGATCCACGCTCTGTCGATCGAGGCGCTGACGCCGGAAGAGTCGGGGCAGGGCTGAGCATGGACAAGCTGCAGATCCAGGGCGGGGTGCCTCTCGAGGGCGAGGTGCGCATCTCCGGGGCCAAGAACGCCACGCTGCCGATCCTGGCCGCGGCGCTGCTGGCCGAGGATCCCGTGGTGGTGGCCAACGTCCCGCACCTCAAGGACGTGACCACGACGGTGGAGCTGCTCGGGCGCATGGGCGCCACCGTCACCATCGACGAACGCATGCGCATCGAGGTCGATGCGTCCACGGTGAAGGAGTGCTTCGCGCCCTACGAGCTGGTGAAGACCATGCGCGCGTCGATCCTGGTGCTGGGACCGCTGGTGGCGCGTTACGGACGCGCCGACGTGTCGCTGCCCGGCGGCTGCGCCATCGGCGCGCGCCCGGTCAACATCCACGTCGCCGGGCTCCAGGCCATGGGGGCCGACATCACCATCGAGGGCGGTTACATCCGCGCCCGCGCCGCGCGCCTCAAGGGCGCACGCCTGGTGCTCGACACGGTCACCGTGACCGGCACCGAGAACCTCATGATGGCCGCGACGCTCGCCGACGGCGAGACCGTCATCGAGAACGCGGCGCGCGAGCCGGAGGTGGTGGACCTCGCCAACTTTCTGATCGCCATGGGCGCCAAGATCCAGGGCGCCGGCACCGACAAGATCGTGGTCAACGGTGTGGAGCGCCTGCGCGGCACCTCCTACGAGGTATTGCCGGACCGGATCGAGAGCGGTACTTATCTCGTGGCCGGCGCCATCACCGGTGGCCGCGTGCGCATCAAGAACACGCGGCCCGATCACCTGGATGCGGTGCTCGGCAAGTTGCAGGAGGCGGGCGCGCGGGTCGAGAGCGGCGACAGCTGGATCGAGGTGGACATGCGCGGCCGGCGGCTCAAGGCAGTCGACGTGCGCACCGCGCCGTACCCGGGGTTCCCGACCGATATGCAGGCGCAGTTCGCCGCACTCAATACCGTGGCCGACGGTGTCGGCACCATCACCGAGACCATCTTCGAGAACCGCTTCATGCACATGCTGGAGATGCGGCGCCTGGGCGCGGAGATCCGCCTCGAGGGCAACACCGCCATCATCCACGGCGTGCAGAAGCTCACCGCCGCGCCGGTCATGGCGACCGACCTGCGCGCCTCGGCGAGCCTGGTGCTCGCCGGACTGGTGGCGGAAGGACGTACCGACGTGGAGCGTATCTACCATATCGACCGTGGCTACGAGGCGATCGAGGAGAAGCTGGCACAGCTGGGAGCCCAGATCCGGCGCGTGCCCAACTAGGACGAAAGGCGGCGACGATGCGCATAGGTATGATCGGACTCGGGCGCATGGGCGCCAACATGGTGCGGCGCCTGCAGCAGGGCGGGCACGAGTGCGTGGCCTACGACCGTTCGGCGGCGGCGGTCAAGGCGGTCGCGGCGCAGGGCGCGCGGGGCGCAGCCTCGGTCGAGGAACTGGTGCGGCAGCTGCCCGCGCCGCGCGCGGTGTGGATCATGGTGCCCGCGGCGATCGTCGACACCGTCATCGGCCAGCTGCGCCCGCTGCTCGAGCGCGGCGACGTGCTCATCGACGGCGGCAACTCGCACTACCACGACGACATCCGCCGCGCCGAGCAGCTCAAGGCCGCCGGCGTGCACTACCTCGATGTCGGCACGAGCGGCGGTGTGCTCGGCTTCGAGCAGGGCTACTGCCTGATGATCGGCGGGGACGCGGACGCGGTGGCGCTGGTGGAGCCGGCGCTGGCGACGCTCGCGCCGGGTGCGCGCATGCCGCAGGGCAAGCCGGGCGCGGCCGCCGGGGTGGCGGCCGCGGCGCTCGGTTACCTGCACTGCGGGCCGTCCGGCGCCGGCCACTTCGTCAAGATGGTGCACAACGGCATCGAGTACGGGCTGATGGCCGCCTACGCCGAGGGACTCAACGTGCTCGCGCACGCCGATGCCGGACTCGCCAGCCAGAGCGCGGATGCCGAGACCGCGCCGTTGTCCGACCCGCGCTATTTCCAGTACCGGCTCGACGTCGCCGCCATCACCGAGGTCTGGCGCCACGCCAGCATCATCGCCTCGCGCCTGCTCGATCTGACCGCGGCCGCGCTCGCCAAGGACGGCCGCCTCGACTCCTTCGCAGGGCACGTGGCGGATTCGGGCGAGGGGCGCTGGACGGTGCAGGCGGCGATCGAAGTGGGCGTACCGGCGCACGTGCTGTCGGCGGCGCTGTACGGGCGCTTCGAGTCGCGCGGCCGCGCCGAGTTCGCCAACAAGGTGCTGTCGGCCATGCGCCTGGGATTCGGCGGCCACACCGAGCAGAAGCCGTGAGGCGCGCACGGCGTGCCCGGGACTGAAGTGCAAGGAGGATCACATGGAACGTCGTGACTGCGATGCCCTCGTGCTGTTCGGCGCGACCGGCGACCTGTGCTTCAAGAAGATCTACCCGGCCCTCTATCACCTGGTGCGCCGCGGGCTGCTCACCATCCCGGTGATCGGGGTGGCGCGCCAGGGGTGCGACGTCAAATGGCTGGCCGCACGGGTACGCGACAGCGTCAAGGCCTCCGTCAAGGACCCGGACGAGGCGGTGACCACGCGCCTGACGGGGCTGCTGCGCTACGTCGACGGCGACTACAACGACCGCAGTACCTTCGAGGGGCTGAAGCAGGCGCTCGGGGAATCCAAGCGGCCGCTGTTTTACCTGGCGATCCCGCCGAGCATGTTCGAGGTGGTGGTCGAGCACCTGAGCGCCACCGGCGGGGCGCAGGCCGGGCGCGTCGTGATCGAGAAGCCCTTCGGCCACGACCTGGCCACGGCGCGCGAGCTCAACCGGACGCTGCACGCGCACTTCCCCGAATCGAGCATCTTTCGCATCGACCACTACCTCGGCAAGGAAGCGGTGCAGAACCTGCTGTTCTTCCGCTTCGCCAATTCGTTCCTCGAGCCGGTGTGGAACCGCAACTTCGTCGCCAGCGTGCAGGTCACCATGGCCGAGAGCATCGGCATCGCCGGGCGCGGCAAGTTCTACGAGGAGACCGGCGCGATCCGCGACGTCATCCAGAACCACCTGCTGCAGATCGTGGCGCTGCTCACCATGGAGCCGCCGGTCAACGCCGACGGCGAGTCGCTGCGCGACGAGAAGGTGAAGCTGCTCAAGGCGGTGCGCCCGGTGACGCCGGCGGACCTGGTGCGTGGCCAGTTCCAGGGTTACCGCGAGGAGCCGGGCGTGGCGGCCGGCTCGCAGGTCGAGACCTACGCGGCGCTGGCGCTCGCCGTCGACTCGTGGCGCTGGAGCGGGGTGCCCTTCTACCTGCGCGCCGGCAAGCGCCTGCCGGTGAGTGCCACCGAGGTGGTGGTGGAGCTGCGGCCCCCGCCGGCCAACGTGTTCGGCGATCTCGCCCCCGAGCAGCCCAATCACGTGCGCTTCCGCGTCGGCCCCGACGTCGCCATCGCCCTCGGCGCGCACACCAAGAAGCCGGGCCCGGTGATGACCGGGCGCGACGTCGAGCTGTACGTCGCCCAGCAGCAGGGCGATGACATGGATGCCTACGAAGTGCTCATCAGCTCCGCCCTGATCGGTGATACTGCCCACTTTGCCCGCGAGGACGAGGTCGAGGCCGCATGGAAAATCGTGGATCCGGTCCTGAACGCCGCCGCCCCGCCGCTGCAGTACCTGCCGGGCAGCTGGGGCCCGCCGCAGGCGGAAGAATTGCTCAAGGGGCCATGCGGGTGGCACAACCCCGGCGCCAGGCCACAGGACTGGACCCGCTCCTGCGGGCGCTGAGCGCCGCCACCGCCCTCATCGGGTTGCTGCTGGCCGCGCCGCTCGCGGCGGCGCCCTCGGACGCCGAACGCGTCGCGCGCGTGCTGGAACAGACCCCGCTCATCGACGGCCACAACGACCTGCCGTGGGAGATTCGTACCCGCTTTCACAGCGATCTGACGGCGATCGACCTCGCGGCCTCCACCGCCAGCCTGCCGCTGGCCGGGGGCGCGCACGCCGCCTTCAGCAGCTCCGAAACGGCGCTCGCGCCCCTCATGACCGACATCCCGCGGCTGCGGCGCGGCGGCGTCGGCGGCCAGTTCTGGTCGGTGTTCGTCGACACCAGCATGCAGGGCCCGCTCGCGGTGCAGGCGACCCTCGAACAGATCGACATCGTCAAGGGCATGTGCGAGCGCTACCCGAAGGATTTCGGCATGGCCTACACGGCCGCGGACGTCGTGCGGCTGCACAAGGCGCACCGCATCGCCTGCCTGATCGGGGTCGAGGGCGGCCACCAGATCAACGACTCGCTGGCGGTGCTGCGCGCCTACTACGACGACGGCGCGCGCTACATGACGCTGACGCACGCCATCAATACGGCCTGGGCGGACTCCGCCACCGACAACCCGGCGCACCACGGGCTCACCGCCTTCGGGCGCGAAGTGGTGCGCGAGATGAACTGGCTCGGCATGCTCGTCGACCTGTCGCACGTGTCCGAGGAGACGATGCGCGCCGCGCTGGAGGTGTCCGAGGCGCCGGTGATGTTCTCGCACTCCTCGGCGCGCGCGCTGGTCGATCATCCGCGCGACGTGCCCGACGACGTGCTGCGGCTGGTGGCCAAGAACGGCGGCGTGGTGATGGTCAACTTCGCCACCATCTACGTCTCCGACGCGCGCCGCCGCTGGAGCGCCGACCGCGCCGCCGAGCACGCGCGCTACAACAGCCCGCCGTTCGGCGGCCTGTACATCGGCCAGCCGGAGCGCGCCGCGCAGGCGCTCAAGGCCTGGGACGCGGCACACCCGCAGCCTCCGGTGACGCTCACGGACGTGGCCGACCACATCGATCACATCCGCAAGGTCGCGGGCGCCGACCACGTCGGGCTCGGCTCGGACTTCGACGGCATCCCCGACACGCCCGCCGGCCTCGACGGGGTCGACAAGTACCCGGCGCTGCTTGAGGAGCTGGCACACCGCGGCTGGAGTGATGCGGACCTCGCCAAGCTCGCCGGTGGCAACATCCTGCGCGTCCTCGGCCAGGCCGAGGCCGTGAGTGCGCGGCTGCGCGCGTCGCGACCGCCCTCGGCGGCGACGCTCGTCAAGCTCGACGGCGCCGCGGCTGCGGCCGCACCGAGCGGCCACTAGCGCCTCACCGCGCCGTGCCGGCAGGCAGCTCCGCCAGTTCTCCCAGGGCTGCCTTGAGAGGGCCGAGCCACGGCTCGAAGTTGCGCCACTGCTCGACCGCATCGCCATAGATGGGCCGGCGCACCTGGTCGGAACTCACCGTCTGGACGCTGCGCTCGGTCTCGTAGTAACGCAGGCATTGCTCCTCGAACGGCAGCCCGCAGTAAGCGAGCAGCCGCCGTACCTCGCCCTCGAGATCGCCGACCAGAGCCTCGTATTGCACGCGATGGACGCGCCCCGGCAGCACGCTGTCGAAGTGCTGCATCAGCCGCACGTAGTCGCGGTAGTAGCGGCCGAGATCCTCCAGGCTGTAGGTAAACCAGACGCCGGACTGAAAATGCTGCTTGAAGTTGGCGAAGCAGCAGGCGAGCGGCGCACGGCGCGCATCGATGATCTTCGCGTTCGGCAGCAGCAGGTGGATCAGCCCGATGTGGTTGAAGTTGGCCGGCATCTTGTCGACGAAGCGCGGCCGGCCGAGTACGCGGTGCGGACGGGTCTGCGCCAGATAGCGCTCGCCGAGCGCGTTCAGCTGCGCGCGGTCGAGGCGCGCGACGGACGCCGGGTAGGCCGGGGGCTGGCCGGGTCGCTCCAGCGCGCCGAGTTCCAGGGCGAAGCCGGGGATGTCCGGCAGCTCCCGCGTGCCTTCCACCTGCGAGTGGCTGGCGAGAATCTGCTCGATGAGCGTCGAGCCGGAGCGCGGCAGTCCGACGACGAAGATCGGGTCGGGCGCGGAGTTGCCGCTGCCCGAACGGCTCGCAAAGAATCCCGGCGTATACAGGGCACGCGAGCGCTCCACGAAGCGCGTGAAGCCGTCGGCCTCGTACTGCACCATCGCGCGCCGCAGTGCGTTGCCGCGCGCATAGTGCTCGAAGGAGGCGGCAAAGATCTTCTGGTCCTCGAACGCCTTGCCGAGGGCAAACTCGAGGTGCAGGCGGGTGTGGTCGTCCAGCTCGGCGCGCGCCGCCTGCGCCTGCATCGTGGCGATGTCCTCGTCGCTGAAGCGCACGGTCTTGAGGTTCCCCAGGCTGAACCAGGCTTCGCCGAACTGAGGCTTCAGTTGCGCGCTTTTTCGATAGGCCGCGACGGCTTCTCCGAGTCGTCCGGCGATGCGCAGGGAGTGTCCGTAGTACAGCCACAGCAGCTCGTTATCCGGGAACTCGGTGAGCATCTGCTCGTAGATCTGCCGCGCGCGGAGATTCTGTCCCAGCAGGTTGAGAGCGGAGGCCTGCAGCGTGCGAAAGCGGAAATTGTCCGGCTCGAGCGTCAGCAGTCGCTCGAGCAGCGGCACCATTGGAGCTGCCTTCTGCTGGCTGTGCAGCACGCGGGCGAGATCGAGCCGGGCCTCACTATAGCCCGGCGCGAGCCGCAGACACTCACCGAGCAGCCGCTCGGCCTCGACGTAGTCTTCACGCTCGGCCGCCACCTCGGCGAGCAGCCGCAGCGCGCCCACGTCCCGTGGCGAGCGCGCCAGCCGCGCGCGCAGCAGCGCCTCCGCGGCCGGCAGACGCCGTGCGGCGAGCGCCGCGGCCGCCTCGGCGAGGTGCCGTTCCGGGGGCGCCAGCCGCGTGAAATTGGCGTACGCCGCGTCGCAGGCCTGCAGATCGCCGCGGGCGGCGTGCAGGGCGGCGAGTTCCGCCCAGGCTTCGGCCAGATCGGGCTGCAGTTGCACCGCCTTCGACAGCGCGCCGAAGGCCCGCTCGGCATCGCCCTGGGCCGCGAGCGCGCGTCCGAGTTCGAGCTGCACCGGTGCGGAGTCGGGCTGTGCGACGGCGAGCGCGCCGAGCTGCGCGGCCGCGGCCGGCGCATCCCCGCAGGCACGCTGCGCGGTGCCGAGCAGCAGCAACGCCGCGGCATGCTGCGGATGGCTGCGCACGATCTGAGCGGCTTCGCGGGCGGCCGCGGCCGGGTTGCTCTCCAGCAGTGAGGCGATGCGGATCAGCTGCAGATCGACGTCGCTGGCAGCGGTCAACAGCCCTCCAAGCCATGCGTGGCCGCGCTAGAATCCAAAGCTCGACACCCTAGGGGAAGCTCTTGAGCGACGTCAATGCCACGGCCGGCACGCCGGTCCCGGACAACGCCACCGTGCTGCGGATCATCCAGGCCGCCAAGGCCGCCGGGGCTGCGGGCCGCAGCGGCGAGGCCGATCAGCTGCTGGCGCGCGTCGCGCAGCTGGCGCCGGCTCACCCGGCGGTGCTCAATGAGCTCGGCCTGCGCATGATGCAGCGGGGCGACGCCGCACGGGCGCGCGAGCTGTTTCAGCGCGCCACCCAGGCCGATCCCGGCCATCCGAGCCTGTGGTCGAATCTTGCCCAGAGCCTGCACGAGCTGGGCCTGCCCGCCGATGAGCTCGATGCGATCGAGCGGGCGCTGGCGCTCGAGCCGCGGCACCTAGCCTCGCTTTTGCAGAAGGGATCACTGCTCGAGGCGACGGGCGATCCGCGCAACGCCGCGCGCGCCTTTCGCAACGCGCTGGCCACCCTGCCCCCGGGAGGGGGGGTGCCGGAAGGCGTGGCGGCGATGATCGAACACGCGCGCGCCGCGATTGCCAAGGACGATGCGGCGCTGGGTGGTGCGATCGAGGAGCGGCTCGCCGGCATTCGCGCGCAGCATGGCGGCGGGTCGTACCGGCGCGTCGAGCGCTGCGTCGAGCTGCTGACCGGCCGGCGCAGCCGCTATACGCCGCAGCCGACCTTCATGTATTTCCCGGAGATCCCCGCCGTCGAGTTCTTCGAGCGCGGTGATTTCCCGTGGCTGGACGCGATCGAGGCCGCCACCGACGAGATCCGTGCGGAGCTCATGACCGTGCTGGTCTCCGATCGCGAGGGGCTCGAGCCCTATATCGCCTACCCGGACGGGGTGCCGCTGCGGCAGTGGAAGGAACTGAACAAGTCGCGGCGCTGGAGCGCGTACTTCCTGTGGAACCAGTCGGTACCGCAGCCGGCGCATCTGGCCCGCTGTCCGCGCACCGCGCAGCTGCTCAAGGGCGCGCCACAGTGCGACGTGGCGGCGCGCGGGCCGACCGCGTTCTTCTCGATACTCGAGCCCGGGACGCGCATCCCTGCGCACACCGGCGTCACCAACACGCGACTGACCGTGCACCTGCCGCTCATCGTGCCCCCGGGCTGCGGCTTCCGCGTCGGCAGCGAGACGCGCGAGTGGGTCCCGGGCAAGGCCTGGGTGTTCGACGACACCATCGAGCACGAGGCCTGGAACCTCTCGGACGTGCCGCGCGCGGTGCTGATCTTCGACATCTGGAATCCGTTCCTGACACCGGCCGAACGGGACCTGATCCGCGCCGCCACCGAGGTCGTCGGCACCTACTACGGCGCAACCACCCCGGAGGCACTGTAATGCTCGTTCCCCTGAGGCCCGCGCCAACCAAGGTCGCCGCGGCGGTGCTGGCCATCCTCGGCGCGGCCTCGCTCAGCGCCGGCAACGCCGCGACTGGCGAGCCGGAGAGCGCCCTGCGTGCCTGCGCGGGAATCGGGTCCGACGCCGAGCGGCTCGCCTGCTACGATAAACTCGCCGGGCGCGGCGCCCCGCTCGCTGCCGCGCCGGTGGCGCCGCGTGCGGCGGTCCCGGCCGCCCCGGCGTCGGCACCGGCGGCCGTCACCGCGCCGCCCGCCGCAGCGCCGCCGGTAGCACAGACTTTCGGCAGCTACAGAGCCGAGCACCCCCAGCCGGCATCCGCCGCCGCCCCAGCGCTGGAGGCGCGCGTGACCTCGGTGACCAGGCCCACCAGCGGTCACATGACCGTGCAGCTGGAGGGCGGGGCAATGTGGGAGCTCGACGACGGGGATCCGTTCCTGGCCGCCGGGGACACCGTGACCATCACGCGCGCGGCGCTCGGGTCCTACATCCTGCACACGCCGCGGCATCGCGACCACCGCGCACATCGGCTGCGCTGAGCGCGCCAAAAAAAACGGCGGGCCCTGAGGCCCGCCGTTTAAGTCAAGCGAACTCCTGCCTTAGAACTGCGCCGTGACGGTGGCGAACAGATACCGCCCCATCGCGTCGTAGACTCCAGGGAAGGTGTTGCCGTTGCAGTTCGCGCCGGCCGGGCTGCTGGTGGAGCAGTCCACTCCCGTCACGATCGGCGGCGACTTGTCGGCGATATTGTTGATGCCGAGCTCCATCCTGATGTTCTTGTAGAGGTTGAACGTCCCCGTCAGGTCGAGATAGTTGAAAGCCGCAATGTGCGCCAGCGGCAGGTACGGGGTCTTCTGCAAGAACGGATTGGTGGTCGCGGACTCGGAGCTGTTCGAACCGAAATAGCGCCATCTCAGGTTGAGGTCCAGTCCATCCCATGGTGTCGACCAGGTGGCGTTGAACACGTGACGCCACTTCGGGTTACCGCCGCCGCAGGTCGCGCCGAACAGTTGGAGGCAGTCGTACGAGCCACCGCCCGCGATTGGCTGGGTGATCAGGTCCTTGAGGTACGTCCCCTCGACCGAGAACAGCAGTGAGCCCATGGCCGCCATGCTCATGCGGTAGCTGCCCTTGAGGTCGATGCCCGAGGTCCTGAGCGAACCCTGGTTCACGTTGGGATCGTCGACGAACCCGTTCGGGGTCCTGAACAGCGAGCCATTGGCGTCGCGGTGTATGGCAGCGCAGCCCACCCCGGTCGTGATGCAGTTTTGCAGGATGGCGTCACCGCCAACGGGCCCGATGCGGTTGTCGATCTTGATGTGGAAATAGTCGATCGACACCGACAGGTTCGGTACCACCCGCGGCTGCAGCAACAGGCCCACGGTGTAGGTATCGGCCACTTCCGGCACGAGGTTCGGGTTGCCGTTGAACCGACCGTTGTACTGGAAGGCCGCGTTCGCCCCGATGTGGCCGTACTGGGCGGGCGTCACTCCTGTGAGCGCGCACTGCGCTGGCGTCGCCTGGGGTACCACGCCCGAGCACGGATCGTGCGCACCGTCCAGGCCCACGGCCTGCGGCGTGAACAGCTCACCGATATTCGGCGCACGCACCGCGCGCTGGAAGCTGCCGCGGAAGCGGGCGTCACGCACCGGCGCCCATTCCAAGCCGAGCTTGTAGGTGTTGGTGTTGAAGCCGAGGCTGTACTTGGAATAGCGGTAGCCGCCTTCGAAGGCGAGATCGTCCGCGCCCGCTACGTGGCTGGCGAGCGGCAGACGCACTTCCGTGAACGCTTCCCTGACGGTGAAGCTGCCGTTGATCGGCGACACCGCACCGCCCGAGCCGGCCGCCGAGCCCTGCTGGTCGAGGAAGTCCGGCAGGTAGTTCGTGCTCTCTTCGCGCCACTCGACGCCGATGTTCATCTGCAGGCCCTGGTCAGCCGAAGGCAGCTTCACGCCGTACTTGCCGAGGTCGCCCGTGACCGAGCCGTTCGCGACGTATTCCGTCGTGTTACCGACCACGATCAGCGGCACCGACAGGAACGCGGTTTGCGCAGCCGTCACGCCGTTCGGGTGCCAGATATTCCAGGGCACGCAGGCGGGATCGGGAGCGAACGCCGTGCCGGGAGGCACCAGCGGACCGGCGCCGAGCGGGTTGGTGGGTCCGCCGCAGACCGGCTGTCCCCCGGGGCCCGGCAGCACATTCAGCGCTTCCTGGATGGCGGTGTTGTTGAGGTAGTTGAGGTTGCCGTTGTTGTTGTCGACGAGCGCATGCTGGGCATAGACGTCGTACGTCCAGGCATCACCGAAGTCGCCCTTCACGCCCAGCACCTCGCGTGAGGAGTTGGTGACGAAGGTCGCGATGCGATTGCCGCCCTCGACATTGCGGCGCCCGATGTACATGTTGATACCGGGGTAGGTGACGCCGTTGAACGTCTCGGTCGCGCCGCCGTTCGCCGCGAGGTTCGCCGGCGTACACATGGTCGCAGATTCCTGCGGCGTCAGCAGCGGATCGGCGCAGGGGATGAACGAGGGGTTGAAGAAGTCGCCGCTCGGGGCGATCTGCGCCTGCGACGAGTTGTGCATGAACATCACTTCCGCATACACATTCACATGCGTATTGACGTCGTAGTTGATGAACGAGCCGGCGGTCCAGCGCTCGTTCGGCGTCTGGTAGAAGTTCAGCGGACCGAAGTTGTAAAGGTCGCTGGAAAAATCGAACGGCCGCATCAGGCCGGTCGTGCCGTCCACGGTATTGGTGAACAGCGCGCCCGACGGACCGTACGCCTGAAAATAGCCGCCGGCGCCATTCTTAGCCGACGTTCCTGAACCCGCGCAATGCAATCGCGTGTTGCCACCGGTCGGGGCCAGCGAGCAGGCGCTGTAGTCGAACTTGCCCTGCAACGCCGCGCCTTGGTTGTCGTACGTGATGTAAGCCGTGGCGTTGCCTTTGTTGTCGGCGAAGTTCGAGCCCATGAGCACCGAGACGTTCTTGCCGAAGCCGGTGTTCACGTTGCTCTCCGGCAGCGGGAAGCCTCCGGCAGTTACGAGTTGAGCCACTCCGTCCTGGTTATCGTTGTGGTGCTGGTTGAAGTGGTAGCCCGCCGTGACCTTCAAGCCCTCGAAGTGCGTATTGAGGATGAAGTTCACCACGCCCGCGACGGCATCCGCGCCGTACACCGCGGACGCGCCACCCGTGAGCACGTCGACGCGCTCAATCAGTGCGGCCGGAACCTGGTTGATGTCCGAAAAGTTGCGTCCACCGATCGATGAGCCGGGACCCAGGCGTCTGCCGTTGACGAGGACCAGCGTGCGCTGCGCACCCAGACCACGCAGGTCGACGTTGGCCGTGCCGTCGGCGCCGTTGGAGGTCGTCGAGTTCATGCCCGCGAACACCATGGGCAGATTGTTGAGCACGTCCTCGACGCGCGTCAGACCGGTCTGCTGCAGGTCGACCGCCGATACGGTCGTAATCGGGCTGATTGAGGTCTCGTTTGGTGTCTGCAGGCGCGAGCCGGTGACCACCACCTCTTCTACAGGTGCCGGTGCTGCGGCCGGTGCCGGGGCTTCCTGCGCATGTAGCGCCGTGACGCCGGCAGCGGCTGTCGCCGTCGCCAGCGCGAAGCGCACTGCGTGTTGCAAGCTGCGACTTTTCGCCATTGTATGGTTCCTCTAAGAAATGTAATTCGCGAATTTCATGAGTCCCGGCGCCCCGCGCTTCCGTTGCGCAAAAACCTTCCCTCGGGTCCGCCGTTTGGACTTGGGGGCGCATTAGAGCACCTTCGGGAATTGTTGCCAACCAGCCTCCCACGCGGGAACGCGCTTAATGCACGCTCTACCGCGTCTGGCGGACGCTTCGTCGCAGGCTTGTTGTAGTAGCGCAACACACGTTCCAGACCGTATCCCGGTCGGACACGGCGCCGAACTTGTGGCGTTTCAGGTAAACCAGCAGTTCGTCGCCACGGTAATGCGGGCGTCGCGTCCGTAGAAAGGCGCGACCTCGTGGAAGACGTAGGAGGGGAAGATCACGATCTGGCCCTCTTCGAGGTGGAACTCGAGGGGCCGGACGGCAAAGGGCGCCCTGAGGCGTCGGTTGGTAGCATCCAGATAGGCGTCCGCACCCGGGCGCGTGTCGAAAAAGCGCAGGACGCCGCTGTCGGGGTGCTCGGACACGCTTTCCCCGGCCCGCACGCAATACACCGCAGACCAGGAGGCGAGCGGGTGGTTGTGGGCGACGAACGAGCCGGCGTAGCGCGAGACGTGGAACCAGGTGTGGTTGTGCAGGGTGAGGCGCGAGAGCTGCTCGGGGGTAATCTCCGAGCTCTGCAGCACCGCCTGAGCCACGCTGGTAAGCATTGCCCGCCGCAGCTCCTGGATGCACGTCTCCGGCCACCGGAACAGGTCGAACCGGCTCTCGAAGGTCTCGAGCTGCGGCACGTGGGTCGGCGTGGGGTTGCGGTGCTGGTCGTTCTCGCGGGCGAGCAGCAGCGCCTCGAGCTCGCGGTTCAGCGGCCCGCAGCCGGGCACCCGTCCCACGGCGAACGGGACCGCGAACTGAGGGCTCAGGGCGAGCGGCACCGGCGGGCTCACCATGGGGGCAGTGCCTCCATGCGGGGATGGGCGAAGCGCAGGCGGGCGGCGACCAGCACAAGGTCGCGATCTCCGCGATTCAGGGCGACTTCGTGCATGATCGAGGCGGGAAAAACGGCAATTTCGCCGGGAACCGGATGCCAGACCTGGTGGCCGGGCGTAAATGGGGGGCGCAGCTGCGAGTTCGACGCGTCCAGGAACATGTTCGCCAGCCGGGTCTCGTACAGGCGCACCGCCGCGCTGTCGGCCCGGGACGGGTGGGGGGCGGGGACCGCGACGCAGTAGAGCGCGCACCAGCTGGCGAGGGGGACCGAGGCGGCCGGCAGCGCGCCATTTGGACGGACGACGACGAAGCGGGCTCTGGCCTGCACCGCGAGGCCGTCGAACTCAGCCTCGGTGAGGGTGCTCGCCGCCATCACCGCCTGGCAGACCGCGCCGAGGACCTCGCCGCGCAGGTTCGCAGCCGCCGGCTCCGGCCACTCGAACAGGTCCTCGCGGCTGCGGAAGCACAGCGGGTCGGGCTTGAGCTGCCCGTCGCGGTACGCCTCCGTGGCCCGGGCACCGAAGAGCGCCAGAAGCGCGGGGTTGAGCGCCTGCGCGCCCGGGAGCAGCGCGCTGATGAACGGCACGGCGAACAGGGGATTTACGCTGAGGGGCGGGACGCTCATGGCTGCTCCATACCTGCGAGCGCCTCGACGAGCGGCTCGAGCTCACGGGCGTAATGCCGGGCGCGTCCCGAGGCGTGGCGGTACACCCCGCGGCGCACCTGCCAGACGCTCGCGGTCTTGACCGCGCCGCCCCGGCGCGCTTCGAGGTCGAGGCAGGTCTCGTCCCAGGGGACGCCGCAGAACTCGAACAGGCGCTGAGCCTCGCGCCGCGGGTCGCGCACGAAGTCATCGTAGTTGAAGTCCATGAGGTCGCTGCCGCAGACGCGGCGCCAGTGCCCCATGAGCCGCCGGTACTGCCGGTAGTAGTGCCCGATGTCGGCGAGGTCGAGCGCGTAGCTCATGCGCTGGTCGAGGTGCAGGAAGTAGATCGACAGGCAGTTGTCCAGTGCATCGCGGGTCGTGTGCACGATGCGCGCGCGCGGAAACAGCCGCCGGATGAGGCCGAGGTAGAGGAAGTTGTCGGGGCGCTTGTCGGTGACCCAGCGCGCCCCGGGAAAGACGCGCGCGAGCTCGGCGCGGTAGCGCGCAGCCGCCTGCTCCAGCAGATCCGGCGGCACGCCGGCCGCAGCCGCCGGAAAGGGCGCGAACAGCGTGTGAGCGAGCCGCGGGATGAGTTCCAGCTCCCCGCCGGGGGCCACCTCCGGCCGGGCGCTCAGCAGCCGCTCGGTGAGGGTGGAGCCGGAGCGGAACATGCCGCAGATGAAGAGGGGCGCGGGCGCGGCCTCGTCCGCAGTGGCCGCGGTCGGCACCTGCGGAAAGACCCGGATCAGTTCATCGACCAGCCGCTCGTGGGCGGCACGGTCGTAGCGCACCGCGGCCGGTGCGCTGGCGCGGCTGGCGGCGTTGGCGTCCCGGGCGGCGGCGAAGGCGGCCGGGTACTGCCCGCACGCGTCGAGGCAGCGCGCGAGCGCAAATCCCAGGCTGGCGCGATCGGCGTCGCCCGCGCCCGGATCGGCGAGCGCGCGGCGCAGATCGGCAATCATGGGATCGGCGGGTCCGGCGATGTCGCTGAGGCCGGCGAGGCGGGAGAGCGCCTCGAAGCTGTGCGGCTGGAGCCCGAGCAGGCGCTGGTAGGTCGCGCGGGCCTCTTCGCGGCGGCCCAGGTCCTCGTGCAGGTTGGCGAGGTTTTGCAGGGCCGGCAGGTAGGCGGGATTCAGGGCGAGCGCGGCCTCGAGCTCGCGCTGCGCGGCCGCGGTATCATTCAGGCAGTCGGAGA
The DNA here is from genome assembly GCA_025451275.1 of Steroidobacteraceae bacterium. GTDB lineage: Bacteria > Pseudomonadota > Gammaproteobacteria > Steroidobacterales > Steroidobacteraceae > 13-2-20CM-66-19. The sequence goes on from JANWKR010000058.1 coordinate 24,961, forward strand.
AGATCACGCCGCGGTTCAGGTGCGCTTCCTCGGGCCCGTTGATGCCATGGGCGAGCGCCTGCGCGTAGGAGGCGAGCGCGGCCGGGTAGTCGCCGGTGCGGCGCTGCAGCAGCGCGAGGTTGTACCAGCAGTCCGGCAGGTTCGGCGCGCGCGCCAGCAGTCGCTCGTAGGCGGTGATGGCCTCGGTGAGCCGCCCGAGCTGCTCGAGCTGCATCGCCTCGCGCGCCGCGGCTGATTCGCTCGCCGCCACTCCTTATTTACCCTCGTGCAGCCACAGGCTCACCGCTGCGCACCCCTGCACTGCACGCCACGCGGTCAGTCGCGGATCCTGGGCGATGAGCGCCGCCACCGCTGCCTCCTTGCCGGTGCCGGCGACCACGAACAGCGGCTCCCGCACGGTGGCCAGCAGCTCCGGCGTCACGCTCACCGCCTGCATGCCGTCGGGGCGGTCGACCGGGATGGCGAAGTGGCCGCGGGCACGCTCGAGATCGCCGGCGTTGAATAGCGAGGCGGTGTGGCCGTCGGCGCCCAGGCCGAGCAACCCCAGCCCGATGTGCAGCCCGGAGCTCAGGAGCGCGCTCAGGCGCCCCTCGTAGTCGGCCGCGGCCTGCGCGAGGGGCAGCTCGGTGCGCACGCGCAGCAGCGATTCGTCGGGCAGGCCGAGCACGTCGGTGAGCGGGCGGATCTGGTGATAGTTGCTGGCGGCGGCCTCCGCCGGGACGTAGCGCTCGTCGGAGTAGAGGAGGTGCAGCCGGTCGTCGTGCGAGGGCGGGCGGGCGCCGAGCGCGCGGTAGGCGGGCAGCGGAGTGGAGCCCCCGGCCAGCATGACCGCCGAGGCGCCGCGTGCGGCGAGCGCCTGCCCGAGACGCTCGGCGAGGGCTGCGTCCAGGGCGGCGCGCGAGTCGAAGCGGCGCACGGTGAGGGTGGTCATGGCGACATTGTCGCGCGCTTCAGCCGCCTTTGGGACGCTCACCGACGGTGGCGTGTACGGTGAAGTCGCGCCCGCCGCGCACGCCGTGCAGCTCCAGGCTCGTGCCCGGCTTGTGATTGGCGATGCGTCCGAGTGCGTCCTGGGCGCTGCGCGGGGCGGTGCCGTCGATCTCGAGCAGCAGATCGCCGGGCTGCAGCCCGGCCCGCTGCGCCGGGCTGCCGACGTACAGCGTGCCGATCACCACCCCGGGCTGGCGCAGCCCGAGCTGCTGGGCCTGCTCCTCGGACACGTCCTCGGGCACGATGCCGATCCAGCCGCGTACCACGCGGCCGTGCGCGATGATCTCGCCCATCACGCCGCGCACCATGTTCACCGGGATCGCGAAGCCGATACCCTCGACGCCGAGATTCTTGGCGACGATCGCCGTGTTGATGCCGACCAGCTCGCCGCCGGAGTCGATCAGCGCCCCCCCCGAATTGCCGAAGTTGATCGGCGCGTCGGTCTGGATGAAGTCCTCGAGCGGGGCGATGCCGAGCTGCTGGCGCCCGGTGAAGCTGACGATGCCATGCGTCACGGTCTGCGACAGGCCGATGGGGTTGCCGATCGCCAGCACGACGTCGCCGACTTTCAGCTGGTCGGAATGGCCGAACACGGCCACCGGCAGCGGCGCCAGGTCGATCTTCAGCACCGCCAAGTCCGTGTCCGGATCGCTGCCGACGATGTGCGCCTCGGCGATGCGGCCGTCGGCGAGCTGCACGCGGATCGAGTCGGCGTTGGCGATGACGTGGTGATTGGTGACGATGTGGCCCTCCTCGTCGACGATGACGCCCGAGCCGAGGCTGCGCTCGATGCGCTGGCGGTAGCGCGGCAGGTACTCGCCAAACAGCTCCCCGAGCGAGGGCGCGATGCGCTCGGTCACGAGGCGCGCGGTGTAGACGTTGACCACGGCCGGCGCGGCGCGCTGCACCGCGCCCGCGTAACTGACGTGCGAGGTCGCCGGCTGCGTGGCCGGCGCGGCCGGGGCGGCGGTCACCGCCGGCGCTGCCGCCGGCGCGGGCGGCGGCGGGCCGCGGACGAGATCCGGCCGCATGAGCACGATCAGGAAGGCGAGGGCGAGGCCCCCGGCCACCGAGCCGGCGACAAAAATCAACGCGCTTCCGAGGCGCCCGAGCATCACTGGACTCCGGGATTCCCGCCGCGGGCCCCGCTGGCCGGCGCGACGGAGGGGGGTGTTCGTTTGTGTATAATGCGCCGCCCCCCGCAAGGTACGAAATCGCGTCGCGCACGGTGCGGCGCGGTGTGCGAAATGCGAACGAACTGGAGACGGTTGGATGGCGGATCACGCAGTCGTCGCGGACGATGAAGTCGACCTGAGCCGGCGCAAGTTCCTGACCCGGGCCACGGTCGCCACCGGCGCGGTCGGCGCGGTGTTTGCCGCCGTGCCGTTCATCGAGTCCTGGAGCCCGTCCGAGCGCGCCCGCGCCCAGGGCGCGCCCTCCGAGCTCGACCTGTCCAAGATCGACGTCGGGCAGATGGCCGTAACCGTGTGGCGCCGCTCGCCCATCTACGTGGTCCGCCGCAGTCCCGACATGGTCGCGCGCGTCTCCGGCCACGACGCGGATCTCAAGGATCCCCAGTCCAAGGACTCCAACCAGCCGAAGTATGCGACCAACGTCCTGCGCTCGCGCACCCCGGAGTTCCTGGTGGTCATCGGCACCTGCACGCACCTCGGCTGCCTGCCCAAGCAGCACTTCGACAAGGGTGACCTGTACCCGAGCTGGCCGGGCGGGTTCTTCTGCCCCTGCCACGGGTCGCGCTTCGACCTCGCCGGCCGGGTGTTCGACGGCTCGCCGGCTTCGATCAACCTGAACATTCCGCCGTACTCGTATCCCAACCCCACGACGCTCCTCGTCGGGGTGGATGAGAAAGGAGAGGCGTGATGGCCGTGAAGACCGCCACCGGCGCGCCCGCCGAGCTGCCCCGCGGCAGCGCCCCGGCCAAGAAGGGCTTCCGCGCCTGGCTCAACAAGCGCCTGCCGGTCGATGAGTTCGTCTCCACCCAGCTGACCGGCTACTACGCGCCGAAGAATTTCAACATCTGGTACTTCTTCGGCTCGCTGGCCATGGTGGTGCTGGTGCTGCAGCTGGTCACCGGCATCTTCCTCACGATGTTTTACAAGCCGGGGGAAGCCACCTCGTTCGACTCGGTCGAGTTCATCATGCGCGAGGTGAACTACGGGTGGCTGATCCGCTACCTGCACTCCACCGGTGCCTCGGCCTTCTTCATCGTCGTCTACCTGCACATGTTCCGCGCTTTCCTGTACGGCTCGTACAGGGCACCGCGCGAGCTTTTGTGGCTGGTCGGCATGGCGGTGTACCTGGCGCTCATGGCGGAAGCCTTCATGGGCTACGTGCTGCCGTGGGGCAACATGTCGTTCTGGGGCGCACAGGTGATCGTCAACCTGTTCGGCACCATCCCCGGCATCGGCCCCGGGCTGGTCGAGTGGATCCGCGGCGACTACGGCATCGCGGATGCGACCCTCAACCGCTTCTTCTCGCTGCACGTGGTGGCGCTGCCGCTGGCGCTGCTGCTGCTGGTGCTGCTGCACCTGGTGGCGCTGCGCCAGACCGGCTCCAACAATCCCGACGGCATCGAGATCAAGGCCCGGCTCGGCGCCGACGGCAAGCCGCTCGACGGCATCCCGTTCCACCCCTACTACACGGTCAAGGACGTCGTCGGCATCGGCGTGTTCTTCGTGCTGTTCGCCATCGTGGTGTTCTTCGTGCCGACCCTTGGCGGCCTGTTCCTCGAGGCGCCCAACTTCGACCCGGCGAATCCGCTGTCAACGCCCGCGGAGATCTCGCCCGTGTGGTACTTCACCCCCTACTACGCGATTCTGCGTGCCGTGCCCAACCAGCGCTTCGGGGCGCTGCTGATGCTGCTCGCGGTGGTGTCGTTCCTGTTCGTGCCGTGGCTCGACCGCTCGCCGGTGAAGTCCATGCGCTACCGCGGCTGGATCTCGCGCACCGCGCTGGCGCTGTTCGTCATCGCCTTCATCGTGCTCGGGTTCCTCGGCAAGCGCCCCCCGGAAGGCCTGTACGTGGTGCTGGCGCGTATCTTCACGGTGGTCTATTTCGCGTTCTTCTGGCTGATGCCGTTCTACACGCGCATCGATCGCGTGAAGCCCGTGCCCGAAAGAGTGGTCTACCATGCGCACTGACGCACGCCGCCGCCGCCGCGGTGCGGCGCTGACCGCGGCGCTGCTGCTGGCAGCGCTCGCCGGCGCCGGCGCCTCAGCGGCCAAGGAGGAGAGCGCCGAGCAGCCCAAGGAGGGCGCCGACTGGCAGAGCTGGCACGTGAACAACGACGCCGCCGACCTCGCCTCCGTGCAGCGCGGCGCGCGCAACTTCGTCAGCCACTGCCTCGGCTGCCACTCGCTGAAGTACGAGCGCTGGTCGCGTCTGGGCGCAGACCTGAACATCCCGCCGACCCTGCTGCAGCAGGCGCTGCTGCCGCCGGGCGACAAGGCGACCGAGTACATCCAGACCAGCATGCCGGCCGCCGATGCGGCCGACTGGTTCGGCAAGACGCCGCCGGACCTGTCGCTGATGGCGCGCGCGCGCGGTCCCGACTATCTCTACCAGATGCTCAAGACCTTCTACGTCGACCCGACGCGGCAGACCGGCGCCAACAATCTGCGCCTGCCCACGATCGCCATGCCGGACGTGCTGTCGCCGCTGGCGGGCCTGAAACGCGCGGTGTTCCGCGACGAGATCAACGCCGCCGGCGCTCACGAGCAGGTGTTCGACCACTTCGAGCAGCTCGCGCCCGGCAGCATGAGTGCCGCCGAATACGACGGGTTCGTGCGCGACACGGTCAATTTTCTCGATTACGTCAGTGAGCCGACGCAGACCGCGCGCCGCGCGCTCGGCGTGTGGGTGGTGCTGTTTCTACTGGCATTCACCTGGCTCGCCTGGCTGGTGAAGCGTGAGTACTGGAAGGACGTGCACTGATCGGCGAGTGCGGCGCGCGACAGGCGCAGGAGCGGCAAGTTGTCGAGCAGACGGTCCATCATGACGCTCTTTTCCGCGCCCAATGACCCGTGGAGTCATCGCACGCGCATCGTGCTGGCCGAGAAGGGCATCAGCATCGACATCGTCAGCGTCGAGGCGGGCCGCTTCCCCGAGGACCTGCTCGACCTGAACCCGTATCACAGCGTGCCGACGCTGGTCGACCGCGACCTGGTCCTGTACGACTCGCGCGTCATCATCGAGTACCTCGACGAGCGCTTCCCGCACCCCCCGCTCATGCCGGTCGACCCGGTGAGCCGGGCGCAGTTCCGCCTGGCGCTGTACCGCATCGAGCGCGACTGGTACAGCCTGGCGCGACAGATCGACACGGAACCGGACAAGAAGCAGACGGTCAAGCTGAAGAAGATCCTGCGCGACACCATCCTGCAGAGCACCGACCTGTTCAAGGTGAAGCCGTACTTCCTGTCCGACGAGTTCTCGCTGGTCGACGCCACCATCGCCCCGATCCTGTGGCGTCTGCCGCACTACGAGATCGACCTGCCGCCGCAGGCGCAGCCGATCGAGAAGTATGCGCAGCTGGTGTTCGCGCGGCCCGCGTTCCGCGAAGGCCTGTCCGAGCGCGAGCAGGAGATGCGCCTCCTGTAGCCATGAAGAAGGCACTGCCCAAGCGCCCGTACTTGCTGCGCGCCATGCACCAGTGGATCACCGAGTGCGGGCACACGCCGCACGTGATCGTGGACGCCGGCCGCGACGGTGCCGAGGTGCCGCGTGCCTACGTCAAGGACGGCAAGATCGTGCTTAACCTGAGCGAGGCCGCCACGCAGCGCCTGCGCCTCGGCAACGACGCGGTCGAGTTCGATGCCCGCTTCGGTGGCGTCAAGCACCACGTGCATTTTCCGGTGAGCGCCGTGCTCGGCGTGTACGCCAAGGAGACCGGCGAGGGGATGGTGTTCTCCGAGCAGGAGCTCGGACCTGAGCCGCCGCGGCCGTCGCAGTCGGAAGAGGGCACGCGGCGCCCGCAGCTCAAGGTCGTCAAGTAGCAGAAAAAAAGAGTCGGCCTGTAAGCCGGGTTCTGTCGAGGGCAATCATTCCTCTGGGATCCGCGTCGCCGCGAACCTCTAGCAGCCTACCCGGAAGCGCGCGCGGATCGGCGCTGCAGGCGTCCTTGCGGACGCCTGCGGCTTCCCTATTTGGCCTTGCTCCAGGTGGGGTTTGCCGTGCCGTCGCGTGTTGCCACCGACGCGGTGCGCTCTTACCGCACCGTTTCACCCTTGCCGGTCCCGTGAGGGACTTAGGCGGTCTGCTCTCTGTTGCACTTTCCGTGGGCTCGCGCCCCCCAGGC
>JANWKR010000059.1 GCA_025451275.1 Steroidobacteraceae bacterium
CCAGGGCGAGTTCGAGGTCGAGCAGTTCTACGTCGACCGCCGGCTCAACGATGCGGTCACGGTGCGCGCCGGGCTGTTCCTCATGCCGTTCGGCTTTCTCAACGAGCACCACGAGCCGACCAACTTCTACGGCGTACAGCGCAACTTCGTCGAGACCCTCGTCATCCCCAGCACCTGGCGCGAGGGCGGCTTCAACCTGCACGGCGACACCCCTTCCGGCTTCAGCTGGAATGCCGGCCTGACCACTGGGCTCAACCTGTCGGAGTGGGATTTCCAGCCCGAATTCCCGCCCTACCAGAGCGCGCTCGAGCTGGGCGACACCGACACCTCGCCCATGCGCGCCGGCCATCAGGAACTGCAGCTGGCCGATGCGCGCCGGCTGTCCACCTACGCCGCACTCGGCTACTACGGCATTCCGGGCGTGTCGCTGGGCGCCGCCATCAGTACCGGCAAGGCGGTCCCGGCCGGCGGCATCGGCGACCCGCGCGTCACGCTGTGGGAGGCGCACGCGCGTTGGCAGCCGGCGCGCTTTGACCTGACGGCGCTGTACGCGCACGGCAGCATCAGCGACACGGCGCGGGTCAATGCCCTCAACCCGGGTTCCCCCAACCCGATCCCCGCGTCCTTCGACGGCTACTACCTGCAGGGCGCGTACCACCTGTGGGAGCGCGGCGACTACCGCCTGGCGCCGTTCGCGCGCTTCGAGCGCTACAACCTCGGGGCGAGCTTTGCCGGGACCTCCGGTCCCGACATCCCGAGCGGCCTGGTGCCGCTGTCGGCCCAGCCGGGCGACCTTGGCCTGTGGCCGCAGAACCATGACCGGGTATGGACGGTGGGGGCGAATTTCTACATCGGCCCGCACCTGGTGCTGAAGGGCGACTACCAGTGGTTCGAGCACAACGTCGATTTCAAGCGCTTCGACCTCGGCCTGGGGCTGGCCTTCTAGGCGGCCCCGGAGAGCGGCGCTCAGCGCTCGGCCAGCACCACTTCCTCGGGCTCGTTGACGAAATAACCCTGGATGTACTGCACGCCGATCTGCCACAGCACCGCCATGGTGTTGGCGTCCTCGACACGCTCGCCGATGGTCTGGATGTTGTGTGCGCGCGCGGCCTCGACCAGGGCGCGCACGCGCAACTGCGCCTGCGGGTCGGCGGCCAGGCCCTGGATGAGCGTGCCATCGATTTTCACGAAGTTGAGCGGCACCGACTCCAGCATGCCGAAGCTGTCGCGCCCCGAGCCGAAGCTCTCGAGCGCGAAGCGGAAGCGCCGCTCGCGCAGCGCTGAGGCCAGCGCCTTGACCTGCGGCACGTAGCTGGACGCGCTTTCCTCGGTGATCTGGAAGCAGAGCCGCTGCGGCTCGGCACGGCTCGAGCGCAGGTGGTTGTCGAGCCACTCGACGAAGCCGCTGTCGCGCGCGCTCTCGCGCGACAGGCGCACGAACAGGCACTGCGGCTTCTTCTGCGCCGCGAACGACAGCGACGCGCCGACCACCCAGCGGTCGATGTTCTTCAGCAGGTCGTTGCGGCCGGCAGCTGCCATGAACTCCGAGGGCAGCACTTCCTTGCCCTGGGTGTCGATCATGCGCACCAGCACGTCGAACATGGCGGGGTCCTCGCCCTGCAGGCTGGCGATCGGCTGCTGCACCAGGCGGAAGCGGTTCTCCATGAGAGCCGCCTTGATGTGCTTGACCCACACTTTGTCGTAGGACTGCACGCGGCTGTCGTGGTCGGCGCGCCCGGAGCTGATGCTCTGGTTGCCGCCGCGCGCGGTGCCCTTGCGCGCGCATTCCAGCGCATCGGCAATCACCGCATCGAGATTGGTGTCGCCGGGCGTCACGACCGAGAGGCCGATCGTGCAGGTGACCGAGACGGACTTGTCGCGCACCCGCATGACGTGCTTCTGCAGGCGGCCGAGCAGCCGCTCGCTCCACGCATTGATGTCGTTCTCGTTGCCGCGCTCGAGCAGCACCAGGAAGCGCACGCCGCCGAAGCGGCCGGCGAGCTCCTTGGGCGTCAGGCTGTCCTTGATGAGGCGCCCGATCTCCACCACCACGTCCTCGCTGGCGGTGGCGCCGACGACGCGCTCGAGGGCGGCGAACTTGTCGAGCCGGATGAGTGCCACGCAGCGCATGCCGCCCGGCGAGGGAGTGGCGAGGCGCGCGCCGAGTGCTTCCAGCAGCTCGGTGCGGCGCAGGAGTCCTGCGGCCGGTTCCGGCCGCGGCGGCGGCGGCGCTACGTACGGCCGCTCTTCGCGCGGCCGCGACGGCACCACCAGGCGCACGCACGGTTCGGACTCGCGCTCTCCCAGGGTGAGAGTGATCTCGAGCGGCACCACGGAGCCGTCGGCGAGCAGCGCGTTGGCGCGCAGCGGATGGTCGTTGCTCCAGCGCCCCTGCTGGCAGGCCGCCAGCGCGCCGCGTAGCGCGGCGTGCGTTGCCTCCTCGAACAGATCCATGAGCGGCTGCCCGGCGATGCCCTCCTCGACGCCGAACAGCTCGAGCCACGCCGGGTTGGCCTCGACCACGATGCCCTCCTGCACGTGCAGGATCGCGTCGTTGGAGCGGTGCAGCACGGTATCCAGTTGGCTGCGTGCGTCATGCGCCGACTTTACCGTGGCATCGAGAGCGCGCTCGGTGCGGAATACGCCCAGCTCGCGCAGCACCACCGCCTGCAGCCGCGCCGGGCAGGCGAGCGTCACCACGTCGCGCACCCCGAGTGCCATGGCGGCGGCGATGCCGGGCTCGTCCACGGCGCGCACCAGGGACAGCACCGGTACGGTCGGGGCCAGCTGGTTGCGCACCCGCATCACGGCCTCGAGCTCTTCGGGTGCGCCGGGGACGTGCACCAGCAGCTCGGGGTTGAGCTGCGTGAGCGCATCGCCCAGATCGCGCAGCGCGGGGATCCAGGTGCAATGGGCCGGCTGCCCCGCCCGCCGCAGCAGGCTATTGACTGCCTCCACGGGGTCGCGCGCGGCACTCAGCACGATGAGCGGAACGGCGTTCTGCTCGGTCAAGATGGTCTCCGCCGGCAGGAGCGGCGGATTCTAGCACCGCGACCTGACGCTGCCGCGTGCGCGGTCTCGCGAAACTGACACGCCCCCGGCCCGGGCTGGGGCGGCGCTGGCGGCCCTGGAGGGTTGCCGCTATCATACGCGGCCCTTTGAGCGGGCCGCGTCAGCGGCCGCATCGCGAGACCGATCATGGCCAGCTACACCACCAGTGAGATCCGCGGGGGTCTCAAAGTCCTGCTTGATGGCGATCCCTACACCGTGATCGAGAACGAGTTCGTCAAGCCCGGCAAGGGCCAGGCGTTCAACCGCATCAAGGTGCGCAACCTCAAGACCGGCCGCACCATCGAGCGCACCTTCAAGTCCGGCGAGTCGCTCGAGGCCGCCGACGTCGTCGACACCGACATGCAGTACCTGTACCAGGATGGCGACTTCTGGCACTTCATGGTGCCGGAGAGCTTCGAGCAGTACACGGCCGGCAAGGCGGCGGTGGGCGACAACGCGCAGTGGCTCAAGGACGGCGTCGTCTGCATCGTGACCTTGTGGAACAACGTGCCGCTGGTGGTGACGCCGCCGCCGCACATCGAGCTCAAGGTGGTCGAGACCGACCCGGGGCTGCGCGGTGACACCGCCACCGGCGGTCAGAAGAGCGCCAAGCTCGAGACCGGCGCGGTGGTGCGCGTGCCGCTGTTCATCAACGAGGGCGAAGTCCTCCGCATCGACACGCGTACCGGCGAGTACATCTCGCGCGCCAAGCAGTAGCGCTTCAGGCCGCCGCCGCGGCCGCCGGCGCGCGCGCACGCCACAAGCCGTCGGCCGCGTAGATCAGCAGCGCGAGCCAGATCAGGCCGAACCCGAGCGCCAGTGCCGGCCCGAAGTGCTCGTGGAACAGCAGCACGCCGCACATCAGCTGCAGGCTGGGCGCGATGTACTGCAGCACCCCGACGGTCGAGTAGGGCAGGGCCCGCGCCGCGTAAGCGAACAGGAACAGCGGAATCGCGGTGGCGAGCCCGCTGCCGACCAGCAGCGCAGTCACCGCGCCGTCGGCGCCGGCGAAGGCGCCGCGGCCCGCGAAGTGACACCAGGCCAGGTACCCGACCGCGAGCGGCGTCAGCAGCAGCGTTTCGGTGGCCAGACCCGGCAGCGCGTCCACGCTGATCACCTTGCGCAGCAGGCCATAGAGGGAAAAGCTGAAGGCCAGCACCAGCGCGATCCACGGCGGCCGGCCGGCGAGCAGCGTCAGGTACAGCACCGCGACCGCGGCCAGCGCCACCGCCGCCCACTGTGCGCGGTTCAGCCGCTCGCGCAACACCAGCACGCCGAGCGCGACGTTCACCAGCGGATTGATGTAGTAGCCGAGACTGGTCTGCACGATGTGCTCGTGCGCCACGCCCCAGACGTACACCAGCCAGTTGCAGGTGATGAGCAGCGCCGTAAGCGCCAGCCGCACCAGCAGCGCCGGGCGGCCCAGCGTCGCGGTCAGCCGGCCGAGCTCGCCGCGCGCGAGCATCCACAGGAAAATGAACAGGAACGACCAGGCGATGCGGTGCGCGATCACCTGCAGCGCCGGCACCGCCGCCAGCGCGTGCAGATAGATCGGGAATACGCCCCAGATGACGAACGCGGCGATCCCCGCCGCGAGTCCCCGCGGCGCGGGCCGCGCCGGCGTCATCGCGGGGCGCGGTCGGCCGCCGCCACGAACTGCGCCGCCAGCGCCTCGAGCCCGCGCGCGTCGCTGTCGTCGAAGCGGCCGGGGCGCGGGCTGTCGAGGTCGAGCACGCCGAGCAGCGTCCCCGCCGCGATGAGCGGTACCACCACCTCCGAGCGCGAGGTGGCGTCGCAGGCAATGTGCCCCGGGAATTTGTGCACGTCCGGCACCAGCAGCGTGCGGCGCTCGGCGGCCGCGGTGCCGCACACGCCGCGGCCGAGCGCGATGCGCACGCAGGCCGGCCGGCCCTGGAACGGACCGACCACCAGCTCGCCGTCCCTGAGGAAATAGAACCCCGCCCAGTTCACCTCCGGCAGCGCATCGAAGAGCAGCGCTGAGGTGTTGGCAGCGTTGGCGATCAGGTCGCGCTCGCCGGCGAGCAGCGCGGCGAGCTCCTGGGCGAGGCGCGCGTAGCCGGCGTGCTTGTCGCGGAAGTCAAAGCGGGTGGCTGCGTAGCTCATCGGCGCGGGTCGCTCGGGGGCGGAAACCCTATTGTCGCTCAGCGGCCGGCCGGGTGGCAGGACGTTGCGGCCATATGCTCATCTCTCTTTGGATGGAGGACCTCAGGCGCGCTCGGTCGGAAACGCCAGCACCTCCTCGATGCGGGCGGCCCCCGTGGCCAGCATCACGGTGCGGTCGAAGCCCAGCGCCACGCCAGCGCAGTCCGGCAGTCCGGCCGCGAGCGCCGCCAGCAGCCGCTCATCGAGCGCGCCTTCCGGCAGGCCGCGGCGGCGGCGCTCGGCGTTGTCCGCCTCGAAGCGCGCGCGCTGCTCGGCGGCGGCCGCCAGTTCGTGGAAGCCGTTGGCGAGCTCCACGCCGTCGCAGTACAGCTCAAAGCGCTGTGCCGTGCGCGGGTCCTGCGGGTCGATGCGCGCCAGCGCCGCCTGGCTCGCGGGATAGCCGTGCACGAAGGTGAGGGCGCCGCGCCCGAGTTGCGGCCCCACGCGTGCAGCGACGAGCAGCTCCAGCCATTCATCGCGCGTGGCGTGCGCGGACGGCGCGTAGCCGAGGGGCGCGGCCGCCTGTTGCAGCTCGGCGAGCGTGGCGCCGAAGGGGTCGAGGCCGAGCTCGCGGCGACAGGCGTCGCGGTAGCTGAGGCGCTCGCCGCGGCGGCCCGCGGCGGCGGGGCCGAGCAGGGTGCGCACCAGCGCCTCGACCTCGTCCATGAGCCGCCCCAGCGGGAAGCCGGCTCGGTACCACTCGATGAGCGTGAACTCGGGGTTGTGCAGCCGGCCACTCTCGCCGCCGCGCACCACGTGGCAGATCTGGTAGATATCGCCGCTGCCGGCGGCCAGCAGGCGCTTCATGGCGTACTCGGGCGAGGTGTGCAGGTAATGGCGCGGCGGCGCGCCGCGCTCGAGTTGCACCGCCGCCGAGTGGATGTGCACATCGCTCACCGCTGCGCCCACCACCAGCGGCGTATCGACCTCCAGCACGCCGCGCGCGGCGAAGAACCCACGGGCCTGCGCCAGCAGCGCCGCGCGCGCCTCGAGGCGCGCGCGCGCCGCGCTCGGGCGCCAGTCATCGACCGGGCCGCTCACCCCAGGCGGGCCAGCGACTGCCCGACCCGCACGACGCTCCCGGGCGCCAGGCCGGCGGCCCATTCGCTGCGCCCGGGCGGCAGCAGCAGGATGACGGTAGAGCCCATGTTGAAGCGTCCCATCTCCTCGCCCTTGGACAGCAGCAGCGGTGCCTGCCCGCCATCGAGCGGCAGCTCGCTGCGCTGGCGCGGGCTGCGTGGCGTCACCTCGCCGTGCCACACCGTCGACATGCTGCCCACGAACAGCGCGCCCACGAGCACCAGCGCGAAGCTCAGCGCGCCGTCCTCGAACACGCACACGATGCGCTCGTTGCGCGCGAACAGTCCGGGCACGCTCGCGGCCGTGACGGCGTTGACGCTGAACAGCTGGCCGGGCACGTACCAGGCCGCGCGCAGCGTGCCGGTGAGCGGCATGTGCACGCGATGGTAGTTGAAGGGCGCGAGATACAAGGTGGCGAACGCGCCGCCGCGGAACAGGGCCGCCCAGCTCTCCTCACCCGCCAGCAGCGACTCGAGGGTGTAGGCGTGGTCCTTGGCCTGCACCAGCCACGAACCGTCGAGGCGGCCGATCTGGCTGACCGCGCCGTCCACGGGCGAGGCGAGGGTGGCCGGATCGGCGTCCGCGGGGCGGGCGCCCGGGCGCAGCGCCCGGGTGAAGAAGGCGTTGAAGCTGTCGTAGGCGCGCGGCTCCGGCTGCTCGGCATCGCTCATGTCGGGGCGGTAGCGCACCACGAAGTTGTCGATCAGCGCATTCTTCAGCGCGCGCACGCGGCTGCGCGCCAGACGGTGCACGAGCTGCGAGAGCGTGTGCTGCGGCAGCGCGTACTGCAGCGCCACGAACAGCCGCGCGCCGACCGACCCCGTGTCCGCCGCGTTCATGTCGGCGCACGCGCCGCCAGCGCCGGCGCGGCGCGCTGCAGGTCGGCGCGCAGCGCAGCGCTGTCGAAGGGCGGGGTGAAGATGGCGACGATGTGCGCGCCAGTATCCAGCAGGAACACCACCGCGGAGTGATCCATGGTGTAGTCCCCGCCGGGCAGCTCGACGCGGCTGAAGGCCACGCCGAAGTCGCCCGCCACCCGGGCGAGCGCCTGCGGGTCCCCGGTCAGGCCCTGGAACGAGGGGTCGAACGCGTGCACGTACTGCGCCAGCACCGGCGGAGTGTCGCGCTGCGGATCGACGCTCACGAACAGCACGTGCAGCGCCGCCAGCGGTGCGCTCTTTTTGACCTGCGCCAGCTTCACCAGTGTCGTCGGGCATACGTCCGGGCAGTGCGTGAAACCGAAGAACACCAGAGTCGGCGTACCGGCCAGGTCGGCGCGGGTGAACGCACGGCCGCGCTCGTCGGTGAGGCTGAAGTCCTGTACCGCCCGCGGCCGCGGCAGCCAGGTGCCGCTTGCCAGGTGCGGGGCTCCCCTGTCAAGTTGCGTGGCCAGCCAGAAGCCGCCGAGCGCCGCGCCCAGCGCGGCGACGGCGACCAGCAGCCGGGCACGCACCTTCATCATGAGCCGATTATTTCATACAGCCACGCACGCCGGGCGCAACCGCGCGCGCCCCTCCCGGCGCGCGCGTGCCGTGACCGTGGCGCAGCTCATCGAGGCCGGCGCGCGGCGTCTGCGGCGGGCGCGAGTCTGCTTCGGCCACGGCACCGACAACGCGCGGGACGAGGCCGCGGCGCTGGTACTGCACGGGCTCGGCCTGGCGCACGCCGGCGCTGCGGCGCGGTCTCGCCGGCGTGTCGGCGGTGCGGCACAGGCGCGCGTGCGCGCCCTGTTCGAGCGCCGCATCGTCGAGCGCATCCCGGCCGCCTACCTGACCGGCGTCACCTGGTTCGCCGGGGTGCCCCTCGCGGTCGATGCGCGCGTGCTGGTGCCGCGCTCGCCGCTCGCCGAGCTCATCGAGCGGCGCTTCGCGCCGTGGATCGATGCGGCGAAGGTGCGGCGCGTCCTCGACGTCGGCACCGGCTCCGGGTGCATCGCCATCGCCTGCGCGCTGGCCCTGCCGCAGGCCCGCATCGACGCGGTCGACATCTCGGCACCGGCGCTCGAGGTGGCGCGCACCAACGTGCGGCGCCACCGCCTCACGCGCCGCGTGCGGCTGCTGCGCTCGGATCACTTCCGTGCTCTGGGCCCCGCGGCCTACGATATCATCGTGTCGAATCCGCCTTACGTGGGGGCGGCGGAGCTGCGCAGTCTGCCCGCGGAGTACCGGCACGAGCCGCGCGTCGCGCTCGCCTCCGGGCGCCACGGGCTGGACTCGGTGCGCGTCATCCTGCGTCAGGCGCGGCGCCATCTGCGTCCCGGGGGGCTGCTCGTGGTCGAGGTCGGTAACACGGAAAGAGCGGTGCAGCGCGCCTTCCCGCGCCTGCCGTTCGTGTGGCTGCAGTTCGCCCGCGGGGGTGGCGGCGTGTTCCTGCTGCGGCGCGAGCAGCTGCCCGCGCGCGGCCGCTGAGAGCGCCCATGTCCGGCAACACCATCGGCAAGCTGTTCACGGTCACGACCTTCGGCGAGAGCCACGGCCCGGCTCTCGGCTGCATCGTCGACGGCTGCCCGCCCGGACTGGCGCTCAGCGAGGCGGACCTGCAGCAGGACGTCGACCGGCGCCGCACCGGCAGCTCGCATTTCGTCAGCCAGCGTCAGGAAGGCGACGTGGTGCGCATCCTGTCGGGTGTGTTCGAGGGCCGCACCACCGGCACGCCGATCGGCATCGTGATCGAGAACACCGACGCACGTGCGCGTGACTACGACAAGATCAAGGACCGTTTCCGCCCCGGCCACGCCGACTACACCTATCAGCAGAAGTACGGCGTGCGCGACTACCGCGGCGGCGGCCGTTCCTCGGCGCGCGAGACGGTGATGCGCACCGCCGCCGGCGCCATCGCGCGCCGCTACCTCGCCGAGCGCCTCGGCGTGCGCATCTATGGCTACCTGTGCCAGCTCGGCGCGCTCACCCTCGACGCCGTCGACCCCGCCTTCGCCTACCGCAATCCGTTCTTCTGTCCGGATCCGGCGCGCATCGCCGAGCTCGAGGCGTTGATCTGGGAGCTGCGCAGCGCCGGCGACTCGATCGGCGCGCGTGTCACCGTGGTGGCGAGCGGCGTACCGCAGGGCCTCGGCGAGCCGGTGTTCGACCGGCTGGACGCCGATATCGCCCATGCCCTCATGAGCATCAACGCAGTCAAGGCGGTGGAGATCGGCGCCGGCACGCGTGCCGCCGCGCAGAAGGGCAGCGAGCATCGCGACGAGCTCACGCCCGGCGGCTTTCGCAGCAACCATGCCGGCGGCATCCTCGGCGGCATCTCCTCGGGGCAGGACGTGGTCGCGCATCTGACCCTCAAGCCCACCTCCAGCATCCAGGTGCCCGGCAGCACGATCGACGTGCACGGCAACGCAGTCGAGATCGTCACCACCGGACGCCACGATCCGTGCGTGGGGCTGCGCGCCACGCCGATCGCGGAGGCAATGCTGGCGATCGTGCTCATGGATCACTACCTGCGCCACCGGGCGCAGAACGCGGACGTGAGGTCGGCCACGCCCGACATCACGGCGCCGCAGCGCTGACGTGGCTGCCGACTTCAGCGTCGCCGTCGTCGGCGCCACCGGCCTGGTCGGCGAGACCATGGTGAGTGTGCTCGAGGAGCGCGGCTTTCCGCTGCGCGAGCTGCACGCGCTGGCCAGCGAGCGCTCGGTCGGCCGCAGCGTCAGCTTCCGCGGCCGCAACCTCCCGGTGCGTGAGCTCGCCAGCTTCGATTTCTCGGGCTGCGACTTTGCGCTGTTCTCCGCCGGCGCCGCGGTGTCGCGCGAACACGCACCGCGCGCCGCCGCCGCCGGTTGCATCGTCATCGACAATACCTCGGAGTTCCGCTACCGCGACGAGGTGCCGCTGGTGGTGCCCGAGGTGAACCTCGAGGCGCTCGACGGCTTCGGCCGCTCCGGCATCATCGCCAATCCCAACTGCTCGACCATCCAGCTGGTCGTGGCGCTCAAGCCGCTGCACGACGCCGCCGAGCTCGAGCGCGTCGACGTCGCGACCTACCAGTCGGTGTCGGGGGCGGGGCGCGAGGCGGTGGAGGAGCTGGCGCGACAGTCGATCGCCGCGCTCTCCGGCCAGGGCCCGATCGCGACCGCGGGCGGGGCGCGCCAGATGGCCTTCAACTGCGTGCCGCACATCGACGCCTTCCAGGACAACGGCTATACCCGCGAGGAAATGAAGATCGTCTGGGAGACACGCAAGATCCTCGGCCTGCCGGGCCTGCGCGTGAATGCGACGGCGGTGCGCGTGCCGGTCTTCTACGGACACTCCGAAGTGGTGCAAATCGAGACGCGGCGCTCACTCAGTGCCGCCGCGGCGCGGCATCTGTTGGAGAATGCGCCCGGCGTCACGGTCCTGGACGAGCCGCGCCTGGGCGGGTATGCGACGGCTGCTACCGAGGCAGCGAAACGCGACACAGTTTATGTCGGGAGAATTCGAGAATATCTCCCCCCTTACCGGGGACTTAACTTATGGATCGTCGCGGACAACGTACGCAAGGGCGCTGCCACAAACAGCGTGCAAATCGCAGAGGCTTTGGCCCGGCGACCTATTTAAGTTATATTGCCGCCGGGTTAACGGATGGGTCGCAACGTATGGCCCATCTTTTTGTTTTTACTAGATATTCCGCCCACTTAATGCCTGTCGGGGTGTCCTGATGCTCGCCAAACGCTCCACCCGAGCGCTGGCATTGCTGCTGGTTTTGCCGTCAGCGGCGTTTGCCCTGGGTCTGGGAGACATTCGGCTCCTGTCCCCGCTCAATGCACCTCTCGACGCGGAGATCGAGCTCGTCGACGTCGCGCCCGACGAGGTCAATACCGTTCAGGCACAGATTGCTCCGCGCGAGACGTTCGCCCGCTATGGGCTCGAGTGGCCGGCCTATCTCGCCGGTGTGCAGGTGCGCACCGTCCGCTCTCCTGACGGCCATCAGATCATCAAGCTCAAGTCCTCCGATCCGGTCTCCGAGCCCTTCGTCACGCTACTGGTACAGGTGAACTGGTCGCGCGGGCAGCTGGTGCGCGAATACACGATGCTGCTCGATCCCCCGGTCTACACCCCGGGAAGCTCTGCCGTCGCCAGCGCCCCCGTGAGCGCGCCGGCGAGCGGCGCGGGGACCCGTGAGGGTTCGATCGCGCGCGCTGCCCCGGCCGCCTCCCCGCCGCCGGCGCCGGCGCCCGAGCCTGCTGCTGCCGCCCCCGTCACGGCGCCCGCCGCGGCCGCGCCCGAACCGCCACCCGAGCAAGCCGCCGCCGCTCCCGCTCCGGCTCCCTCCGCGCCAGCCCCCGCCGCTGCCACGGGCAGCAGCGATGAAGGTGGGACACATACCGTGCACCGCGGCGAGACGCTGTCACAGATTGCCGCGGGCGTCGCCGGAGACAAGGCCTACTCGGCCAAGGCCCGCAGCTGGATGCTGGCCATCTATCAGGCGAATCCGAAGGCCTTCGACAACAATATGAACGTGCTGCGCAGTGGCTCGGTGCTGCGCATGCCGGATGCGGCGCAGGTGAGCGCTGTATCCGCGAGCGAAGCCACCAGTGAAATCCGCCGTCAGTACGCCGCCTGGCGTGGCGAGGCGGCCCCGGCGGCCGCCGCCGCCGCAGCAGAGCCCGGCCGCCTGAAGCTGGTCACGCCCTCCGAGGGCGCCTCGGCCGGCACCGCGCCGGCCGCTCCGAACGGTCAGACCGCGGCGCTGCAGAACAGGGTGAAGGATCTCGAAGGGCAGGTGGCCGAGCAGAAGCGCCTGATGGACCTGAAGGACGCCGACCTTGCGCGCCTCCAGGCCCAGCTGGCCGCCAAGCAGGCGCCCGCCCAGCAGCCGCCCGCGCAGGCAGCCCCGCCTGCACCGCCTCCGTCCGCGCCGGCCGCCACGCCTGCGCCCGCGGAGCAGCCGCCGGCCCAGGCTGCACCGCCGCCGGCCGCGGAAGAGAAGGCCCCGGCGCCTGCGCCGGAGGCCGTGCCGCCCGCACCGAAGCCTGCACCGACGCCGGTCACCAAGGCACCGGCCCCCTCCGGTGGCGGCTCGATTCTCGATTACTGGTGGGTCGCGCTGCTCGCGCTGCTCGCACTGGTCGGCTTCGGCGCCTCGCGCGTCCTGCGCGCGCGTCGCGCCTCGGCCTTCGATGACTCGCTCGGACGCCTGGCAGTCGCCGGGGCGGACGCCGCGGAGGCCGAGCGTGAACCGATCGTGCCGGTCCGCGGCTTTGCCAGCGGAGATGCACCGGTCCGCCCTACGCCGGCCGCGGCGGCTGAACCCGCCTTCCTGGTCGAGGAGACCGGCACGCACGAGCGGCCGCGCTTCACGCCCGGCGGGGCGCCGGCTCCCGCGGCCAAGCATGTTGCGAGCGACGAGACCATCAGCAGCGAGACGGCGATCAATCTCGATCAGGGTGACCCGCTCGCCGAAGCCGATTTCCACATGGCCTACGGTCTGTACGACCAGGCCGCCGACCTGATCCGCATCGCCATCAGCCGTGAACCCGCGCGGCGCGACCTGAAGCTCAAGCTCCTCGAAGTGTTCTTCGTATGGGGCAACAAGGAGCAGTTCCTGCAGACTGCGCGCGAACTGGCGGAGTCCCGCGCCGACGCGGCGCCCGGAGAATGGGAAAAGATCCTCATCATGGGCAAGCAGCTCGCGCCCGAGGATCCGCTGTTCTCCGGCAGCGGCGCGGTGAGCGGTGCCGCAGCCGCCGGCGTCGACCTCGACCTCGAGGGCGGCCAGAGCCGCGTCGACTTCGACCTGCTCGGCGAGCCGGTGCCGGCCGAGGGCGGGCAGGGCGTGGACCTGGATCTCGGCTCAGCGCTCGGCGATCGCGACCCGACCACCGAGTCCCCGACCAACGTCACCGACCGCAACGTGGCGCTGGCCGACAACACCTTCAGCAGCAGCAGCGGCAGCACCGGCACCTTCGCCAGCGGCACGACCGGCACCTTCGCCGGCGCCACGACCGGTACGACGCGGCAGATGACGCAGCGCATGCGTCCGGACTCCACCGGCTCGACGGCCGAGATGGAGGGTCCCACCGTTGAGCAGCCGCAGCTGCGCTCGAACGATAACCCGACCATCCGCCAGAAACTGGAGACCGCGCTCAAGCAGGGCGCCGGCGACCAGACCGCGGAGCTCGCCATCGATGATCTGGGGCTGGACGTCGGTCAGGTCGACACGGTCGATCAGCCCGGCATCGCCTCCGCGTCGGCCTCGACGCCCGACGCGCCGACCCTGGTGGCGGGTATGGACGACCGCTCGCGCCGCGTCATGGAGGACGCACGGCAGCGGGCCGTCAAGGAGGAGACCGGCTCCACCACGGGCGCCTGGCAGTTCGACCAGGACGAGATCGAGGCGGCACTCACCTCCACCAGCCTGCAGATGCCCGACGTCTCTGCGACCTCGCGGCTCGCGGCACTCAGCAAGCACGACGTGGATGTGGACCTGGGCGATGCCACGGGCACGCACCAGTCCGTATCGCACTCCGGCAGCGTGGATCTCGACGTCGGCGATGCCACCGGCACGCACCCGAGCAACGGCGGTCTCGACCTCGACGTCGGCACCGCGACGGTGCCGGATGCGGCGTTCGCCGCCACGCAGCGCCTCGCGTCCGAGGACCTGGCGCTGCCGGATCTCGAGCCCGTGACCATGAGCGAGGTCGGCACCAAGCTCGACCTGGCGCGTGCCTACATGGACATGGGCGATCCGGATGGCGCCCGCAACATCCTAGAGGAAGTGCTCAACGAGGGCTCCGCTGCCCAGAAGCAGGAAGCGCAGCGCCTGATGGAGTCACTCCCCGGCTGACGGCGCAGCGCGCGCCGGCATCTTGCGCCCCGGGCCTGTGGTCAGAATTGCCGTCGGCCTCGAATACGACGGCGCCGCCTACGCTGGCTGGCAGGCGCAGACTGCGCTGTGCACCGTGCAGCAGGTCGCCGAGCGCGCCCTCGCGCGCATCGCCGCCGAACCGGTGGCGCTGGTATGTGCCGGCCGCACCGACGCCGGCGTGCACGCCCGCGGCCAGGTGGCGCACTTCGATACGCACGCGCAGCGCACCACGCGCGGCTGGGTGCTGGGTGCCAACAGCGAGCTGCCCCCCGACGTGAGTCTCTCCTGGGCGGTCGGCGTGCCGGCGCACTTCCACGCGCGCTACTCGGCCTCGGCCCGTACCTATCGTTACCTGATTCTCAACCGCCTGGCGCGTTCGGCCCTGTACGCGCACCGGGCCGCCTGGATCCATCGCGCGCTCGACCACGAGCGCATGGCGGCGGCCGGGGCGAGACTGATCGGCGAGCACGACTTCAGCGCCTTCCGCTCCTCCGAGTGTCAGGCCAGGTCGCCCATCCGCCGCCTCGAGCGCCTGAGCGTCGAGCGGCGCGGCGACTGGATCAGCATCGAGGCCACGGCCAACGCCTTCCTGCATCACATGATGCGCAACATCGCCGGTCTGCTGCTGGCGGTCGGCCGGGGCGATGCCCCGCCGGAGTGGGCCGGCGAGATCCTGGCGGGGCGCGACCGCACGCGCAGCGCCGCCACCGCGCCGGCGGCGGGCCTGTACCTGATGGCGGTGCGCTACCCGGCCGCCTTCGCCCTGCCCGCCGCCCCCCAGGAGGGCCTGACGGGCTGATCGGCTATGATCGCGCCGTGACCTGGTTCGACAAGATCATGCCCTCCCGCATCAAGACCGAGCGCCGTACGCGCTCGGTGCCGGAGGGACTGTGGATCAAGTGCCCGGCCTGCGATGCGGTGCTGTACCGCGCCGAGCTGGAGCGCAATCTCTATGTGTGCCCGAAGTGCAGCCACCACATGCGCATGGGCGCGCGCGAGCGGCTCGAGCGCTTCCTCGATCCGGGCACGGGCGAGGAGATCGGCGCCGGCATCGCCCCGGAGGACCCGCTCAAGTTCCGCGACAGCAAGCGCTACCGCGACCGCCTGACGCAGGCGCAGAAGGCCACCGGCGAGAGTGACGCGCTGGTGGTGCTCGCCGGCACGCTGCACGCGCTGCCGGTCGTCGCCTGCGCCTTCGAGTTCCAGTTCCTGGGCGGCTCGATGGGCTCGGTGGTCGGCGAGCGCTTCAAGCGCGGCGTCGACTACTGCATCCAGGAGCGCCGGCCGTTCGTGTGTTTTGCCGCCAGCGGCGGCGCGCGCATGCAGGAGGCGTTGTATTCGCTGCTGCAGATGGCGAAGACGGCGGCCGCCCTGTCGCGCCTGGCCCAGGCCCACCTGCCATTCATCTCGGTGCTCACCGACCCGACCACCGGCGGGGTATCGGCGAGCCTGGCGCTGCTCGGCGACCTCAACCTCGCCGAGCCCCACGCGCTGATCGGCTTTGCCGGCCCGCGCGTCATCCAGCAGACCGTGCGCGAGACGCTGCCCGAGGGCTTCCAGCGCAGCGAATTCCTGCTCGATCACGGCGCTATCGACATGATCGTCGACCGGCGCGACATGCGCGACAAGATCGCGGCCCTCCTGCGCCTGCTGCTGAAGCTCCCGGCCGCCACCGCCGCCTGACACGGGCCGCCATGCGCACCCTGGCCGAGTGGCTGGCGCTGCAGGAGTCGGTGCACCCGAAGAGCATCGACCTGGACCTGACGCGCGTCACCGCGGTGGCGCGCACCCTCGGGGTGGCCGAGCCCGCCTTCGCCGTGCTCACCGTCGGCGGCACCAACGGCAAGGGCTCGGTGGCTGCGCACCTCGAGGCACTGTTCGCGGCGCGCGGCGTGCGCACCGGGCTGTTCACCTCGCCGCATTTCATCCGCTACAACGAGCGCATCCGCCTGGGCGGGCGCGAGGTCGACGACGCCGCGCTGGTGGCGGCCTTCGAGCGCATCGAGGCGGCGCGCGGGGCCACCACGCTCACCTTCTTCGAGTACAACACGCTCGCCGCCCTGCTGATCTTCGCCGCCCACCCCGTGGAGGTGGCGGTGCTCGAGGTCGGGCTCGGCGGGCGCCTCGACGCCACCAACCTGATCGCTGCCGACGTCGCCGTGCTGGCCTCGGTCGGTTTTGACCACCGCGACTGGCTGGGCGACACGCTCGAGCAGATCGGCGCCGAGAAGGCCGGGATCTTCCGCGCCGGGCGCCCGGCGGTGCTCGGCACGCCCGCGATGCCCGGCAGCGTGTTTGCCGCTCTCGGACGCCTGGAGGCGCAGGCGGTGGTGGCGGAGCGGGATTTCAGCTGGCGCACGCGCGCTGCGCGCTGGGACTACGACGGCCTGGGCGTGACGCTGCACGACCTGCCGGCGCCGGCCCTGGCCGGCGCCATCCAGTACCGCAATGCCGCCACCGCCATCGCTGCCATGCAGAGCCTCGGCGGCGGGCGCGGCGCGCGCGGCGCGGCGGTCGCGCTCGCCCGGCGTCTCGGCCCGCTCGATGCGCCACTCGTCAGCGGCGCGCTCGCGCAGGTGCGCCTCGCCGGCCGCTTCCAGATCGTACCGGGCGCGGTCGAATGGATCCTCGACATCGCCCACAACGAGCCGGCCGCACAAGTGCTGGCCGCGCAGCTCGCCGCGCGGCCGCCGCCGGGCGGCGCCGGCGCGCGCACCTTCGCGGTGATCGGCGTGCTCACCGATAAGGACGCTCCGGCCATCGGCGCTGCGCTGGCACCGGTTATCGACCGCTGGATCATGTGCGCGCTGCCGGGCGCCCGCGGCAGCAGCGGCGCCCAGCTGGCGGAACGCCTGGCGCGCCCGGCCTCGACGGTGCAGCTCGCCGCCTCCGTTACCGAGGGGTGCGCGCTGGCGCAGGCGGCGGCCCGCGCTGGAGACCGCGTCGTGGTGTGTGGCTCGGTCTACACCGTGGGCCCGGCGCTCGAGTGGCTTCGGATATACTAATGCGCGCGCCGGCTGTGCCGCGTGGTACGCGGCCGCTGCGGCGCTTGGCTTTCGCGTTTTCGCCCTCATTCTGAGTGGTCCAGGTGAAAGAACGGCTGACGGGCGCCATCATTCTCGTGGCCCTGATCGTCTTGCTGGTGCCCGAGCTGTTGACAGGTCCGGTCCGGTCCGCGCCGCGGGTCGCGACCGCAGCCGCTGCGGAGGGTGCGCCATTACGCTCCTACACCATCAATCTCGCCGACGACGCGCCCTCGCGCAGCGCCTCCCCCGAGGCGAGTGGTCCGGCGCAGCCGGCACCGCTGAGCGCGCCGGCGGCGGCGCAGAGCGCCCCGCCCGTGAGCGCAGAACATTCCGGAACGACCTCCGCGGCCCCGGCCGCGCAGCCCCCGGCCGCGCAGGCCCCGGCAGCGCACGCTCCGGGCAGCGCGAGCGCGCCGCCGGGCGCGACGGCGCCCCGCCCGGCGCGTGTCCCGAGCAGTGCGCCCGCGCGCCAGGCGAGCGCCGCGCCGGCGCCCGGCTCCGGCGGCGCGGAGCAATGGGTCGTGCAGCTGGGCAGCTTTGCCAGCCGTGCGAACGCCGAGCATCTGGCGCAGCAGGTGCGCGCCGGTGGCTTCCAGGCGAGCGTGTCGCAGGCCGCCACGGGCCGGAAGCTGTATCGGGTACGCGTCGGCCCGGTGCGCGACCGGGCGGCGGCGGGCGACCTCGCGGCACGGCTGCGGACGGCCGGCCATACGGGCTCGGTAGTGCCCAGGTAGGGCCGGGGGGCGTGACCTGCTGCTCAGGCAACGCCGGCGATGCTCTTGTACAATCCGCGCCGCGCGGAACGAGCGCGGATGTCACCGGTAGCGATGAACCCGACCGACTACTTGGTAATTGCCGCCATCATCATTTCTGCGGTTGTGGGCGCGCTGCGCGGCTTCCTGCGCGAGGCCGTGGCATTCGCGGCGTGGATCATCGCGCTGTTCGTCGCCTGGCACTTCTCCGACCTGATCGAGCCGCATCTCGGCGGCCTGATCGGCACCTCCGAGGTGAAACCCTGGGCGGCGCGCGTCATCATCGTCGTGCTGATCCTGCTGCTGGGCGCGGCCGTCGGCGGCCTGCTGGGTCACTTCGTGCGCCTGTCGATCTTCAGCGGCATGGACCGGCTGCTCGGCTTCGTGTTTGGCGTGCTGCGCGGCTTCGTGTTGCTGGGAGTGTTCGTCATCCTCGGCCAGACGCTGCAGCTGCAGGGCGAGCGCTGGTGGGGCCACTCGGTGCTGATCCCCTACGGCGAGAGCATCGCCAACGGCCTGCGGGCCATAGCGGGGGCGGAACGCGTGCCCCACGGCAACGTACGGGTCTGAGGAGCAGGCGCTGAATGTGCGGCATCGTCGGCATCGTCGGTACCAGCGCCGTCAATCAGCGCCTGTACGACGCGCTCACGGTACTTCAGCACCGCGGTCAGGACGCCGCCGGCATCGCCACCTCCTCGGGTGACGGCGAGCTGTGCGTGCGCAAGGGCAGCGGCCTGGTGCGCGATGTATTCCAGCAGCACCACATGCTCGAGCTCAAGGGTAACGCCGGCATCGGCCACGTACGCTATCCGACGGCCGGCTGCGACACCGCCTCCGAGGCGCAGCCGTTCTACGTCAACGCCCCGTACGGCATCTGCCTCGGGCACAACGGCAACCTCACCAACGCCGCCGAACTCGCCGAGATCCTGATCCGCGAGGACCGGCGCCACCTCAACACCACCTCCGACTCGGAGGTGCTGCTGAACGTATTTGCCTCCGAGCTGCAGCGCGTCGGCACCGCGCGCATCACCCCGGCGGACGTGTTCGCCGCGCTCACCGCTGTCTACCGGCGCTGCCGCGGCGGTTACGCGGTCGTGGCCATGATCATCGGCCACGGCATCCTCGGCTTCCGCGACCCGAACGGCATCCGCCCGCTGGTGCTCGGCGAGCGCCGCACGCCGCGCGGCACGGAGTGGATGCTGGCCTCCGAGAGCGTGGCGCTCGACAGCCTGTCGTTCCGCTTCGTGCGCGACGTGGCTCCGGGCGAGGCGGTGTTCATCGACGAGCAGGGCCGCCTGCACAGCCAGCAGTGCGTCGCCACGCAGCGCCACACGCCGTGCATCTTTGAATACGTGTACTTCGCGCGCCCCGACTCCAAGATCGACAACATCTCGGTGTACCGGGCGCGCATGCGCATGGGCGACCGTCTGGCCGACAAGATCCTGCGCGAACGCCCGCACCACGACATCGACGTGGTCATCCCGATTCCGGACACCAGCCGCACCAGCGCGCTGCAGCTGGCACAGCGGCTCGGCCTGAAGTACCGCGAGGGCTTCATCAAGAACCGCTACATCGGCCGCACCTTCATCATGCCGGGGCAGGAGCAGCGCGAGAAATCGGTGCGCCGCAAGCTGAACGCGATCGACCTCGAGTTCCGCGGCAAGAACGTGCTGCTGGTCGATGACTCGATCGTGCGCGGCACGACCTCCGCGCAGATCATCGAGCTGGCGCGCGAGGCGGGGGCCGCCAAGGTGTACTTCGCCTCGGCCGCACCGCCGGTGCGCTTCCCCAACGTCTACGGCATCGACATGCCGGCCGTCAACGAGCTGGTGGCGAGTGGCCGCACCGTCGACGAGATCAAGACCCTGATCGGAGCCGACTGGCTCGTCTACCAGGATCTCGACGACCTGATCGCCGCCTGCAAGCACGAGGACGCGCGCATCGAGGAGTTCGACACCTCGTGCTTCTCGGGCGAGTACCCGACCGGCGACGTCACCCCCGAGTACCTCGAGCGTCTGCAGCTCGAGCGCTCCGACGCCGCCAAGCTCGCCCGCCGCGAGCGGCGCGGCAAGCTGAAGATCGTGCACGGGAGCTGAGGCCCGCGGACGCCTCCGACCCCCGCCGCGACCTGCTGCTCGCCCTGCTGCAGAGCGGCTTGCGGCGCGTCGACGGGCGCCGCTGCGTGCGCGAGGCGCTGATGCAC
Source organism: Steroidobacteraceae bacterium (assembly GCA_025451275.1). Taxonomy (GTDB): domain Bacteria; phylum Pseudomonadota; class Gammaproteobacteria; order Steroidobacterales; family Steroidobacteraceae; genus 13-2-20CM-66-19. Next base: position 20,070 of record JANWKR010000059.1, read on the forward strand.
ACCGCCGGCGCCGCGCCGGTACGGGTCGCCGCGGTCGGCAAGGCCGCCATCACCATGACGCTCGGTGCCTTCGACGCGCTCGGGGAGGCGATCGAGCAGGCTCTCATCATCACGCGTGACGCCGACACCAGCGGGGAGCTGCAGCGCCATGCCTGCGTCGAGCTGCTGCAGGGCTCGCACCCGGTGCCGGATGAGCGCTCGCTCGTGGCCGGCGCGCGGCTGCTGCGCTGGGTCGACGAACTGCCGGCGGCGGTGCAGCCGCTGTTCCTGATCTCCGGCGGCTCCTCGGCGCTGGTGGAGGTGCCGGAGTCAGGCGCCGGGCTTGCCGATCTCGCCGCGCTCACCCGCCAGTCATTCGAGCAGGGTATGCCGATCGGCGAGCTCAACGCGCGCCGTGCGGCGCTCTCGAGCATCAAGGGCGGCAAGCTCGCCGCGCGCCTGGGCGGGCGTGCCGCGCGCGCGCTGTTCGTCTCCGACGTGCCGCAGGACGACCCGCGGGTCATCGGCTCGGGACTGATGGGTCCGGCGCCGTCGGGCGCGGACCACGTGCAGCGCGAGGTGGTTGCGAGCGTCGAGCATGCCGTGGCGGGGGTTACCGAGCACGGCCGCGCCCTCGGCCTCACGGTGCGACCGGCGGGGCGTCGCTTCGACGACGATGCACTGCGCCTCGCCG
>JANWKR010000060.1 GCA_025451275.1 Steroidobacteraceae bacterium
ATCGCATGGCGCGAGAAGTGGAACCACAGCCACTGCCAGAACGATAGCGAGCCGACGTAGTAGCTGTCCTGGCCCTGGAAGCTCTGCACCGCGTCGTTCTTGATCACGGCGAGCTCGCCTCGGATCAGGGGTACCTTGCTGTTGTCGTTGAGGGTCGCAACCAGCGAGTGCGCGGCCGCGGCATCGCGCCCCAGGAGCGCCACGACCGTGCGACGGCTGGTAACCGGAGACTCGAAGCTCACGAGCGCGGCGAGCGCCCCGTCGGCGCGCAGCTGTACCCGCGGGCTGGGGCCGCTGTCGTCGGCGCGCGGGCTCGGGTCGAGCGCGGCGCGCGCCGCCGGCGCGTACTGGCGATAGCTGCGATCGAGCTGACTCAGGGTGAGCGGCAGGTCCTTGTGCCAGTGCTGCAGGAGTTCGTCAGCGGCGCTGCCACTCAGGACCACGAGGTCGAGGTCACGCGCACCGAGGGCTTCCTTCGCATCCAGCAGGCGGTAGGCCAGCGCCACGGCGCCGGTCTGCCGGCCCATGCGCCCGAGGAGGTAGTACAGCTCCTCGAGCGCGGCCGGATCGCCCGCGTCCGGTACGACGAAGCCGGTCTCGGCGAGATCGGCGTAGCGGGTGAAGGGGAAGCCGGCATTGGCGAACAGGCCGAGGTTCGGCAATGCCGTGTAGTGCGCGAAGCCCGAGATGTCCACCGTGGAGTCCGGGTCGATCGACTCGCGGGTGTTGTCGATGAAGACTTCCTTGCAGTTCGCCTCGCGGTGGAAGTCCATCGAGAACTGAAACACCATCTGGTTGTCGCTCGCCAGCTGGAAGGCCGGGATGAGCAGTCCGCGGCTCTGCCGTGCGCCATCGCTCTGCAGCAGCGGCACCGTGAAGCGCCCCCCGCCGTCAGATTCGGTCTCCGGCACCAGCCGGTACGAGCGCAGCAGCTGGTTGTTGATCGATACCGTGAGCACCGAGTTGTCGCGCTGCGCGGGCGCGGTGTAGCGGTAGTGCACGTCCACCGGCACGCCGCTCTTGTTCCAGGTAAAGAGGTCCGGCGGCAGACGCAGGTTCACCGCCATCGGCTGCGGGGCGACGCCCTGCCCCTGCAGCTGCCCCGGGTCGTCGATCAGCTCGCCGAGCCGCACCGGATGGTCGCCGTGCAGCCAGCGCGGCGCGTCATAGGCGGCACGCCGCCCGTAGCTGACACTCTCGACGGTGGCGGAGCTGCCGCTCAGCACGGCATTGCCCAGCACCACGCCCTCGACCGCCTGGCGCAGCTGGGCCTCGTCGCGGCCCTGGAAGACGAGCAGCTTCACCGACGGATCGCCGGGGTGGTCGATGATGCTCACGGTCGGGGACTGCACGGCCGGCAGGCGCAGGCCCGCGGGGCGCGCATCGTTGGTCGCGAACACCAGCGCGTGCTGGGCCGGCGGCGTGTCGAAGCTCACCGGGAAACGCGCGCCGCGGTAATCGGCCAGGACGCCGAACCAGGAGGCGGCGACCCCGGCCGCACGTACGACGCCGCGCGGGGCGTGCGTGGCCATGACGATCGGCAGCACCAGGCCGCGATTGTCGTGCTGGTCAAAGAACGGCGCCGGCAGCAGCGCCAGGTCATCGCGCAGCTCCAGCGGCCGCACGCTGAGCGTCACGTCGCTGTCAGGGCTCACCTTGACCCACAGCGAGGAGTGCTGCGGGTCCTCGCACTCGGTCGTGTAGTGCGCGACCAGATCGAGCTGCACGTGGTTGTAGTCGCTGAAGTAGCGCGGGTCGAGCGCGATGGCGCGCTCGACCTCGTGGCCGGCATCGGCCTTGGTGAGCGTCACCGCCGCCACCGTCTGTCCGTTCAGGCTCACGCGCAGGTGCGACAGGTCCTGGATGAGCGAGGGCGAGTACGTCATGCGCAGGTGCAGCGTCCCGCCGGTCACCAGCTGGTCGCTGCGGATGCCGAAGTTGAGCGCCCCGGTCGCCGCCACACCCTGGAGCGACATGGCACCCCCGACGCCGAGCTCGGTGAAGGTGGTGCGGACCTCACGGGCGGACGTGTCACGGGCGGGCGGCGGCGGCGCCGCCGCCGCGCTCACGCCCGGTAGCGCAATAAGAAGGAGAGCGGCGACGACGCCGCTCCAATGCAGCTTCCCCGTCTTCATGGGCCCGACCGGACTCCACACACAAAACCGCAGTAGGGGCAAGGGTTTATCACAGCTCGGAAGGGCCGTCGTTGTGGCACCCCGGATTAATTCAAAAAACTGTTATGTACAGCACGTTTGCCGCCAGGCGCCCCCGGACAATGCGGCTCGGATGCTCAATCCCAACGAGACCATGCGGTTGCGCCGCCCGCCGATGCTGACGCCGCCCGGGCGCCCGCTGCAGGTCGGCTGGGCGCAGGAGTTCGGCCGCTGGCTGTGGCACCTGTTCGTGCTGCCGCCCGGTCGCGCGCGCCCGTGGCCACGCTGGACGCGCTGGCTCGTGCGCCCCGTGCTCCTGAGGCTCGCCGCCGGACTCGGCGTGCGCAACGTGCGCAGCATGCGCGCCTGGGCGCTGCACCTGCTGCTGATCGAGCCGCCCGAGGGCTCCTGGTCGCATCCGGAAAAATATATGCGGCCGCGCCCGGTGGCCTCGCTCGGCGCCCTGCTGCATCACCCGATCGCGCCGCGCGTCGCGCCGCTGCTCTACGGCATGGCGGCGCGCATCGAGAGTTACTCCGCGACGCTGGCGCGCTGGTACAGCGAGGCGAGCCGCTCGACGCGCTGGGCGGTGGGCATGCTGGTGCTCGCGCTCTTCGGGCTCATCGCCTCGACCCCACTCGATCCGGTGCCGCAGTTGGCGCTGCTGACGGTGATGTGGCTTCTCAGCCTCTTGGTGCGGCAGCTGCCGGGCTACGGGCCGGGACTGCTGCTCGTGACGTTCTCGATCATCGCGTCGGCGCGCTACATCTGGTGGCGCTGCACGCACACCATGGACCTCAACGGCGGCGCCGAGATGTTCTTCGGCATGGGGCTGCTCGCCGCCGAGTGCTATACCTGGCTCATCATGCTGCTCGGCTATGCGCAGAACTCGCGGCCGCTGCGGCGCAAGTCCGTGCCGCTGCCGCGGGACCGCTCGCTCTGGCCGAGCGTCGATGTCTACGTCCCCACCTACAACGAACCGCTGGAAGTGGTGCGCCCGACGGTGCTGGCCGCCCTCAACCTCGACTGGCCGGCTGACCGTCTCAGGGTCTACATCCTCGATGACGGCCGGCGGCCCGCCTTCCGCGAGTTCGCGGCACAGTGCGGTGCGGAGTACGTGATCCGCGGCAACAACGCCCACGCCAAGGCCGGCAACCTTAACCACGCCCTCACCATCACCCGGGGCGAGTTCGTCGCCATTTTCGACTGCGACCACATCCCGGTGCGCACCTTCCTCACCACCACCATGGGCTGGTTCCTGAGGGACCCGCGCTGCGCCATGCTGCAGACGCCGCACCACTTCTTCTCGCCCGACCCGTTCGAGCGCAACCTCGGCACCTTCCGCCGCGTGCCCAACGAGGGCAACCTCTTCTACGGCCTGATCCAGGACGGCAACGACCTGTGGAATGCCGCCTTCTTCTGCGGCTCCTGCGCGGTGCTCAGACGCGGGCCGCTCGAGGAAATCGGCGGCATCGCCGTGGAGACCGTGACCGAGGACGCGCATACGGCGCTCAAGCTCCACCGGCGCGGCTACAGCACGGCGTACCTGCGCCAGGTGCTCGCCGGCGGGCTCGCCACCGAGAGCCTCTCGGGCCACATCGGCCAGCGCATCCGCTGGGCGCGCGGCATGGCGCAGATCTTCCGTCTCGACAACCCGCTGTTCGGCAAGGGCCTGAGCGGCCTGCAGCGGCTGTGCTACAGCAACGCCATGCTGCACTTCTTCGGGGGCATCCCGCGGCTGGTGTTCCTCACCGCCCCGCTGGCCTATCTCTACTTCCAGTTCCACATCATCAACGCGGCCGCGGCCACCATCGCGCTCTACGCCGCGCCGCACCTGGTGCAGTCGGCTCTCGCGAACTCACACATCCAGGGCCGCTTCCGCCACTCGTTCTGGAACGAGGCCTATGAAGCGGTGCTGTCCTGGTACATCGCGCTCCCGACGACGGTCGCGCTGCTGGCGCCGCACCGGGGCAAGTTCAACGTCACCTCCAAGGGCGGACTGGTCGAGCGCGACTTCTTCGACTGGCGCATCTCGACGCCGTACCTGGTGCTGGTGGCGCTGAACATCGGCGGCGCGCTGCTCGCCATTCCGCGGCTGCTGTTCTGGAACGCCTTCGAAGCCGACACCGTGGTGCTGAACCTCATCTGGACGCTGTTCAACATCATCCTGCTGGGCGCGGTGCTGGGTGTGGCCGCCGAGACGCGCCAGGTGCGCACCACTCCGCGCGTGCCCAAGCGCATGGAGGCGACGCTGCACATGCCGAACGGCGCCTGGGTCTCGTGCGAGACCACCGACTTCGCCATGGGGGGCCTCGGGCTCAACCTCCAGGTGCCCATGTCACTTAACTGCGGCATGCGCCTGCGCGTGACGCTCGAGGCGGACGACGGCAAGCACGACTTCCCGGTGGAGGTCGCGACCGTGCGCGGCAACCTCGTCGGTCTGCTGCTCGATGATCTCACCATCGCCGAGCAGCGCGCCTACGTGCGCTGCACCTTCGGTGCCTCGGATGCCTGGGCCGACTGGGACAGCGGGATTGCGGAAGACAAGCCGCTCGCGAGCTTCGCCGAGGTCTTTTCCTTCGGTGCCACCGGCTATGTGCGCCTGCTGCAGAGCATCTACAACCGGTTGCTCGCGAGCCTGCGCGGCACGCGCCTCGCTGCCAGCGGCTGAGACGCCACATGGGACTGTGGAGCGCCTATTTCCTCGCCAAGCTCGCGCTGTACGCGCTGGGCTACATGGACTTCAGCCCCTGGCTCAATCTGGCGCTTGCGGTATTCACCGTGCTGCCGCCGCGCAACGCGCGGCAGAAGTTCGCCAAGAACCTGATCGCGATACCGCTCGGGATCCTGCTGC
>JANWKR010000061.1 GCA_025451275.1 Steroidobacteraceae bacterium
GCAAGGAGGGTTACCCGCTCTTGTTCCAGACCGGCGAGACCGCCGACGGCCGTGCGCCCCTCATCGACCGCCAGCACCCGCACGACCTGCTGATGGAGGCCTCGGTCTCGTACAGCCGCGACCTGTCTGCGCGCGGCAGCGTATTCGTGTACGCGGGACTGCCCGGGGAGCCGGCACTGGGTCCGGAGGCCTTCATGCACCGACTGTCCGGGATGGACAATCCGGAGGCACCGCTGACCCATCACTGGCTCGACTCGACGCACGTCGCCTGGGGTGTGGTGACCGGCGGCTGCACCTATGCCGACGTGAAGCTCGAGGCCTCGGCCTTCAACGGCCGCGAGCCGGACCAGTTCCACTACAACATCGAGGTACGCCCGCTCGACTCGTACGCGGCGCGCCTGAGCTACAACCCGACGCACGACTGGTCGCTGCAGACGAGCTTCGGGCGGCTGGCGAGTCCCGAGGAGCTCGAGCCGCAGGTGAGCGTGCGCCGCACCACCGCCTCTGCCAGCTACAACGCGCCGCTCGCGGTGTGGTGGCAGACGACCCTTGCCTGGGGGCGCAACGAGCCGTCTGCAGGGCCGGCGAGCAACGCGTGGCTGCTCGAGTCGGCGGCACGCGTTGCCGCAGCGCATACCGTGTTCGCGCGCCTGGAGCGGGTCGGCAAGGACGAGCTGTTCCTGCCCGGCACGCCGCTGTACGGCCGCACCTTCACGGTCAACTCCCTCACCGTCGGCTACATCTACGACTTCCTGCGCCTCGAGCCGCTGCGGATCGGCGTCGGCGGCCTCGTGAGCGGCTACAGCTATCCCTCCGAGCTCGATGCGGCCTACGGCTCCGGCCCCGTGTCGTTCATGGTGTTCGTGCGGGCGCGGTTGTAGCATCGCGCCCATGGACACACTGACGCGCAGGCAGGTAGTCGTGGGTGGAGTCGCAGGCATGGCCGCTCTCATGGCCCCGCATGAGCGCGCCCGGGGGGGCAGCGCGCCGCGGGCCGCGGCCGCAGGCACGCTGACTCTCGGCGGGGACCTGACGGTCAACCGCCTGGGGTTCGGTGCCATGCGCATCACCGGCGAGGGCATCTGGGGCGAGCCCAAGGACCCGGCCGAGTGCCGGCGCGTGCTCAAGCGCGCGGTCGACCTCGGCGTCAACTTCATCGACACCGCGGACGCGTACGGGCCAGAGGTGAGCGAGCGGCTGATCGCCGAGAGCCTGTACCCCTATCCGGCGCACCTGGTGATCGCCACCAAGGGCGGACTCACGCGCCCCGGCCCCAACTCCTGGGTGCCCGACGGCCACCCCGAGCACCTGCGCGCGGCCTGCGAGGCGAGCCTCAAACGGCTGAAGCTCGCGCGCATCGACCTGTATCAGTTCCACGCCGTCGATCAGAAGGTGCCGCTCGAGGATTCGATCGGCGCGCTGGCGCAGCTGCGCCAGCAGGGCAAGATCCGCCACGTCGGCGTCTCCAACTTCCGCGCCGAGCAGCTGGCGCAGGCCCGCAGCATCGTGCCGGTGGTATCGGTGCAGAACCGTTACAACATCACCGACCGGGGCGCGGAGGAAGTGCTCGGGGTGTGCGCGCGCGAGGGCCTGGCGTTCATTCCCTGGGCGCCCATCGCCCGCGGCTCGTCGGACTCGCTGGAGCGCAACCAGGCACTCGAGGCGGCCGCCAAGGCGCACGGCGTCAGCGTCTTTGAGGTTGCGATCGCCTGGCTGCTGGCGAAGTCACCCGCCATGCTGCCGATCCCGGGCACCTCCTCGGTCGCGCACCTCGAGGACAACGTGTCCGCGGCTGCCCTGAAGCTGAGTGCCGCCGAGCTTGCCGCGCTCGGCTGAGCCGGACACGACTTCCACATCGGCCGCGGGCGAGCCCGTTCCCCATACCTACGGCGCGCCCCGAGCAGGCGCGCTCGATATCCCCTGTTAGGTCGTCGTCGGCGGCTGGTCGCCGCCGGCACGGGCGACCGCAATGTGCTGCGGCCACCCGTGCCCGTCTGCCAGCATCGGACGATCAGCCCTGTCCCAGGCGCTTGGCGTACACGGCCGCGAGCTGCGTGCTGTGCACGCTGTGCACCGCATTGGCAACGGCCTCGCGCTGGCAGGCCTGAATGGCGGCCAGCTGCCCGAGGTCGCGGATGCTGCCGGCTTCGCCGCACACCTGACGCGCGGCACTGACCAGGCGCGCGTACAGTGCGTCGTTGCCCGCCGTGGTCGCGAGGTTGAGGTCGGCATAGCGCACGGTGACGGCGGCGGCCCCGGCGGCGGGGGTGGCGGCGTGCGACAGGCCCGGCAGCATGACGACGCAGGCGCCGAGGGCGGTGATCAGGATGGAGGTGAGCGGCTTCATGGAGAACTCCTCGACGTTGGTTTGAGTGTTAGGTTGGTTGCCGTCGCGTCATTCGCGACGTGCATATAAGACCGCACTGGCCAGGTGCTGCGCAGCGCGTGCGCCTCGTATTGATCCCTTGCGCCGACGCGTTCGTACCGCCCGGGCGCAGCACCCGCGGAACCCTCCGCGCGGCCGCCACGGACTCGTCCCTGCACCCGACGACCTCGTCCCGGCGCGGTGGAATTAGCCCGCCACGCGGCCGGCGCTTCGCGGTAGGCTATGCGCCAATAGCGGCCCCTTGCGCCGCACGGAGACTTCTCAAGGCATGAGCGCCTCCCCGCTCGAGCGCATCGCACCGGCCCTGGCCGCCCTGGCCGGCGAGGATGCGGCGCGTGCCGCGCAGCCGGCGGGGGCGGCGCGCAGCAGCTTCCGTCCCTTCCTCGGCGTACTCACCGCGTTCTGGATCTACGTGGCGATCTCGAACGTCATGTACGCGAACAACATGCAGGCGAGCCTGTCGCTCATGAAGGTCGAGCACGTGTTCGCTCCCTGGGATGCGCGCCTGGTACAGCACCTGCTGCTGTACCCGCTGTTCGTGCTGTGCATGTGGGGCTCGCTGCGCATCGGCTGGCAGCGGCCGTGGCGCGCGGTGCCGCTGCAGCTGGCGTGTGCCCTCGGCTTCGCGGTGCTCGCCTCGCCGGCACTGGTGTTCGGCGAGCTGCTCACCAGCAGCTGGTACGGCTTCACCGATCACTCCATGCAGAAGGAATGGAGCGGCTGGTCCGAATTCTTCTCCGGCCCGGAGGTCCCGACCTGGATCGCGAGCGCCACCACGTTCCTGGTGACCTATGCCTTCGGGCTGGTGCTCGTCATGGGCTTCGCCTTCTACCAGCGTCTGCGCGATTCGCAGCTGCGGTCCGCGGCTCTGGAGCGCGCGCTCACCCAGGCGCACCTGGCGGCGCTGCGCATGCAGCTCTCGCCGCACACGCTCTTCAACCTGCTGCACACCATCCGCGGCCAGATCACCTGGGATCCGCCGGCCGCGCAGTCCATGGTGGTGCAGCTCGGCGACCTGCTGCGGCGGCTGCTGACCGCGGGCGAGCAGGAGTTCACGCGCCTCAAGGACGAGCTGCAGTTCGTGACGCTGTACCTCGAGCTGCAGGAAAAGCGCTTCGCCGACCGGCTCACCATCCGCGTGCCGCTGCACGAGGACCTGGCGCGCGCCTGGGTGCCGAGCCTGATCCTGCAGCCGCTGGTGGAGAACGCCGTGGTGCACGGGCTGGCCGGCCACGAGGGCCCGGTCACCATCCGCGTCGAGGCGTACGCCAGCGATGAGCGCCTGGTGCTGCGCGTGCTCAACACCATCGCGCCGGGCAAGGCGGTCGGCGGCATCGGTATCGGCCTGTCGAACGTGCGCGAGCGGCTCGAGGTGCAGTTCGGCGCGCGCGCCAGCTTCAGCGCCGCACCCGTCGACGACAACCTGTGGCTGGCCGAGATCCACATGCCGCTGCTGCGCGACGGCCCGGGCGGCCGGGCGCGCACCACAAACTGAGCGGCGCACCGATGGACGTCATCATCGTCGACGACGAGCCGGCGGCACGCCGCACCGTGCGTGAGTGCTGCGAGCGCGAGCCCGACCTCAATGTGGTCGGGGAGTACGGCGACCCGCGCGCGGCCCGCGAGGCGATCCGGCGCCAGCCGCCGCAGCTGCTGTTCCTCGACATCCAGATGGACTCGATGACCGGCATGGCACTGGCGCGTGCGCTCGACCCGGAGACGCTGCCGCTGATCGTGTTCGTCACCGCCTACGACCACTACGCGCTCGAGGCGTTCGAGGTGAGCGCGGTCGACTACCTGCTCAAGCCCTTCGACGATGCGCGCTTCAAGGCCACCGTGGCGCGCGTGCGCCGCCGTCACGAGTCGGCCGGCGGCTTCGACCGCCACGGCGCGCTGGCCTCGCTCCTGGAGCAGCTGGAGCGCGGGGCGCGTGCCCGCAGCGATGCGCAGCCGCGCGTGCTGGCCGAGGCCGGCACCCGCATGCACATGCTGGACGTGGCGCAGGTAGAGGTGGTGGAGGCGGACCGCAACTACGTGCGCCTCACCATCGGCCGCGAGACCTTCCATGCCCGCAGCACGCTGCAGCAGGCGGAGAGGTCCTTCCAGAGCCAGCCGATGCTGCGCATCAGCCGTTCGTGCCTGGTGAACATGCGCCACGTGCGCGAGGTCAGCCGCACCCCGCGCGGAGATTTCATACTGGTGGCGGCGGGCGGCACCACCGTGACGAGCAGCGAAGGCTACCGCGAGCCGGTACGCCAGTACCTCGAGCGGCTGAAACTCGCTCCGGCGTAAGGGGAGTGCGCTAAAGTCCGGCGCGGGTCCGCCGCACCGGATGGAAGCGTCTTGAGCCACACCGCCCCGAGCCCGCGCGCCGCGCGCGTGACGCTGGCCGTCCTCACGGCGATCAACCTGCTCAACTACCTCGACCGCTACGTGGTGCCGCCGATCGCGCCGGACCTGAAGAGCGCCATGGCGCTCTCCGATGCGCAGCTCGGCTGGCTGGTGCCGGCGTTCATGCTCGTCTACACCCTGACGGCGCCGGTGTTCGGTGCCTGGGGTGACCGCGGCTCGCGCACCCGGCCGATCGCGATCGGCATCTTCATCTGGAGTCTCGCCACGGTGCTGTCGGGGCTGGCACGCACCTACCCGCAGCTGCTCGCCGGCCGGGCGCTGGTGGGCATCGGCGAGGCCGCCTACGTGGCCATTGCGCCGGCGCTGCTGGCCGACTGCTTCCCGGCCGGCAGCCGTGGTCGCGTCTACGCGGTCCTCAACATGGCGATTCCGGTCGGCTCGGCCCTCGGCTACGTGCTCGGGGGGCTCATCGGCCAGCACCTCGGCTGGCGCGCCGCCTTCCTCATCGCCGGCGCTCCCGGCATGCTGCTCGCGTTCGCGGTGCTGTGGCTGCCGGACCCGCCGCGCGGCTCGCAGGACGGGACGGTGGCCGCCCCGGCCGCGGCGCGCACGGCGAGCCCGCTCGCGGTGTATCTCGCCCTCATGCGCCGCTCGCCCTACGGCGTGATCGTGCTCGGCTACGCCGCCTATACCTTCGCCCTCGGCGGGCTGGCGTTCTGGATGCCGACCTTCCTCGAACGCACGCGCGGGGTACCGCCGGCCGAGGCCACCACCGGCTTCGGGGCCATCGTCATCGTCACCGGGTTCGTGGGCACGTTCATCGGCGGCTGGCTGTCGGACTACTTCCTCAGGTACTCACGCCAGGCGTACCTGTGGGTCTCCGGCGTCGCGACGCTCGCGGCAGCGCCGTTCGCGCTGCTGGCGCTCACGGCACCGGCCGCCACGCTCTACTACCCCGGGATCGTGCTGGCGGAGCTGCTGCTCTTCATGTCGACCGGCCCGATCAACGCCGCCATCGTCAACACGGTGTCGGCGCGCGAGCGCGCCTCCGCCATTGCCCTCAGCATGTTCGCCATCCACCTGCTCGGCGACGTCCCCTCGCCGGTGCTCATCGGCCACCTCTCCGATGCCTCGAGTCTCGGCAACGCGGTGCTCATCGTGCCGGTGGCGATCGCGATCGGCGGGGTGGTGTGGCTCGCGGCGGCACGGCTGAGCGCACGCACGCCGCCCACTGCCAGCGCATGAGACGATCCGCGCGCGCGGCGGCGGCCAGCTTTGGCTTCGACGCCACGCGCCCGCCGGCGACACGACCGCTGTCGGTGCGCCCACGCGCCGCGCTCGAAGCCACCCTGGCTGCGGCGCTGGCCGCCGGCGACGGTGCCGCCGGCGCGCACTGCATTCACGAGCTGTGGATGCGCGGCGAGTTCGCCGCCACCATCGAGCGGGCACTCACGGCGCTGTGGGAGCGGGCGGCGCCCTCCATCCCCGAGTGGCTGCCGATGCGCCACATCGAGTGGCTGCCGCAGGCCTACGAGGTGGCGGGCGGTTTCACCGCCGTCCGCTCCGGGCGCAGCAACGTGTACCTGGTGCTGCTCGACTTCGCCGACCGGCGACGCGGGCCCCACGGGGTGTACGTCGGCATGAGCGGCTACGCGCCTGCGCGGCGCTTCGAGCAGCACAAGGCGGGCATCCACGCCGCGGGCAGCGTGCTCAAGCGCGGACTGGAGCCGCTCACAGGGCCGGTGCTGCACCTGCAGCACATCGCGCGCGCCGAGGCGGCCCGCATCGAGGCGGCGCTCGCCACCGCCCTCGGCGATGCCGGCATCCTGGTCGAGGGCGGCCACTGAGGCGGCGCTGCGGTCAGCGTGCGACGAAGGCGCGCTCGATGACGTAGTCGCCCGGGGCGCCGATGTGCGGCGAGATCTCGAAGCCGCGCGCATCGAGCAGCGCGCCGGTGTCGGCGAGCATCGCGGGGCTGCCGCAGACCATGACGCGGTCCGCGTCCGGGGCGAGCGGCGGCAGGCCGAGGTCGCGCGCCAGGCGCCCGGACTCGATGAGCGCGGTGAGCCGGCCGCGGTTGACGTGCGGCTCGCGGGTGACGGCCACGTAGTACCTCAGCTGCGTCCGCACCCTCTCGCCCAGCAGCTCGTGCCCGCGCAGCGCGTCGACCTGGTGACGCAGCACCGCGCTCTCGCGCGCCCAGCGCACCCCGTGCACCAGCACGATCTCCGCGAAGCGCTCGTAGACTTCCGGGTCCTTGATGAGGCTCATGAAGGGCGCCGCGCCGGTGCCGGTGGCGATGAGGTACAGCCGCCGCCCGGGGCGCAGGTCGGACAGCAGCAGGGTGCCGGTCGGCTTGGCGCTCACCAGTATCTCGTCGCCGGCGTGCACGTGCTGCAGGCGCGAGGTGAGGGGCCCGTCCGGGACCTTGATGCTGAGGAACTCGAGGTGCTCCTCGTGGTTGGCGCTGGCGATACTGTAGGCGCGCAACAGCGGTCGGCCGCTCAGCGGCAGGCCGAGCATCACGAACTGGCCGTTCTCGAAGCGCAGGCCGGCCGAGCGCGTGGTGCTGAAGGTGAACTGCGTGTCCGTCCAGTGCCGGACCGCGAGCACGCGCTCGCTGAGCAATGCCGCCACGGCTGATCCCTGTGTGACTGTCCGAGACGGCATCCTAGCTGCGCCGTGTGCCCGCGACGGTTGTATCGGGTCATGGGCTCAGAAGCGCCCGTTATGAGGTGCGTGCCGCGGCGCTTGAGTTAGACTCGTTGAGTCTGGGGGTACATATGCCAGGTCCGAACGCCGCCCCGCGCGCCGCGCGCGCCGTGCTGTGCCTCGCGGCACTGGCGCTCGGCACCGCGCCCGCGCCGGGCCGCACGCCGGAGAACCTGGCGCTCGCTGCCGGCGCGCGCGTCGGCGTGGTCAACCTGCTCGATCCGGAGGTGACACACTTCCACGCCGCGCGTCAGGTGCAGGACAGCTTCCTCAAGACCTACACCCTCGACTGGCCGGTGGCCGCGATGCTCATGTCCGCGCTCAGCGAGCACCTGCGGCAGCAGGGGCTGAGTGCCGTGGCGCTGGAAGCCGGCGAGGACCTGCACCGCGCCCGCGAGGACTGCTTTCTCAACGCCTCGCTCGTGAAGTCCGTGCCCAAGGAGTGCGCGCGGCTGTATGCCCAGCTCGCCGGCGAGCAGCACGTCGACGCGCTCATCGTGCTCGGCCCCGGGCTCAACAACGGCGATCACGCCGGCGGCGCGCGCCATCGGGACCTGCCCGAGTACCTGCGCGGCTGGTGCTTCGTCACCGGCGCGGGCGAGGTGCCGTCGCTGCTGAACTTGAGCGAGCTGCTGCTGATCGGCGTGAGCCCCAAGGGGGCGCAGCTGGCGGCGCGGCAGTGGGGCGGCGACGGCCACGACTGGACCGGCTACCGCGCGCCGGCGGACCTGAAGGCGATCCCGGCTGCGCAGCTCGAGGAGCTGAAGCCGCTCTACGCCGCCATGCTCAAGGAGCAGGCGGAGGCGCTGCTCGCCCACCTGACGGTGGTGCGCTAGGACGGCAGCGTCGCGTGCCGCAGCGCCCAGGCGCACACCAAGACGCTCACCAGGCCGACCGCGAAGTACAGTCCCGCGTACAGCCGCTCGCGGCGTTCCAGGGCCGCCGCGCTCATGGGCGCGATCAGGAACGGCTCGCCGCTGGTCGGCTGGGCGATGACGCTGATGCGCTCGATGGGCGCGGCGAGCGTCTCGGCCTGTGACTCGCGCGCCGCGGCCGCGCGCGCCGCGTCCCACTCGGCCTCGTCGAGCCGGCCGTCGTGGTTGGTGTCGAAGCGCGCCAAGAGCGCACCCTGGTTCTCCTTCCAGCTGCGCAGCCGCGCCGCGGTCGCGGCGGCCACGTCGCCGGTCTCGGAGTGCGAGCGCAGCTCCCCCATGACGCAGACCTCGGCGCCGACCCCGAGCAGGCGCTCGGTATAGCGCCAGCTGCCGAAGTGCACGAGCGGCGTGCGCTCGGGCGGCGGCCCGCTCGGCCGCGACTCGGAGCCGTACCAGACGTTGTGCACCGTGGGGGTGACCTCGGCCGACACCGGACCGACCAGACAGTGGTTGCCGTCGGCGTCCACCAGCGCGAACGGCGCGACGCTCGCGGCGCTCTCGACGGTGTGCCAGCGGGTGTTGCCGCGCGAGTCGCGCTGCTCCTCGGCGATCTCGTATGCCCACCACACGCACGGCCGCGCGGAGAGCGGCGCGGCGGCGGGAGCGGGGTCCGCAGGCAGCGCGCGCCCGGTGACCTTGACGTAGCCCTGCGCCGCCGAGCGCAGGCGCGCGAGCGGGGTGTCGGCGACCACGCGGTCGCGCCGCAGCCGCAGCAGGAAGCGGTACAGCGCCAGCAGCGCCAGCGCGCCCGCGAGCAGCGCGATCAGCGGGTAGGGCGGGGCATGGGCGCTGCGCAGCGGATACATCCGCGCCTGCCCGCTAGCCGGAGAATGCGGCCTTGAGGTCGACGTCCGCCTTGTCCTCAGCCTGGAACTGCAGCAGCTGCGCCGGCGGGAAGCTGCCGAGGCGTGCGACCAGCAGGTCCGGGAAGGCATCGATGCGCACGTTGTTGGTGTTGACCGCCTCGTTGTAGACCTCGCGCCGGTCGGCGATGGCGGTCTCCAGGCCGCTGATGCGCTGCTGCAGATGGCGGAACGGCTCGCTCGCCTTCAGGTCCGGGTACTGCTCGGCGACGGCGTACAGGCCGCCTA
>JANWKR010000062.1 GCA_025451275.1 Steroidobacteraceae bacterium
GCTCCGCCGGTGCGCCACCCGTCCCCACCCCAGCTGCTCGCGCCGAGATCGGCGCCGTGATCGTAGGCCGGTTTGAAGGTGTCGGCATGGACCTGCATGTCCACATCGGGTCCGATGTTGCGCGCGGTCCAGACGATCTTGCCCGTGGCGAGGTCGAGTGCCTTGACCCAGCCGTAGATGCCGAACTCCCCGCCCGAGGCCCCGACGATAACCTTGTCGCCGACGATGAGCGGCGCCATGGTAACGGTCTCGCCGCTGCCGACGTCGGCGATCGCCGTGTTCCACAGCTCACGCCCGCTGGCGGCGTCCACGGCCACCGTGTGGCCATCGAGCAGGTTGTAGATCAGCTTGCCGTCGACGTAGAACGCGCCGCGGTTCACCGAGTCGCAGCAGGCGACGCCGATGGCCGTACCGCTCACGTTGGGTCGGTACTTCCATTTGAGCGGGTAGCCCTCGCGCGCGAGGTCGAACGCGTACAGTACGTTCGGCCAGGGCGTGACGACGTACATGGTGCTGCCCACGACGAGCGGCTGGCCCTCGTGGCCGCCGAGCACCCCGGTGGAGAAGGTCCAGACCGGGTGCAGTGACCGGGCATTCTGCGCCGTGATCTCGGTGAGCGGACTGTAGCGGGTGGCGGCGTAGTCCCGCGACGGCATGGTCCAGTCGCCGTCGGCCGGCGCCGCCCACGCGGTGGCCGCGGCGAGGACGCCGAAGAGGGTTGCGATGACCTGATGTGTGGAGCGCATCGTGCCCCACTTTCGGGCACGGGCGCAGCCAAGGTCAAGTACCTAGCGGCCGACGCGCTGCCTGTTGGTCTGCCCGGCGGGCGCGGCTGCGTTGCGCTCGGCAGCCGCCGGACGTGCCGCACGGTTGCGCCGCGGCTTCACCACCAGGGCCGTGATTCCGGCGGCGGAGCTCGCACCGGCGGCGTACAGGACAGCGGCACTCAGACACAGCGGGCACATGTCAGTACCCGAACCGCGGTGACCAGCCCGCCGCGCCACCGGGCAAGAGGTCGAACAGGTGCCAGACGGTGCAGAAGTCATCGCCGGGACTGAACACGGCCTCGGAGACGCGCACGATCCGCTCGCCCTGACGCTGGAACACCGATACCCCCGGGGTCCAGCCGCGCGTGCCACGAAATCCCATGTCGGCCGCGAAGGTCGTGCCCAGGTGACTGACCATGGGGAATGTCCACCCGCGGCTGGCCGCGAATTCGCGCTGCACCTCGGGCGGGTCGGGGCTCGACACGACGAAGGCGACCCGGTTCGCGACGTGCTGGTGGATGCCGTTGTAGCCGTCGGCCCACAGGGTGCACGCCGGACAGGATTTGCCCATGTTGTGGATGACGATCAGCTGCTCGTGCGCGCCGAACAGCTGCGACAGCCGTACCGGCCCGGCGGGAGTCTGGAATTCGTAGTCGCTGACCTCCTGGGGCTCCACCTGCGCCTGAGCCTCACGCATCTGCTTGCGGATGGCGCTGATCTGTTGCCGGTACTCGGCAATACGCTGTGCGGTCTCGGCGTATTTCATGCGGACTCCGGCGCGTAACGGTCGCGATAGTTCACCCAGGCCTGGCCGTAGGACAGGTCGTCCTCGTCGCGTCCCTTCGGCACCAGGTCGAGGTAGTGATAGGCGGTGTTGAGCATGTCGACGCCGCGCGCATAGCACGAGTAAGTGTGATAGATGCCGCCGTCTGCGTCGCGGAAAAACACGCTGGTGCCGACCAGGTCGCTCATCTTGTTGGTCTTGGGAGCGTAGTTGTACTGCGCGCGGTCATCGCCGGGACGAAAGGATGCATCGTAGTCGTAGTTGAAGTCGCTGTCCTCCGAGGACACCCACTTGAAGCTCCAGCCAAGGCGGCGTTTGAACGCCTCGAGTTTCGCGAGCGGCGCGCGCGACACGGCCAGCATGGTCACGTCGCGCTGCGCCAGATGCGCCACGATGCCGTTGAAATTGTCCGCCCAGAAGCAGCACGACTTGCACGGCGCCTCCCAGTCGGGGCCGAACATGAAGTGGTACACGACGAGCTGGCTGCGGCCGGCGAAGAGCTCGGCGAGCGTCTGCTTCCCGGCCGGGGTCTCGAAGGCATAGTCCTTGTCGACCCGCTCCCAGGGCAGCTGCCGGCGCTCGCGGCTGAGCTCGTCGCGGGCGCGGGTGAAGGCCTTCTCTTTCTCAAGCAGCTGGCGCCGGGCGCTCTGCCAGTCCTGCGATGAAACGACTCGATGGGTGGTCATGGCCATTCCTTCCGTTGAGTGGTTACTTGCGCCGCGCACGTTTGCCGCCGGGCCGGCGCGCGGGCTGCGGCCGCGCATCGATATGCGCCAGCGTCGCCGCCAGCGTGTCGAACTGCTCCTGCCAGTACTTGCTGTATCGGTTGAGCCACACTGCCGCGCCGTAGAGCGCACCGACGGTGAGGCTGCAGCGGCTGATGCGTCCGCTGCGCTCCTGCTGCACCAGGCCCGCCCGCACCAGCACCTGGATGTGGCGCGATACGGCCTGCAGCGAGATGTCGTAAGCCGCCGCCAGTTCCGATACCAGCAGCGCATGCCCGTCGAGACGCTCGAGGATGTTGCGCCGTACCGGGTCGGCGAGGGCGAAGAACACCTGGTCGAGGCGCATCTCATCGGTCTGTGGCGCCGGTTGCGCGGAAACGAGCTGCAGCGGCGCGGCTTTCATAGTCATCATGTCAGTTAAATATCACCCTTATTGTTGAGTGTCAACTTTTTGGTTGATATTTGAGGTTGCCGGCGGCGCCGCCGGTCCATGAAAATGATGCCCGGGCGGCGGCTGGAACTACGGGGGAATGGCCATGATGAGCGGCGGATGCCTGTGCGGCGCGGTGCGCTACCGGATCGACGGTCCACCCGAGTTCTGCGTGCTGTGCTATTGCCGCGACTGCCAGCGCGCCTCGGGCAGCGGCCATGTGCCGGTGATGGGCGCGCGGCGCGCGCAGGTCACAATCACGGGCGACACGGCCAGCTATGGCGTGCGCGCGGACAGCGGCCAGATGGCGATCCGCCATTTTTGCCGTACCTGCGGCAGCCTGCTGTACGGCCGCTCCGACGACGAGCGCGACCCGATCATGTCAATATACATCGGCACGCTCGATGACCCGTCGGTGTTCCAGCCGACCACGGCGATCTGCACGCGGTCGCGAGCGCCGTGGGACCGCAGTGTGGCGGCCCTGCGGGAATTTCCTGGCATGCCCTTTCAGGCCGCGGCGGATCAGCAGCAAGGCGCTACATGAGCGAAACGGGTCACGGGGTGCGTGCGCCATTGGGGAATGGCGCGTGAGGAGCGCACCGCGCGCCGCCCGGCTTGCGAGCCGCGTCCTGCCGGGCGCGCTCGCAACTGCCCTGCTCGCGTGCAGCGCCGGCTCCGCGGGCGGACCGACGGTGGTCGCAGGCAACGCGCGCTTCCAGTTCCTGACTGCATCCCTGGTGCGCATGGAGTACTCGCCCACCGGGCACTTCATCGACGCCCCGACCGCGGTGGTGCAGCAGCGCGACTGGGCGCCGCTCACGGTACGCACGCGGCGTCAGGACGGCTGGCTGGTGGCCAGCAGCGGTGCCGTCACGCTGCGCTACCGCCTCGATTCGGGGCCGTTTACCGCCGCCAACCTCGAGGTGAGCTGGCAGAACGGCTCCGGCCGTGCGCACCTCTGGCATCCCGGCGATCACGACACGCAGAACCTCGGCGGCCTGCCCTACTCGCTCGACAACGTCAGCAACGACAACCTGCCGCCGGGTCGCTCCGAGCGCGACACCCCCGTCAATGACCTGATTCCCGGGATCGATCTGGTGCTGCCGGAAGCACAGCCGGGGCTGCTGAGCCGCGCCGGCTACGCGCTCATCGACGACAGCGAGACGCCGGTGTGGAATGCGCACCGCAGCTGGATCGAGCCGCGCCAGGGACCGAAGGCGCAGGACTGGTACCTGTTCACCTACCGTGACGACTATCAGCACGTGCTGCAGGAGTACGCGCGGCTGTGCGGACCGGTGCCGATGATTCCGCGCTACGTACTTGGCCCGATGGTGACGGATCTCAACTTCGAGTACTTCCCGGACAGTGCCGCGTCGCGCCTGCCGCAGTTCCGCCGCTACAACCAGCAGTACCTGCAGGACGAGGTCACGCGACTGCGGCGCGGCCACATCCCGTTCGACACGCTGGTGCTCGACTTCGCCTGGCACAACTACGGCTGGGACGGCGGCTACGACTGGAGCCCGCTGATCCCGCAGCCACAGGAGTTCGTCCGCTGGCTGCACGAGCAGGGAGTGAAGCTCAGCCTCAACGATCACCCGGGCTACATCAACACCGGGGAAAGCATCCTGTCCTTCAGCGACAGCCACGCGCCGCAGGTCCTGAAGGACCTGGGACGTCCACCGCCGCCCGCGCCAAGCTTTAACCTCGACCTGTCGCACGCCTGGCGCTTCGCGCCCGACCCGCTCAATCGCGGCCTCGACCAGCACTGGTATCAGGCACTGCAGCTGCCGCCGTGGCGGCCGATCCAGGTCGGGCTGCCGTGGCAGGAGCAGGGCTTCCCCGGTTACCAGGGCTTCGGCTGGTACCACGCCGCGGTGCAGCTCCCGTCGCGCCTGCCGCCGCACCTCTACCTGTACCTGGGCGAGGTGGCGCGCAGCTACCGCATCTTCGTCAACGGACATGAGAGCCTGCATAGCCAGAGCCACTGGCCGCAGCGCCTGACCTACACCGATCTCACGCCCTACGTCCGTGCCGGTGCGCGCACCGATATCGTGCTGCGCGTCGAGCCGGACGTGCACAGCGAGGGTGGCGCCGGACTGCTGCTCGGGCCCGTGGCGATCCGCGACGTCGAACCGCCGGCCCGCATCTATTTCGACCTGTCGAATGAGCGGCAGGCGCAGGTGTCGATGCGCGACCTGCACGAGCCCCTGCTGCAGCAGGGCGTCGACTTCTGGTGGGTCGACGGCGGCAGCGGCGCGGTCGACATGCCCGGCCTCAACCGGCAGCTGTGGACCAACAAGGTGTTCTTCGACGCCGCACAGCGGCAAAACGGGCGGCGTGGCTTCATCCTCGGGCGCTATGGCGACTGGGGCAGCGAGCGTTACCCCGGCTACTTCACCGGCGATACGTACTCGCAATGGCCGGTGCTGGCCTACGAGGTGGCGTTCACCGCGCGCGGCGGCAACGTGCTGGTGCCCTACATCAGCCACGATATCGGCGGTTTTCACGGCGCCAAGATCGACTTCGACCTGTACGCGCGCTGGATCGAGTTCGGTACCTTCAGCCCGCTGCTGCGCATGCACAGCGCGCACGAGAATCCACGCGAGGGCAACGTGCGCATGCCATGGTTCTACGGCGATCAGGGCATGGCGCTGATGCGCAAGTACTTCACGCTGCGCACGCAGCTCATTCCCTACCTCTACAGCTACGCCTGGGTCGCGCACCGCGACTCGCTGCCGCTGGTGCGGCCGCTGTACCTCGCCTATCCGCAGCTCGAGGCGGCGTATCAGTACCCGTACGAGTACTTCTTCGGTGACGCGATGCTGGTGGCGCCGGTACTCGACCCGAGCGGCACGCAGACGGTGTGGCTGCCCCCCGGTGAGTGGCTCGAGTTCTTCAGCGGCAGGCGCCTCACCGGCGGCCGCACCGTCACCGCCCATTACGCGGTGGACGAGACGCCGGTGTTCGTGCGCGAGGGGGCCGTCATCCCCGAGCAGCCGGTCAGCGACTACTCCGATGCCAGGCCGCTCGACCCGCTCATCATCAATGTCTACGGCTCGGGCGCCGGCAGTTTCGATCTGTACGAGGACGACGGCCTGTCACTCGGCTACCAGCATGGCGAGGACGCGATCACGCCCCTGCGCTACAGCACCGACGCCAGCGGCCTGCATCGGCTGCTCATCGGCCCGGCGCAGGGGAGCTTCAAAGGACAGTTGCAGCAACGCGGCTACGAGCTGCGCATCCACGCGGCCGGCGCGCCCGCCGCCATCTCGGTCGACGGCGCGGCGCAACCACCCGCCGCCTGGGATGCCGCGCAGTCGACGGCGGTGGTCACCGTGCCGACCCGACCGGTGGGCGCGCGGGTCGAGGTGACGTGGCGCTGAGATTGCCGCACACTGCGTCTCCACCATGTTGAAGCGCCTCTCGCTCTGTCTGGCAGCGTCTGCGTACGCGGCTGCCGCCGTGCATGCCGCGGCGCCGCCGGCCGCCTCCCCGGCCGCCGCTCCCAGCGCGCCGACGCGCACCTACCTGCACTGGCTCGAGGAGCGCTCGATGCTGCACCAGGCGCAGCTCCTGGCGCGACGCTATTCGGGCAATTCCCTGCAGTGGCAGCACCCGTACGGTCAACCGCAGCCGCGCCTCGCCGTGAGCCGCGCCTCGGTGTGGTTCACCGCCTACCCCGCCTCCACCATCGCCGCCTCACCCGGCACCTCAGTCCTTGCGACTCTCGCCGACGAGCGGCTGTGGCGCGCCTTCCAGGCGATCGGCATCCAGGGCATTCACACCGGGCCGATGAAGCGCTCCGGCGGCGTGCAGGGCCTCGCCTATACGCCCTCGGTGGACGGCAACTTTGACCGCATCAGCCTGGAGATCGATCCCGAATTCGGCACCGAGGCGCAGTACAAGTCGATGGTCGCCGCCGCGCGCAGTCACGGTGCCATAGTGATCGGCGACGTCATCCCGGGGCACACCGGCAAGGGGCCGGACTTCCGCCTCGCCGAGCGCGCCTACGCCGACTACCCGGGCATCTATCACATGGTGAGCATCGCGCCCGCCGACTGGGCGCTGTTGCCGCCGCTGGCCGCCGGCCACGACGCCGTCAATCTGAGTCCGGCCACGGTGGACGCCCTGCAGCAGAAGGGCTACATCGTCGGGCAGCTGCACTCGGGCATCTTCTACGAGCCCGGCATCAAGGACACCGACTGGAGTGCCACCGACGTGGTGCGCGGCGCCGACGGAGTGAAGCGCCGCTGGGTCTACCTGCACTACTTCAAGCAGGGGCAGCCGACGCTCAACTGGCTCGACCCGTCGTTCGCCGCCGAGCGGCTGGTGATCGGCGATGCGGTGCACGAGATCGGCGTGCTCGGGGACGGCATGCTGCGGCTCGATGCCAACGGTCTGCTCGGGATCGAGCGCGACCCCAACGGGCGGGTATGGTGGGCGGGCCATCCGCTGTCGCTGACGGCCAACCAGCTGATCGCCGACATGGTGCGCAAGCTCGGCGGCTTCACCTTCGAGGAGCTCGCGCTGCCGCTCGACGTCATGCACGAAATGTCGCTCGGCGGACCGGACCTGTCGTACGACTTCGTGACGCGCCCGGCCTACGACCACGCGCTGCTGAGCGGCGATGCGGGGTTCCTGCGCCTGGTGTTCCAGCTGATGCGCAAGTACGACATCGACCCGGGGCGCCTGATCCACGCGCTGCAGAACCACGACGAGCTCACCATGGGCATCTCGCACTTCGCGGCCCACGCGGACGAGATGTTTTCATTCCGGGGCGGACAGATCAGCGGCAAGGACCTGCGCGCCCTGGTGCACCGGGAGATGTACGCGCGCTTGATCGGTGACAACGCGCCCTACAACCTCAAGTTCGGCGACGGCGTCGCATCCACGAGCGCGACGGTCATCGCGGCGGCCCTCGGCATCCATGATGTCGGCGCGCTCAACGCGGCGGATGTCGAGCGGATACGGCGCCTGCACCTGCTGCTCGCCTTCTACAACGCCATGCAGCCGGGCGTGTTCGCGCTGTCCGGCTGGGACCTGGTGGGCGATCTCACGCTGCCGGCGGCGGCGGTGCGCGCGCGGCTCGCTGACGGCGACACGCGCTGGATCAACCGCGGCGCCTACGACCTGCTCGGCACCAATCCCGCGGCCACCACCTCGGCAGCGGGTTTACCGCGCGCCGTGGCGCTGTACGGCGCGCTGCCGCAGCAGCTGCAGGATTCCGGCTCCTTCGCCTCGCAGCTGGCGCGCCTGCTGAAGGCGCGCGCCGCGCTGCGGCTGTACGCCGCGCGGCTCAGCGACGTGCCGGACGTCCAGGCCAAGGGGCTGTTCGTGCTGGTGCACCAGCTGCCGGACAACGGCGGCCTCGAGGTGAGCGCGATCAACTTCGGCGCCCAGACCGTGGACGAGAGCATCGTCATTCACGGCGCCGCGCCGCACGCCCGTGCGACTGATGTGCTCAATCCCGGGGCGCCCGCGCTCGAGCTGGCGACCGACGGCGGCCTGCATCTGCACCTCGATGGATTCGAAGCCAAGGCGCTGCACATCACGGGCTGACGCGCGCCGCGCCAGCCTCTGGGCGGCCCTCGGCGCGGCACTGGCCACCGGTCCCGCCGCTGCGGCCGACGCCAGCAGCCCGGTTGACTGGGTCAACACGTACATCGGCACCGGCAGCGATGGCGCGGGCGGCTCGGATTACGGCGGCACGATGCCGCTGGTCACCACGCCCTTCGGCACCACCAACTGGATCGCGCAGACGCGCGAGAACAGCATCAGCGTGAGTTCGTACGCGTTCGAGGACCACACCATCTCGGGGTTCATCGGCACGCACCAGCCGGCAATCTGGATGGGCGACTACGGGTACGTCACGCTGATACCCGAGGTCGATGCCATCAAGACCGCGCAGCACGACCGGGGGCTGCCGTTCGCGCGCAGCGACGAGGTCACCACGCCGTACTACTACTCGGTGCTGCTGGACGCCGGGGGCGGACGCCGCATCCGCGCCGAGATCACCGCGACCGACCACTGCGGGCTGCTGCGCTTCACCTTTCCCGCGAAGGCGCGGCCCAGCGTCGTGGTTGAGGCGACCCGCTTCCTCACGCCCGGTCACGTGCACGTCGACCCAGCGGCGCGCGAGATCACCGGCGACAACCCCGATCGTATGGACGCGCACCTCTCGAACGTGGTGCTGCCGCACTTCAAGGGGTATTTCGTCGTCCAGTTCCGCACCGCCTTCCGCTCGCATGGTGTCTACCTGGGCAAAGAGCTGCACCCCGGGCTCGGCACGGCGGCAGGCCCCAGCGCCGGCGCCTACACGAGTTTCGCCCCGGGCGGCGCCGGGACGGTAATCGAGGTAAAGGTCGGCACCTCGTTCATCAGCCTCGAGCAGGCGCGGCGCAACCTGCACCTGGAGTTGCCGGGGTGGGACTTCGAGCGCCAGCGCGCAGCGCTCAAGGACACCTGGAACGGCAAGCTCGGCGCGCTCAGCGTCGAGGGTGCCTCCGATGAGCAGCGGCACATCTTCTACACCGGCCTGTACCACGCCCTGCTCTATCCGAAGCTGTTCTCCGAGCATGGCCGCTACTACAGCGCCTTCGATGATCGGGTGCACCGCGGCGTGTCCTATACGGCCTTCTCGCTCTGGGACACATTCCGTGCCGAGAACAGCCTGCTGACGCTGCTCGCGCCCGAGCGCGTCGACGGGATGGTGCAGGCGCTGTTGCAGGACTATCGCGAGGGCGGCTGGATGCCGAAGTGGCCCAATCCCTCGTACACCAACATCATGATCGCGACGCACGCCGACTCAGTGGTCGCTGAAGCCATCAACAAGGGCTTCCACGGCTTCGACTATCGCCTGGCTTACCAGGCGGTGCGCAAGGATGCGATGACGCCTCCCGACGGTGACACGACGCGCGACTGGCATGACCGGCAGGCGCACGTCCCGTACGAAGCGCGCGCCGGGCTCACCTGGTACAAGAAGCTCGGCTACGTCGCGGCCGACAAGACCGCCGAGAGCGCCTCCTCGACGCTCGAGGATACCTACGACGACTACGCGGTGGCGCAGGTGGCACGCGCGGTAGGCCGGCAGGACGACTACCGCTTCTTCATCGAGCGCTCACACAATTACCGCAACCTCTACAACCCCGCCACGGGCTTCATGCAGGCGCGGAATGCGGACGGTTCCTGGGCCGACCCGGACGCGGGCTGGACCGAGGGCGACAAGTGGGTCTACACCTACTCGGTGCTGCACGACGTCCCCGGCCTGATGGCGCTCATGGGCGGCGCGGACAAGTACAACGCCACGCTGGATGAGCACTTCCGCGGCGATCATAACCACCACGACAATGAGCCCAGCCATCACTACGGCTACCTGTACGATTTCAGCGGCCAGCCGTGGAAGACGCAGGCACGCGTGCGCCAGATCGCCCACGACTATTATACCGATACGCCCAACGGGATCGCCGGCAACGAGGACTGCGGCCAGATGTCCGCCTGGTACATCTTCACCGCCATGGGCTTCTATCCGCTCAATCCCGCCTCGGGCGACTACATGATCGGCAGCCCGCTGTTCAGCCGCGTCACGCTCACGCTGCCCGGCGGACGGCGCTTCGTAGTGGCTGCGCCGCACAACTCCGCTACCAATCTCTACATTCAGTCCGCGCGCCTCAACGGCCAGCCGCTCGCCGCGCCACTCATCACCTGGCGCGACATTCAAGCCGGCGGGGTGCTCGAGTTCGACATGGGCCCGGCGCCGTCGCAATGGGCCGCCGCCTGGCGCGGCGCGCCGCTCGCGCCGTGAGGGCGATGTCCGGGTAAGATACCGGTTCGCGCTCGAATTGCGGGGGAACAGCGGATGAAATTCGGCCGGCAGCTGGCGGCGTGCGTACTGAGCTGTGTCGCCACCGTTGCCTACTGCGACCCCGACCCGAGTTTCGTGCTCAGCACCACGAGCGTCGCCGTCGACAGCTACTTCCCGACCTATCTCGCCAACGGCTACCTGTCGACCATGACCGGTGCGCGCGGCACCGAGAGCAATCTCGCCTACCTCGTTGCCTTCATGGACTACACCAAGGAGGACATCGCCCGCCCCGCGGCCATTCCCGGCTGGAGCGGCATCGACTACAGCACCGGCAAATCGAGCGCCGGAGAGTTCTGGCTGAACAACGTCAAGCTCGGGCCGCAGGCCTTTGCCGGGTATCGCCAGACGCTCGACATGTACGACGGCACGCTGACGACCAGCTACCGCTACACGGACGACAGCAAGAAGAGCACCGACGTCCGCGTCGTCACCTTCGCCAGCCAGGCCGCGCCGCACCTGGCGGCCGCCCAGCTGTCCATCACCCCGGCCTTCACCGGCACGGTGCAGCTGCAGTTCTGGTTCACCCTCTGGGCGCCGCATCAGCCGCGCTTTCCAATCCGCACCATGAACGGCGAGGAGATGCAGGCGGCGGTCGCGGCCAATGCCATGAACGTGCTCGAGCCGCTCAATCACGCGACTCCCGATCGCGCGCCGGTCTGGTACTACGGGCATACCGCAGTTCTCGCCCCGGGTGCCGATGCACACGCGCTCAGCTTCTGGCTCGATGGCAAGGCCGAGCAGGGCCTCACGATGGCACAGGCCGCCGCCATCGGCCTGCCCGCGGACCTGCAACCGTCCGCCGTCAAGGTGATCAGGAACTCCTACCAGCTGGGACTCCTCATCAGCGTGCCGGTGCAGCAGGGACGCACCTACTCATTCACCAAGTACGTGGCGGTATCGCGACAGGGCTGGGGCGGCAACGCGCAGGCCACCCTCGCCATGGCGCAGCAGGCGCGGCAGCAGGGGTTCGAGCAGCTGCTGGCGGCGCATCAGGCGGCGTGGCACGAGCTGTGGAAATCCGACATCGTGGTCGATGGCGATGCGCACGCCCAGCAGGCGCTGCACTCGGACCTGTATTACCTGCTGTCGAATTCCATGGTCGGTACCGCCTGGCCCATGGGCGCCTGCGCGCTCACGCCCAACTATGCCTACCACGCCTTCTGGGACAGCGACTCCTGGGTGTTTCCGGCGCTGCTGCTGCTGCACCCGGAGCGCGCCAAGCCGATCGTGATGTTCCGACATCGCACCATGGAGCCGGCGCGCGCCCGCGCCCGGCAGTACGGAGCCAAGGGCACCATGTACCCGTGGGAAGCCGATCCGGAGACCGGCGTCGACCACACGCCCTACTTCGCCTATGGCGTGTACCGTGAGATCCATGTCAATGCCGATATCGCCATCGCCCAGTGGCAGTACTACCTGGCGACGGGAGACGAGGCGTGGCTCAAGAGCTACGGCTGGCCGGTGATCCGCGAGATCGCCGACTTCTGGGTGAGTCGCGTCACCTTCAACAAGGAGCAGAACCGCTACGAGATCCACCACGTGACCTCACCCGATGAGGCCTACGACGACGTGCCGAATGACTCCTTCACCAACGCCGCGGCCCGCAAGGCACTCGACATCGCCGTAGCCGCCGCGCAAAAAGTCGGCGCGGTCCCGGACCCGCAATGGGCCGCCATCGCCAGCCATATGTACATTCCGTTCTCGGAGAAGGAGCAGCGCCATCTCGACTTCGATGCCAGCGTGCCGCACGACAAGGTCACCTGGATGGGCTCCTCGCTGTCGTGGCTCGCCTACCCGAATCTGGACCTGCCGATGTCGCCGCAGGTGCGTCGCAACGATTTCGAGTTCCAGCTGCAGGAACTCAAGGTGCACGGCAACGACCCGAACGAGATGATGATGGTCATGCTCGCGGTGCACGCCGCCGAGCTCGGCCAAGGCGACGTGGCCGGCGAGTGGATCGACCGCAACCTGGTCGGCTTCCTCAAGGCGCCGTTCAACGTGCGCAGCGAGACCGCCGCCAACAACGCCGGCTACATCCTCGCGACCTCTGCCGGGTTCGTGCAGAGCTTCGTGTACGGGCTCACCGGCCTGCGCATCAACGACGAGGGCCTGAGCCAGACGTACGCACCGGTCCTGCCCGCCAAGTGGAAGTCACTGACGCTGAAGAACGTCGCGTTTCGCGGCCAGCACTTCGACGTCGTCGTCGGTCGCGATGCCGCCGGCAAGGTGCGGCTGACGCGCCAGACGCGCTGAGGGGCAGCGGCTGCCCGTGACCGCCATGAACAATCCGCCTGCCACGCCGCCGGCACGCCGGCTGCGCGCCGGGATGGTGGGCGGTGGGCGCGGGTCCTTCATCGGCGCCGTACACCGCATGGCCGCAGAGCTCGATGGCCAGGCCCTGTTGGTGGCGGGTGCCCTGTCCTCCGACCCCCAGGTCGCGCATGCCAGCGCCGCCGACTGGCTGCTCGAACGGGCCTACACCTCCTATGAGGAGATGGCGCGCGCCGAGGCGGCCGCTCGCGGCATCGACTTCGTCATCATTGCAACCCCCAACCATCTTCACTCTCCGGTCGCCCAGGCCTTCCTGGCCGCCGGCATCCATGTCGTTTGCGACAAGCCGCTGGCGCTCACGGTCGCTGAGGGCGAAGCACTGGCGCGGCACGTGGCGGACGGCCGCGCCCTGTTCGCGCTCACGCATGCCTATGCTGGCTATCCCGCCGTGCGGCAGGCGCGCGATATGGTTCGCGGGGGCCAGCTCGGCAGCCTGCGCAAGGTGATGGTCGAATACACCCAGGACTGGCTCATGGACCCGGTCGAGCGACACGGCAACAAGCAGGCCGAGTGGCGCACGGACCCCGCACGCGCCGGGCTCGGCGGCTGTGTCGGCGACATCGGGACGCACGCCGCCCACCTGCTGGAGTTCGTGACCGGCTGTCCGATCGAGGCGCTGTGCGCCGACCTGAGCGCGGTCGTCCCCGGGCGCCGCCTGGACGACGATGCCAATATCCTGCTGCGCCTGCAGGGCGGCGCCCGCGGCACCCTGGTGTGCTCGCAGGTGGCGTGCGGCGAGGACAACCGCCTGGCGCTGCGCGTGTACGGCTCGCAGGCAGGCCTCGAGTGGCACCAGCAGGAGCCGAATACTCTGCTGTATAAACCCGCCGGCCGGCCCTGGCAGCGGCTCGCTACCGGACAGCGCTACCTGAGCGCCGCGGCGCAGGCCGCCAGCCGCGTGCCGGCCGGGCATCCGGAAGGCTACCTCGAGGCGTTTGCCAACCTGTATCGCGCCTTCATCGCCGACGTGCGCCGCGCGCAGCGGGGCGAGACGCCGGTGCGCGACTATCCCGGCGTCGAGGACGGGCTGCGCGGTCTGCGCTTCGTCGCCGCGGCGGTCGAAAGTTCGCGGCGCGGCTCGGCGTGGGTCACGGTGCAGGGCTGAATGAGCGGCCTCACCCGTCTGCGCCTGTGCGTGATGATGTTCGTGCAGTTCTTCATCTGGGGCGGCTGGTTCGTGACCCTGGGCAGCTATCTGGCCGCCAACCTGCACGCCAGCGGCGCACAGACGGCGCTCGCCTACTCCACGCAGTCGTGGGGCGCCATTATTGCGCCGTTCGTCGTCGGCCTGATCGCCGATCGCTACTGCAGCGCCGAGCGCGTGCTCGGAGTGCTGCACCTCGCCGGCGGCATTCTCATGTACGTCCTGTACCGCGCCGGCAGCTTCGGCGCCTTCTACCCGTGGCTGTTCGCGTACATGCTGCTGTACATGCCGACGCTGGCACTGGTGAACACGGTGGCGTTCCGGCAGATGGCCGATCCGGCCCGGCATTTTTCCGCCATCCGCGTGTGGGGCACGATCGGCTGGATCGTCGCCGGTCTCGTGATCAGCTACCTGTTCGCCTGGGATTCGAGCGCGGGACTGGCGCGCGGTGCACTCGCGCACACCTTCCTCATGTGCGCCATCGCCTCAGGCGCCCTCGGCCTGTACAGCTTCACGCTGCCGCGCACCCCGCCACAGCCACAGCCCGGCCGGGCGCGCCTCGGGCAGCTCCTGGGCCTCGATGCGCTGGTGCTGCTGCGCCAGCCGAACTTCGCGGTGTTCTTCGTCGCCTCGGTCCTCATCTGCATTCCGCTCGCGTTCTACTACCAGGACGCCAACCAGTTCCTCACCGAGATTCACGTCGCCAATGCCACCGGCAAGCAGACCCTGGGGCAGATGTCCGAGGTACTGTTCATGCTGCTGCTGCCACTGTTCCTGCGCCGCTTCGGCATGAAGACCACGCTGCTGGTCGGCATGCTTGCCTGGCTGTGCCGCTACCTGCTGTTCGCGTACGGTGACGCCCCGGGGCTTGCCTTCATGCTGATCCTCGGGATTGCGCTGCACGGGGTGTGCTACGACTTCTTCTTCGTCTCCGGCCAGATCTACACCGACTCGCGCGCCGGCGCGCAGCACAAGGCCGCCGCCCAGGGACTGATCACACTCGCCACCTACGGCCTCGGCATGCTGGCAGGCTTCTGGGCCGCCGGCATGATCGGCGACCGCTTCGCGGCGGGCGGCGCGCATGACTGGCGCTCGATCTGGCTGTTCCCCGCCACCTTCGCGGCGCTGGTGGCCGTGCTGTTCGGCGCCACGTTCCGCAACGAGAGGCTCACTCATGTCCGCGCCTGAGCCGCAGCCGCGCCAGTTCCGGCCCCGGCCGATGCGCCTCAGCATCCTGACCGCCGCCTTGCAGGAGCTCACGCCGCGCGCCCGACGCGAGGCCGACCCGGACCTCGCCATCGAGGAATGGCTGCAGTTCGCACACGAGATCGGCAGTCCGAACATCGAGCTGTCCGCGGCGCTGCATCCGACCGAGAGCGAGGTGCCGGCGGCGGCGCTGCTCGATCCGGTGGCCAACACCCTGGACCTGCGCCGGCCCTTCGACGCGCAGCGTGCGGCGCGCGTACGCCGCGCCATGCAGGCGACGCGCGTCGGACTCTCGGATCTGGCCTACTTCGACAACATGCTGGCGCCCGACGCCGCGGTGCGCCAGCGCAAGCACGCGCTCATGCTGCGCGTGTTCGACGCCGCCGTGCAGCTCGGCACCGACGCCGTCACCGGCTTCGTCGGCCGCAACCCCGCCCTCGCCATGGACGCCAACCTCGTGATGTTCGAGGAGGTATTCGTGCCGCTGCTGCAGGAGGCGAAGGCGCGCGGCCTCACCTTCCGCGTCGAGCAGTGCCCCATGCCGGGCTGGAACATCAGCGACAGCTTCCACAACAACATCGCGTACGCGCCCGGGCCGTGGATAGCGCTGCACCGCATCTGTGAGCAGCACGGCGTCGGCGAACAGTTCCGCATCCACTACGACCCGTCACACGCCATCCTCATGGGCCAGGACTCGCGCGCGGTATTCCAGTACCTGAAGGACAAGGGCTACGACTTCCTGATCGGTGGCTTCCACGTCAAGGGCCAGGTGATCGATGCGCGCGGACTTGCGGCCTGGGGCTACGGCGGCCAGACCCTGCAGCGCGGCGACTGGCACGGCGGCACGCCGAGCAGCGACCCGGCCGAGCAGCAGAATGCCTGGAAGAAGCAGACCGTGTTCTGCGAGCACGAGCTGCCCGGCACCGCGCGCCACGATCCCCTCGCCTACCTGCAGAACCGCAGCGTGGACTGGCTCGATCACCAGCTCGCGGCGCGCGAGCTGTTGCGCCTCGATCCGGAGAAGACGTTCCTAGTGGTGGAGCACGAGTACCCGCGCGCGCGCATCCAGGACCGGGCGCGCCTCGGGCCGATTCTCGCCGGCTCGCTCGCCTTCACGCGCGCCATCGACGAGGCCGCCGCGGCGATGTACGCCCTGCAGCACGAGGTACTCGCCGCCCAGGGAATCCCCGTGCAGGGCACCGGTCGCGAAGCCTTCCGCTCCTGAGCACGACGCTCCGGCCATGCCCTTCGTGACGGCGGACTCCCAGCGCGACAGCTACGACGTCATCGTAGTGGGCTCGGGCGCCGCCGGCGGCCAGTCGGCTTATACGCTCGCCATGGAGGGGGCCAAGGTACTGATGCTCGAGGCCGGCCGTCACTACGACCCGGCTACCGAGACGCCGATGTTCAAGACTCCGGAGCAGGCGCCGCTCGCCGGTACCGCCACACCCGACAAGCCGTTCGGCTTCTACGACGCGACCATCGATGGCGGCTGGCAGGTGCCGGGCGAGCCGTACGTGCGCGCCAGCGAGGACGATGCCGGCCGCTTCGAGTGGTGGCGCGCACGCATGCTCGGCGGCCGCACCAACCACTGGGGGCGCATCTCCCTGCGCTATGGCCCCTACGACTTCAAGCCGCACAGTCGCGACGGGCTCGGCCTCGATTGGCCGGTTAGCTATGCAGACATCGCGCCGTACTACGACAAGGTCGAGCTGCTGGTCGGCGTCTACGGCAGCAACGAGGGTCTCGAGAACACGCCGGATTCTCCGTCGGGGTGCCTCCTGCCGCCGCCGGCGCCGCTGGTCAGCGACCTGCTGATCGCGCAGCGCGCACGGCGGCTCGGCATCCCGGCGATCCCCGGCCATCGCGCAGTCCTCACCCGGCCGCTCGATGCGCGGGCGAATCCTGCACGGCTGCATCCACACAATGCCACGGCGCGCCGCATCCTCGCCGCTGACATGCGCGCGCGCGCCGCGTGCCTGTGGGCGACTCCGTGCGGCCGCGGCTGCTCGATACGCGCCAACTACCAGTCGACCACGGTGCACCTGCCACCGGCGCTCGCCAGCGGCAACCTCGACATCACCACCGACGCCATGGTCTACGAGGTAACGCTCGGGCGCGACGGCCGCGCCAGCGGCGTGAGCTTCGTCGACCGCACCACACAGCGTCAGCGCCAGGCGCGCGCGCGCGTGGTCATCCTCGCCGCCAGCGCCTGCGAGTCGGTGCGTATCCTCCTGAATTCAAAAAGCGCGGCCGGTCTGCAGGGAGTGGCCAATTCCAGCGGCAGGCTCGGGCGCTACCTGATGGACACGGTCGGCAGCAGCGTGAGCGGGCAGGTGCCGCTGCTCGAGAGCCTGCCGCCTCTCAACGAGGACGCCGCCGACGGCATGCAGCTGTATACGCCCTGGTGGCTGTACCGGGAGCAGCTGGCGGGCAAGCTGGGCTTTGCGCGCGGCTACCACGTCGAGTTCGGCGGCGGTAAGCGCATGCCCGGTCACGGCACGGGCGCGGAGCTCGAGTGGCTGACCGGCGGCAGTTACGGCGCGAGGTTCAAAGAGGACGTGCGCCGCTACTATGGCTCGTTCGTGTATTTCGACGGCCGCGGCGAGATGATCCCCAACGAGCAGTCCTATTGCGAGATCGATCCGCGGGTCAAGGACCAGTGGGGCATTCCGGTGCTGCGCTTCCACTGGGGCTGGTCCGAGCACGAGCGGCGCCAGGCAGCGCACATGCAAACGACTTTCGTCGACATCATCA
Source organism: Steroidobacteraceae bacterium (assembly GCA_025451275.1). Lineage (GTDB taxonomy): Bacteria > Pseudomonadota > Gammaproteobacteria > Steroidobacterales > Steroidobacteraceae > 13-2-20CM-66-19. Next base: position 18,006 of record JANWKR010000062.1, read on the forward strand.
GCGCCATGGGCGGCCGCACGCGTGAGCCGGCGCAGACCGACGGCGCCAAGGCCATCGCACCGGGCGGCTCGA
>JANWKR010000063.1 GCA_025451275.1 Steroidobacteraceae bacterium
AGTTCGCCATGGGCTCTTCGAACGAGAACTCCGCTTTCGGTCCCGTGCTCAACCCGTGGGACCGCGGCCGCGTTCCCGGCGGCTCCTCGGGAGGCAGCGCCGCCGCGGTGGCCGCCGGACTGGCCCCGTGGGCCATCGGCACCGACAGCGGCAGATGCGGCAGACTGATCTCCTTGACCACCGCTCCCTGCGCATGCAACAGCGCGAGCGCGCCGCGGATCAACGGCTCGATGGCCGCATCCAGCCCCTCGAAGAACTCCCGCAACACCCCGATTTTCAACCCCTTGAGCGGCAGCTCGAGCGAGGCGGCGTAGTCCGGCACAGGCAGCTCCACGCTGGTGGAGTCGCGCGCATCGAAACCGGCCATCGCCGCGAGCAGCAGTGCCGCATCCTCGGCACTGTGGGTGATCAGCCCACCCTGATCCAGGCTCGAGGCGAATGCGATCATCCCGTAGCGTGACACGCGGCCATAGGTCGGCTTGATGCCCGTCACCCCGCACAGCGCAGCCGGCTGGCGGATCGAGCCGCCGGTGTCGCTGGCCGTGGCCGCCGGCACCAGCCGGGCCGCCACGGCGGCGGCCGAGCCGCCGGAGGAGCCGCCCGGCACACACGCCGGGTTCCACGGATTGCGCACCGGCCCGAAGTAGCTGGTCTCGTTCGACGAGCCCATGGCGAACTCGTCCATGTTGGTCTTGCCGAGCATCACGGTACCGGCGGCACGCAGCCGCTCGACCACGGTGGCATCGTACGGGGAGACGAAGTCCGCCAGCATGCGCGAGCCGCAGGTGGTCTTCTCCCCGCGGGTGCAGAAGATGTCCTTGTGGGCGATCGGAATACCGGTCAGCGGCCCGCCCTCGCCGATATGGCGGCGCTGGTCGGCCCGCGCCGCCTCGGCCAGCGCGCTCTCGGCACTGACAGTGATGAACGCATTGAGCACGCCCTGATGCTGCTCGATGCGCGCCAGCAGCGCTCGCGTCAGCTCGACACTCGATACCTTTCCCGACTGCAGCTGCGCCGATAGCTCGGCCACGCTCGACAGGTGCAGATCCGTCACGTCGAGCCGCTCACTCGATCACCCGCGGCACCAGGTACAGCCCCGCCTGCACCTGCGGTGCATTGCGCTGATACATTTCGTGCTGGTCGGTCTCGGTGACGCTGTCGGCCCGCAGGCGCTGTCGTTGGCCGGGCAGCGGATGCGCCATCGGCGCCACGCCGGCGGTGTCGGCCTGCTTGAGCTGCTCGACCAGGCCGAGGATGCGCGCGAGCCCCAGGGCGTACTGCGGCATCTCCTCGGCGCTCAGCGCCAGGCGCGCAAGCTTGGCGATGCTCTCCACGTCGCGGCGTTCGATCGTCATGCAATACTCAAATTCGTGCGAAAAAACGGCGGAAAATCATACACCTCGCCTTGTGCATTGTCCTCTCGATTGTTAGATTAGCGTCGGATTTTTTCCACGCCTAATCAAAAGGTCCCCCGTCCACATGTTCAAACGCCTGCGCGGCTATTTCTCCAGTGATTTGTCGATCGATCTGGGGACCGCGAACACTCTGATCTATGTGCGCGATAAAGGTATTGTGCTCAATGAGCCCTCGGTGGTCGCCGTCCAGGACGAGCCCTCGCGCGGCGGTAAGATAATCGTCGCTGTCGGTGCCGAAGCCAAGGGCATGCTCGGCCGCACGCCCGGGCACATCACCGCGGTGCGGCCGATGAAGGACGGCGTCATCGCCGACTTCACCTACACCGAAAAGATGCTGCAGTACTTCATCAATAAAGTACATGGCAATCGCTTTTTGAAGCCCTCCCCCAGGGTGCTGGTGTGCGTGCCGTTCGGCTCGACCCAGGTCGAGCGGCGCGCAATCCGCGAGTCGGCCGAGGGCGCCGGCGCACGCAATGTGGCAATCGTCAGCGAACCGATGGCGGCAGCGGTCGGCGCGGGGCTGCCGGTGCAGGAAGCGCGCGGATCGATGGTGCTCGACGTCGGCGGGGGCACCAGTGAGGTCGCGGTGCTGTCGCTGAACGGCATCGTCTACGCCAACTCGGCGCGCATCGGCGGCGACCGCTTCGACGAGGCGATCATGAACTACGTGCGTCGCAACTACGGCATCCTGATCGGGGAAGCGACCTCCGAGCGCATCAAGATCGAGATCGGCTCGGCCTACCCGGGGCAGCAGGTGCGCGAGCTGTCGGTCAAGGGCCGCAATCTCTCCGAGGGCGTGCCGCGCAGCTTCACGCTCAACAGCAACGAGATCCTCGAAGCGCTGCAGGAACCGCTGCAGAGCATCGTCAGCGCCGTCAAGCAGGCGCTCGAGCAGACCCCGCCGGAGCTCGGCGCCGACGTCGCCGAGCGCGGCATCGTGCTGACCGGCGGCGGCGCACTGCTGCGTGACATCGACAAGCTCCTCACCGAGGAGACCGGGCTGCCGGTGGTGGTGGCCGACGATCCGCTCACCTGCGTGGCGCGCGGCGGCGGACGCATCCTCGAGCTGATGGACGAGCTTGGGCCGGGGCACTTCGGCCTTGAGTAGCGCGCGGAGCGCGCCAACCTAAGGTGGCCTTCGGGACAGCAGCCGGCAGACCCTTGCAGGGGCGGGGCGGCTCCCCGGGGTTTCGTTTCACCCTCTACGCGGTGCTGTCGGTCGTGGTCATGTACCTCGACCAGCGCCAGCACTATCTCGAGCACGTGCGCTACGTGCTGCAGGCGGCGGCCTATCCGATCCAGCTCGCGGTGAATTCCCCGCCCGCCGCGTGGCGCTGGCTGAAGGAGAGCTTCCAGACGCGCGAGGTGCTGCAGGCCGACAACGCGCGCCTGCACGCCGAGGCACGCGACCTGGAGCTGCGCACCATGCGCTACGAGGCGCTGGCGCGCGAAAACGCGGAGCTGCGCGGCCTCGCCCAGGCGCTGCCGCCCGTGGCCGATCGCTGGCTGCCGGCCGAGATCGTCAATATCCAGCTGAGCAGCCTCAGGCAGCGCCTGCTGCTCAACCGCGGCGCCGCCAACGGCGTGTTCCGCGGCCAGGCGGTGCTCGACGACCGCGGGCTGATCGGCCAGACGACCCACGTCGGCCCGTGGAGCGCGGAGGTGATCCTGATCACCGATCCGGAGCACGCCGTGCCGGTGCGGGTCGAGCGCACCGGGCTGCGCACCATCGCAGTCGGAGCCGGCGATACCAGCTCGCTCGCGCTGCCGTACCTGCCCGCCAACGCCGACATCCAGAAGGAGGACCTGCTGGTCACCTCGGGTCTCGGCGGAGTGTTCCCGGAGGGCTACCCGGTGGCGCGTGTCACCGAAGTGCACCGCGACGCGGTGCAGCCGCTGGCGCAGGTGCGTGCCGCCCCGCTGGCGCACGTCGACACCGATACCGAGGTGATGCTGGTGTGGTTCCGTGCCGATCATCCCGCCGCCCCGGCGCCCGCCACCGACGCCAGCGGCGAGCTCAAGCACGGCAATCCCGCCATGCAGCCACGGCCGGCACCTCCCAAGCCGCGCACCGCGCCCGCGGCCGACGACGCCGCGACGGCCGAGGACCCGGCGGATGCCGCCGCGCGCAAGCGCGCCGCGCCCGCGCCCGCGCCGGCCGCCAAGCCGGCGGCCGACGGCGCGGCGCAGCCCTCGCCGCAGGCCGGGCAGCCATGAACGGCGAGTCGCGCCTGCGCATGCTGCTCACGGCACTCGTGGCGCTGATCCTCACGGTGCTGCCTTTGCCGCCGTGGCTCGACGTGCTGCGCCCGATATTCCTGGTGCTGATGGTGTTCTACTGGTCGGTGAATGCCCCGCGCACCGGTGGCCTGGCACTCGGCTTCTTCGCCGGCCTCGCGCTCGATGTGTTCCAGGGACCGGTGCTGGGCGAGCACGCGCTGGCGCTGGCGCTGGTCACGTACATGGCGGTGCGCGAGCACCAGCGCATCCGCTCCAAGCCGGCCATCCAGCAGGCGATGTTCGTGCTGCTGGCGCTGGTGCTGTACGAGCTGGTGCTGTTCATGATCGACGGCTGGACCGGCCATCCGGTCACGAGCTGGTTGCGCTGGCTGCACGCGCTCACCGGAGCGCTGATCTGGCCGCCGGCGGCGGCGCTGTTCGGCTACGCCGCGGGCCGGCGCGCGTGAGGGAACTATCAATGCCGCGACGGTTCTGACGGATCGCAGCCATGCCGGCCGTACGCATCAAGGATCACTGGCGCGAGCAACGCCTCTTCGACCAGCGCGCACTGGTGTGCGCCGCGCTCATGGGGCTCGCGACCGTCGGCCTGATCGCGCGGCTGTTCCTGCTGCAGGTGACGCGCCACGATTACTACGCCGAGCTCAGCCAGGGTAACCGGGTGCGCACCGAGCCGATCCCGGCGGCCCGCGGCCTGATCCTCGACCGCAGCGGCGAGATCGTCGCCGGCGACCAGCCCGCCTACCAGCTCGAGCTGGTGCCCGAGGAGGTGCCGGACGTCGACAAGACGCTGGCGAGCCTGGTGCAGCTCGGCCTGATCCGCTCCGAGGACGTCAACGAGATCGAGCGCACCATCGACTCGAGCCGCACCTTCGACAGCGTGCCGATCCGGCTGCGCATGTCGGACGAGGACGTGGCGCGCTTCGCGGTGCGCCGCTTCGAGTTCCCGGGACTGGACATCAAGACGCGCCAGACCCGCTTCTACCCGAACGGCGACCTGGCGGTGCACGCGCTCGGCTACGTCGGTGCAATCAGCGAGCAGGATCTCAAGCACATCGACCGGGCTGCCTATGCCGGCACCTCGCTGATCGGCAAGCTCGGCGTCGAGAGCGCCTTCGAGCGCGAGCTGCACGGCCGCAACGGCTTCCGCGAGGTGCTGGTCAATGCGCAGGGGCGCTCGGTGGAGCGCCAGGGCGGCACGCTGGTCACGAACCTGCGTACCAAGGCGCCGACCGCCGGCGATGACCTGATCCTCACCATCGATCTGAAGGTGCAGCGCGTTGCCGAGGCCGCGCTCGCCGGGCATCGCGGCGCGGTCGTGGCCCTCGACCCGAACAACGGCGACGTCATCGCGCTCGTCAGCCTGCCGGGCTTCGACCCGACGCTGTTCGGACGCGGCATCACCGCCGCCGAGTACAACCAGCTGCAGGGCGATATCGACCGGCCGCTGTTCAACCGCGCGCTGCGCGGCACCTATCCGCCGGGCTCGACCGTCAAGCCGGTCATCGCGCTCGCCGGGCTCACCTATCACGTGGTGGACCCGGAGGCGCACCGCTTCTGCGCCGGCTCGTTCCACCTGCCGGGCAGCTCGTTCATCTACCGCGAATACCACAACGAGCACCACGGCGCGGTCAACCTCGACGACGCCATCGCCCGCTCCTGCGACGTCTACTTCTACGGGCTTGCCAACGAGATCGGCGTCGACCGCATCTCCGCTTTCATGGCGCCGTTCGGCTTCGGCGCGCTGACGGGCATCGACATCAGCGGCGAGAAGGCCGGCATCCTGCCCTCGCGCGCCTGGAAGGAGAAGATGTTCTCGCGCCCGGCCGACCGCGTGTGGTTTCCCGGCGAGACGGTGAGCTTCGGCATCGGCCAGGGGTATCTGACGGTGACGCCGCTCGAGCTGGCGCACTACGCCAGCGTGGTCGCCACGCGCGGCCGCATCTGGAAGCCGCGCCTGGTGGCCGCCTACCGCGACCCCGGCACCGGCCAGCTGCACCGCATCGCGCCGGTCTCCGGGGGCGAGGTGGGCGGGGTCTCGGGCGATGACTGGCAGCGCGTCGTGCACGGCATGATCGGCGTCACGCAACGCGGCACGGCGGCCGCCATCGGCGCGCACGCGCCCTACGTGTTCGCCGGCAAGACCGGCACCGCGCAGGTGTTCACCGTGGCGCGCAACGAGAAGTACAACGCCGCCAAGATCAACGAGCGGCTGCGCGATCATTCGTGGTTCATCGCCTTCGCGCCGGCGGATGCACCGCGCATCGCGCTCGCGGTGCTGGAGGAGAACGGCGGCGCCGGTGCCAGCGCCGCGGCGCCGATCGCCCGCAAAGTGCTGGATGCCTACCTGCTGGATGCCGAGGGCAAGGTGAAGCCGACCTCATGATGTACGAGGAAGTCACCTCCGGCTCGCGCACCCGCCGCACGCTCACCGGCGCGGCGCGCGTGCTCATGGAGCTGCGCATCGACGGCCCGCTGGTGGTCGGCCTGTCGCTGATCGCGGCCTACGGCCTGGTGGTGCTGTACAGCGCTTCCGGCCAGAGCCTGGCGACGGTGCTGCGCACCGTGGCGCGCCTGGTCATCGGGGCGATCGCCATGCTGCTGCTGGCGCGCGTCAACCCCAATTTCCTGCGCCGCTCGACGCCGTGGCTGTACGCGGGCGGCTGCGTGCTGCTCCTGATCGTCGAGGCGATCGGCCACGTGGGCCTGGGCGCCCAGCGCTGGCTTAACCTCGGCCTCTTCCGCTTCCAGCCCTCCGAGCTCATGAAGCTCGCCGTGCCCATGATGTGCGCCTGGTACATGCACGAGCGGCCGCTGCCGCCGGGCTGGGGCGCTCTGGCGCTGCTCAGCGTGATAATCCTGCTGCCGGTCGGACTGGTGGCCGCCGAGCCCGACCTCGGCACCGCCGCCCTCATCGCCTGCGGCGGCGCACTGGTCATCGTGCTGGCCGGGCTGCGCGTGCGCGTCATGGTGGGCCTGGTGCTGCTCGGGGCGGTGGCCGCCTGGTTCGGCTGGAGCTTCATGCACGATTACCAGCGCCGGCGCGTCCTCACCTTCCTCAACCCGCAGACCGATCCGCTCGGCGCCGGCTACCACATCATCCAGTCGCAGATCGCCATCGGCTCGGGCGGCGTGTTCGGCAAGGGCTGGATGAACGGCAGCCAGGCGCAGCTCGAGTTCCTCCCCGAGCGCTCCACCGATTTCATCTTCGCCGTCATCGGCGAAGAATTCGGGTTGCTGGGCCTGCTGCTGCTGCTGCTGCTGTACGTGTTCGTCGTCGGCCGCGCCATCTACCTCGCCACGCAGACGCAGGAGACGTTCGCGCGCCTGCTGGCCGGCTCGCTCGCGCTCACCTTCTTCGTCTACGTGTTCATCAACGCCGGCATGGTCACCGGGCTCCTGCCGGTGGTCGGCGTGCCGCTGCCGCTGGTGAGCTACGGCGGCAGTTCGGTCGTGACGCTGCTGGCTGGCTTCGGTATTCTCATGGCGCTGTACTCACGGCGGAAGCTCATCGGCTCTTGAACCCGCGCTCATCATTTTTCGTGGCCGTGGTCGCCTGTGCCGCGGCCACTGCACAGCCTGCGCCCGCCCCGGCGCTGGCGCCGCGCTTCGACCTGAAGCGTCCGGAGATCGCCAATTTCATCGACGAGGTGGTGGCGAAGGACGGCCTGCGCCGGCGCGACGTGAAAAAGCTGCTGTCCGCGGCGCAACCGCAGCCGAAGATCATCGAGGCCATCACCCGGCCGGTGGAGAAGGTCGCGCCGTGGTGGGAATACAAGGAGCGCTTCGTCACCCCGGAGCGCATCAGCGACGGCGTGCAGTTCTGGACCGAGCACCGCGACGCGCTCGAGCACGCCGCCGCGCGGTACCAGGTGCCCGCCGAGTACATCGTGGCGATCCTCGGGGTCGAGACGCACTATGGACGCAACACCGGCCGCTACCGCGCCATCGATGCGCTCGCGACGCTCGCCTTCGACTACCCGCCGCGCGAGAAATTCTTCCGCATGGAGCTCGAGCAGTTCCTGATGCTCGCCAAGGAGAACAAGCTCGACGCGCGCACCGTGACCGGCTCCTATGCCGGCGCCCTCGGCGCGCCGCAGTTCATGCCCTCGCAGTACCGGCGCTACGCCGTGGACGCGAACACCGACCGCCGGCGCGACCTGTGGAATGACTGGGACGACATCATCGCCAGCGTGGCGAACTACCTGCGCGAATACGGCTGGACGCCCGGCGGCCCGGTGCTGGCCGAGACGCGCCTCGAGCCCGACCCGAACTTCCAGATCGAGCCGCACAACCTGCAGCTGAACGAGACCGTGGACAGCCTGGGCGCGCACGGCGTGAAGGTGCTGCTCGACGTCCCCGGCGACACCCCGGCGCTGCTGCTCTCGGCGGAGCAGCCCGACGGTCCCGCCTACCGCGTCGGCTTCCACAACTTCTATGTGATCTCGCGCTACAACGCCAGCGCCCGTTACGTCATGGCCGTGTACGACCTGGCCCAGGCGCTGAGCCAGCGCGTGGCGCCGGTGAGCGCGCCGCCGGCCGCCGCGCCGTGATCGCACCGCACCCCCGTGTCCGCCTGGCGGTCGCGCTCGGTGCGCTGCTCGCGGGCGGCTGCTCGATGGTGGCGCACCGCCCGCAGTCCGCCGTGCCGCCGCCACCCGTGGCGACGCCCCCGCCTCCGCCGCCCGCCGACGCGGGAACCGTGCCGGATGCGGTGCCGCGCGCCGAGGCGCGCAGCGCGCACGGCAACCCGCCGTTCTACGAC
>JANWKR010000064.1 GCA_025451275.1 Steroidobacteraceae bacterium
CGCAACAATCCAGGCGGAGTGCTGGAGGCTGGCGTCGCGGTCGCGGACGACTTCCTCGACTCGGGCGTCATCGTCACCGCCGACGGCCGCACCTCCGAGGCGCGCTTCCGCATGGACGCCACGCCCGGCGATCTCATCAACGGCGCGCCGCTCGTGGTGCTGGTGAACGGCGGCTCGGCCTCGGCTTCCGAGATCGTCGCCGGGGCTCTCAAGGACCACGGCCGCGCGCTCCTCATCGGCCGCCGCACCTACGGCAAGGGCTCGGTGCAGACCGTCATGCCGCTCACCCGCGGCGGGGCGATCAAGCTCACCACGTCGCGCTATTTCACCCCCTCGGGCGCCTCGATCCAGGGCAAGGGGCTGGTGCCGGACATCGTCGAGGACGGCGCCGGCGATGCCCCCGCCGAGATCATCCCGGGCGGTGCCTCGCTCGCCACGCGGGACGCCGACGTGCGCCTCGGCCTCGACACGCTCCGGCATCACCACACGCCGGGAGCGTCGCAGCTCACCGCCCGCGCCTTCGTGCCGTAGGCGACGGCTGCGGGCTTAGCACCCGCCCGCCGCAACCCGTATCCTCGCGACGATGCTCGCGTGGTTCATCGATCTCGTCCTGCATCTCGACCGCCACCTGGTCGAGCTCTTGACCCGCTACGACGTATGGATCTACCCGATCCTGTTCGCGGTGATCTTCTGCGAGACCGGACTGGTGGTGACGCCGTTCCTGCCGGGCGACTCGCTGCTGTTCGCGGTCGGGGCGCTCGCCGCGGTGGATACCAGCGGCACGCTCAGCGCCCCGCTCGCCAGCGTCATCCTCGGCGCGGCCGCGGTGCTCGGCAACATCACCAATTACTCCATCGGGCGCGCGATCGGACCGCCGGCTTTCTCGGGTCGCTATCGCTTCCTCAAGGTGGAGTACCTGCGCCAGACCGAGGCGTTCTTCGCCCGCCACGGCGCCATGGCCATCGCGCTGTCGCGCTTCGTGCCCATCGTGCGCACCTGCGCGCCGTTCGTCGCCGGCGTCGGCCGCATGCCCTACCCGCGCTTCCTCGCCTGGAACCTGCTCGGCGGCTGCGCCTGGGTGATGCTGTTCGTGTGGGGCGGTTATCTGTTCGGCAACATCCCGCTGGTGAAGCAGAACTTCGGCGTGGTGACCCTGTGCATCGTCGCCGCGTCCCTGGTGCCGCTCGCGGTCGCGCTGCTGCGCCGCCCGCGCTCGCCCGCCTGAGCCTGGCCGCCTAGAACAGCGCGCGCACCACGCCCACGATCCCCCCGAAGAGCAGGATGGCGTTGGGCACGATGCTCAGCAGGAACCCGGTGTGGCGGGATTCGGCCGCCCTGGTGTAGCCGACGAAGTAGACCGCGCGGCCGATGATGAACAGCGCCCCGAGGAGCGCGGCGACGTAGGGGCTGACGTAGTGCGCGAACAGCAGGATCGACGGGACGAATATCACCAGCTGCTCGAGCGTGTTCATCTGCACCCGGAAGAAGCGCTCGAACACGGCATGGCCGGTGGTGGCCGGCGCCGGCACGCCGTGCGTGACGCGGGCGCGGCCCACCGCCCAGCCGAACACCAGGAACTCGACCAGGGCGAGCCCGATTGCCAGGTGCACGAGTGCCATGAGACCTCCGGCTTTGGCGGCCAGAATGGCACAATGCCGCCATGGGCGACAGAGAGCGGGGCTATGCGCACCGCGTCGACATCCGCGCGGACGTCGATGCGGTCTGGCGCGCGCTCACCGAGGCGGACTACCTCATGCGCTGGTGTTCGCCCGAGGCGCAGATCGCGCCGCGCCCGGGCGGGCTGTTCCGCGCCAGCGTCGACCGGGTGACCGAGTTCGAGGCGCGCATCGACGTGTTCGAGCCGGGACGGCGGCTGAAGCTGCTGTACCTGCCGGCGCGGGACCTGCCGCGCACCGACAGCGTCATGGTGGATGATTTCATCCTCGACCCCGTGCCCGGCGGCACCATCGTGCGGCTGCTCGGCTCGGGGTTCCCGGCGGGAGGCGAGTGGGACACCCAGTACTGGCGGCTGCGCACCAGCTGGCAGCAGGCCCTGACCCGCCTCAAGGTGTTCGTGGAAAAACTTTCGCGCCCGGGAGCCCCCGCATGATGTCGTTTCTGCTGCGCCTCGTGATCACCGCCGCCGGCCTGTGGATCGCCACCCAGGCGGTCGCGGGCGTGCACGTCCGCTCCACCACGACGCTGCTCATCGCCGCGCTGGTGCTGGGGCTGGTGAATGCCATCGTGCGGCCGGTCCTGTTCATCCTCACCCTGCCGGTGACGATCCTCACCCTCGGCCTGTTCCTGTTCGTGCTGAACGCCGCGATGGTGGGACTGGCCGCCTGGCTCGTGCCGGGCTTCCACGTGGCCAGCTTCCGCGCCGCGCTCCTCACCGCGATCATCGTCTGGATCGTGAGCTGGCTCGGACACCTGCTGGTGCGCAAGCCGCGGGTCTGAGTTCAAGGCGCGGGCGTGGCGAGCGCGCGCGCCTGGCGCCGGTACAGCAGGTAGATCACCAGCACGAACGCGAGCGCGCCGAGCCACACCGCCGCCCCGTCGGCGAACGCATCGCCGACCAGCCCCAGCGGGAAGTCCTGGCCGGAGAAGGCGACCAGCGCGGCCACCGCCACGCCCACCAGGCCCTCGCCGACGATCATGCCGGAGGCGAGCAGCACGCCGAGCTGCTTCTTGGCCTCGCCCCGCGGCAGCCGGCCGACGTGGCGGTCGTAGACCCAGCCGGCCACCGCGCCCGCCACCACCATGAGCGTACTTTGCGTGGGCAGGTACATGCCCAAGCCGACCGCGAGCGGCGAGAGATGCGTGCCGGGCCTGAAGCGCCGCAGCAGCTCGTCCACCACGATGATGACCACGCCGATGGCGGCGCCGATCTGGATCAGGCTCCAGTCGACGTTGTGCTGCAGCACTCCCTGGGCGAGGGCGGAGATGAGGCCGGCCTGCGGCGCGGGCAGCGCGTGCTCGCGCGGCGGCCCGGGCGCGCCGACGAAGCCGTAAGCCTGGTTCAGCAGGTCGAGGATCGGCGGGATGATGGCCGCGCCCGCCACCACGCCGATGACCAGCGCCACCTGCTGCTTCCAGGGAGTGGCGTCCACCAGCTGCCCGGTCTTGAGATCCTGCAGGTTGTTGTTGGCGATGGCGGCGTTCGCGAACACCACCGCGGTCACGAACAGCGACAGCGCGACCAGCGCCTTGCCGAACTCCGGCGACACCTCGCTGCGCAGCCCGAAGACCAGGATGAGCGCGTAGCCGATGACCGAGAGGATGCCGAGGCCCGACAGCGGGCTGTTGGAGGCGCCGATGAGGCCGGCCATGTAGCCGCACACCGCCGACATGAGAAAGCTCATGATGGCGACGTACAGCACGCCGGTGACGACGATGAAGCCCAGGTGCGCGCCGAGGCCGCTGCTGCGGGCGAAGATCGCCAGCATCACCCCGACCGGCAGGATGCAGACGAGCGAGGCGAGCCCGACGAGACCGATGGGAATGTCCTGCTCGGTGCGCGGCAAGAGCGCCCCCTGGCCGGCTGAGCGGGCGCGCTGCGCGACGAGCGCCGAGCGCAGCCCCGCGGCCACCGGCTGCACCAGCTTGCCGAGCGTCCACACCGCCGCCACGCCGATGGTGCCGGCGCCGACGAAACGCACCTTGTGGCTCCAGGTGTCGCGCGCCAGATGGGCGAGCGAGGCGGCATCGGTCAGATGCGCCATGTCGGGCGTCAGCGCCGAGAAGTGCGGCACGCCCCACACCCAGGAGATGAGCAGGCCGACGAGCATCGCCACCCCGACCCACAGCCCCACCAGGTGTCCGACGCCGAACAGCGCGAACGACAGGAAGAAGTCGAAGCCGGAGACGCCCGCGCCGAGGCGGAAGTTGCGCACCACGTCGCTGGCGAAGAGGCGCGTCGCCGTGATCAGGGAGAACACCCCCGACACCACCGAGCCCCACAGGAGCGCCGACAGCCCCGCGTTGCTCTCCTCGACCCCGGTGCCGGCGGTGCCGCAGCCGCACTTGAGCACCTCGGCGCAGGCCACCCCTTCGGGGTAGGGCAGGTCGGAGGTGGTGACGAGCGCGCGGCGCAGCGGGATCGAGTACATGACCCCGAGGATGCCGCCGAACAGGCAGATGAAGAACGACATCCAGTAGGGGAAGCCGGTCCACCAGCCGATCATGATCATGCCGGGCAGCACGAAGATGATGGAGGACAGCGTGCCGGCGGCCGAGGCCACCGTCTGCACAATGTTGTTCTCCTGGATGGTCACGCCCATCAGCGCGCGCAGCGCCGCCATGGATATGACCGCCGCCGGGATCGAGGTGGCAAAGGTGAGCCCGGCCCGCAGGCCGAAGTACACGTTGGCCGCGGTGAACACCACCGTGATCACCACGCCCAGGATCACTCCCCGCAGCGTCAGTTCCGCGCCCGGATCCTTCATATCGTTATTCTCCAAGGCGGCGCGCACTACCCCCGCCGCGCAGTGTGCATAGTTGCAGAAGCAGCCCGCACCGCGCCACAAGATTGTGGCGCGGGAACCGCAAACCGGCCGTGCGGCGCGCTATGCTTGGACAAAAGAGCCGCCGACTGCGCGGCGGGGCGCACTATGGGCAAGATCGTGATCGGGGTCGTCATCGCACTGCTGGCGGTGCTGGCCGGCTTCAGCTGGCTGACGCTGCACTGGTCCTACGCCGACGGCGAGCGCGCCGGCTACGTGCAGAAGTTCTCCAAGAAGGGCTGGTTGTGCAAGACCTGGGAAGGCGAGATGGCCATGGTCACCATGCCCGGCACGGTGGCCGAGAAGTTCCAGTTCACCGTGCGCGACGATGCGGTGGCGCAGAAGCTCAACGCCGCGGTCGGCAAGCGCATGGCGCTGCACTACGAGCAGCACAAGTGGGTGCCGAGCTCGTGCTTCGGCGACACCGAGTACTTCGTCACCGACGTGCGCGTTACCGAGTAACCCGACCGCGCGCGGCTACCAGCCGCACGGCTGTCCCTTGTTCTGCTCCGCCAGCCACTGCAGCAGCGGCTGGAAGTACTCGGTGATGGCGCCGGCGTCGATGTCACGGCTGCCGGTGAGCTTCTCGAGCGCATCCTGCCACGGCACCGAGGCGCCGAGCTGCAGCATCTGGGCGAACTTGGCGCCGGCGGCGGCGTTGCCGTAGTTGGAGCACTCGTACAGCGGCCCGTGGTTGCCGGCGGCCGCGCACAGCGCCTTGTGGAACTGGAACTGCAGGATGACGGACAGGAAGTAGCGCATGTACGGGGTGTTGGCCGGGATGTGGTACTTGGCGCCCGGGTCGAAGTCGGCCTCGCTGCGCGGCAGCGGTGCGGATACGCCCTGGTAGCGGCGCCGCAGCTCCCACCACGAGCTGTTGTAGTTGGCGGGCGTGATCTCGCCGGCGAACACCTTCCAGCGCCACTGGTCGATGAGGCGCCCGAACGGCAGGAACGCGATCTTCTCGAGCGCCATTTTCATCTGCTGGTTGATGAGCGCCTCGCGGCTCGGCGCCACGGCCTGGATGAGGCCGATCTTGGCCAGATAGGCCGGCGTCACCGACAGGTTCACCGTATCCCCGATCGCCTCGTGGAAGCCGTCGTTGGCGCCGTCGCGGAACAGGTACGGCTGGCTGGCGTAGCTCAGGTAGTAATAGACGTGCCCCTCCTCGTGGTAGATGGTGTACAGGTCCTCGTCGTTCGGCGCGAGGCACGCCTTGATGCGCACGTCGGGCGGGTTGAACATGTCCCAGGCGCTCGCGTGGCACTCCACCTGGCGGTCACGCGGCCGTGACAGCATGGAGCGCTCCCAGAACGTCTGCGGCAGCTGCGGGAAGCCGAGCGAGGCGTAGAACGTCTCGGCCGAGCGCGCCATGCGCACCGCGTCCCACTTCTGGGCCTTTAGCTGCGCGTCCGCGGTCTCGACGTTGACGGCCGGGTAGGGCTTGAGGATGTCGGGGTAGATCTTGTTCCAGGTCTGCGCCCACATGTTGCCGAGCAGCTGCGCCGGGATCGGCCTGCCGGGGGGCACCTTGTCCTCGCCGTAGCGCCGGGCGAGCCGCGCACGCGCGTAGCAGTGCAGCCCCTCGTACAGCGGCTTCACCTGCTGCCACAGGTGCTCGGAGAGCGCGTCGAACTGCTCCGGCGGCATGTCGTAGCCGGCGCGCCACATGACGCCGAGGTCCTTGAAGCCGAGCTCGCGCGCCCCCTCGTTGGCGAGCTTCACGAACTCGATGTAGTCCTCGCGCATGCCGGCACCGACGTCGTGCCAGCCCTTCCACGCCTGGGTGAGCTCGTCGTAGTTGCGGCTGTTCGCCAGGACTTCCGACAGCTGGTCGAGGTTCTTGCAGGACTGCGGTCCCGTGGGACACCACTTGCCCTCGCCGTATTTGGCGGCGAGTTCTGCCTCCAGCTGGGTGAGGCGCGCGCGCTTGTCGGCATCCGACGGGGCCGGCGCCGGCACGTTGAGGCGCAGCTTCATGAGCGCGCGCGCGGTGGCGGGCGAGAGCTGCTGGCCGTCGAAGCGCTTGGAGTCGGCCACCGCCCGGCTGAGATAGCCGAGGTAGCGGTCGTTGCTCCTGGCGTTCAGCAGCTGCGTGTCGACGGTGATGAAGGTGTCCTGCGTGTAGCCGGCGGCCTGCACCTCCTGCGACAGCACCGTGAGCTCGCGGTTGACGCGCGCGACGAACTGGTCGGCGCTCTCGGCGCGCGGCGCGCCGGCGACCACGGGCGGGGGCACTCCCGCCTGCTGCGAGCAAGCGGCGAGGAACAGGACGAGCGCGCCGCTCACGGCGCAGGCGGACAGTCTCGACATGGACACTCCCTTGGCGTTCAGCTCTGTTACTTCACTCCGGACATCAGCCGCTTGAGCAGCGGCGTGAGCGCCAGCATCACCGCTCCGGCGATCACGCCATACCAGAAGATCGACAGGAACAGCGCCGGCAGCGACTCGAGGTGGCTCTTGTCGTAGTTGCCGGTCAGCTGGCCGGCGAGATTGCTGCCGAGCGCCAGCGACAGGAACCACATGCCCATCGCCTGGCCGACGAAGCGCGGCGGCGCCAGCTTCGACATCCACGACAGGCCGACGGGCGAGAGGCACAGCTCGCCGCAGGTGTGCAGGAAATAAGTGGTGATCAGCCAGTACGGCAGCACCGTGACGCCGCTGAGCACCCGCTCGGCGGCGAAGTACATGACCAAAAACCCGAGGCCGAGGAATATGAGGCCGAGTCCGAACTTGGTCGACACCACGAAATCGAAGCCGCGCCGGGCGAGCGCGATCCACAGCCAGGCGAAGACGCCCGCGAAGGTGATGACGAAGATCGGGCTCGCCGCCTGCAGCTGGCCGGCGGCGATCGGGACGCCGAACAGGTGCAGGTCGGTGTAGCGCTCGGCGAACAGGTTGAAGGAGGCGCCCTGCTGCTCGTAGCCGAGCCAGAAGGTTACCGAGGCGATGAACAGCGCCACCATCACCCAGGCGCGCTTGCGCTCGACGGCGCCGAGGCCGGCGAAGAACAACAGGTAGACGAAGTAGGCGGCGGCCAGCAGCGCGTAGGCCCAGGAAGCGGACGAGCTCATGAGCGCGGCGTCGAGGTGAATGGTGCCGGTGAGCGCAAGCGCCACCACCGCCGCCACCGCCGCGAGGAACAGCATCACCGGCGTCCACGAGCCACGCTCGTGCGCGGGGGCAAGTCCCGCGCCGTGCAGGAAGCGGCGCGTCCACAGGAACTGCACGACGCCGAGCGCCATGCCGATGGCCGGCAGCACGAACCCGGCATGGTAGCCGTAGCGGTCGGCGACCCAGGGCACGAGGATCGGTCCCAGCAGCGCGCCCGAGTTGATGCCCATGTAGAAGTTGGAGACGCCGGCGTCGCGGCGCGAGACGCCCTCCGGGTAGAGCGAGGCCACCAAACCCGACACGTTCGGCTTGAGCAGCCCGACGCCCATCACGATGACGATCAGGCCGATGAAGAACACCGCGCTGTTGCCG